>NZ_LQIM01000013.1:0-55519 GCF_001499985.1 Mycobacterium sp. IS-1556
GGCGATCGCGGCCGGTAAGGCCGACGGCGCGCGGCTCTCGGCGGCGGTGAAGGCCAGACTGTAGCCGGGGCACCAGCCGTTTTCCGCGGTTGGGGCTCGGGTACTCCCGACCCATGACGCGGTTCGGCTACACCTTGATGACAGAGCAGAGCGGGCCAAAAGAGCTTGTCCATTATGCGGTTTCGGCGGAACGCGTGGGGTTCGACTTCGAAGTGTCCTCCGACCATTACTTCCCGTGGTTGTCGTCGCAGGGGCACGCACCGTACGCCTGGTCGGTGCTGGGGGCCGTCGCGCACGCGACCGAGCGGGTCGAGCTGTTCACCTACGTCACCTGCCCGACGATGCGCTACCACCCCGCAGTCGTCGCCCAGAAGGCGGCCACCTTGCAGATCCTCGCCGACGGCCGCTTCACCCTGGGACTGGGCAGCGGCGAGAACCTCAACGAACACGTCGTCGGGAAGCGCTGGCCCACGGTGGCCCGGCGCCAGGACATGCTGCGCGAAGCGATCCAGATCATCCGGGAGTTGTTCACCGGCGAGCTCGTCGACTGGAAGGGCGAGTATTTCGAGGTGGACTCCGCCCGATTGTGGGACCTCCCGCAGACGCCGGTTGCCATCGCCACCGCGGTTTCGGGTGAGCGATCGGTCGAGACGTTCGCGCCGCTGTCGGATCACCTGATTGCCACTGAGCCGAACAAGGATCTCGTCGACGCCTGGCACGAGGCAAGGCGCGCGACCGGACTGCCGGGCGACGCACGCGTCGTCGGGCAGATACCGATCTGCTGGGATACGGACAAAGAAGCCGCTGTGCGACGGGCTCATGACCAGTTCCGGTGGTTCGGCGGCGGATGGACCGTCAACTCCGACCTCCCGACGACCGCCGGTTTCGACGGGGCCACCCAATTCGTGCGGCCCGAGGATGTCGCCGAGTCCATCCCGTGCGGACCCGACCTCGACGCGATCGTCGAAGCGATCAGCAAGTACTGGGAAGCCGGCTTCACCGACATCGCGCTCGTTCAGATCGGCGACGAGGGCCAGGAACAGTTCCTCAAGGAGGCGGCCGCGCCGCTGCTCGACAAGTTGCGCACCGCTTCGGGCTAGACCGCTGGTCGATCCGCGTAGCGGCTGAATCTTGCGCCAGCGGTTGTGATGCCGCGGGGCGAACGGCCAAAGCTGCAAAATCGAGCGCTGACTTCCGCCGATGAAACGCTGCAAATCCCGTTTGGCGGACGCACCCCCGGGTATCCCGCGCCGACCTGCCAACCACACAGCCCGGGAGGCTCAATGTTCATTCACAACAAAGATCTTCAGTTCGAGGTTCGCGTCGAGCGGCCGGACCCCCGGTTCGCCAGCCTGCTGCAGGAGCAGTTCGGCGGCGCCAACGGCGAGCTGAAGGCCGCCATGCAGTACTTCACTCAGGCGTTCGTGCTGCGCCAGAAGAACCCGAAGATGTACGACCTGTTCATGGACATCGCCACCGAGGAGTTCAGCCACCTCGAGATGGTCGGTTCGATGATCACCATGCTGCTCGACGGCCTCAACGATGATCTGAAAATGGCCAACGAACGGTGCGACTGGATGCCCGCGATCGCCAGCAAGGACGGGCGCGACGACATCATTCACAGCGTCGCGGTCAACCCGCTGTACTTCGCGCTGAGCGGCGGCGGGCCGGACGTCAAGGATTCCGCCGGGGTGCCGTGGCAGGGCACGTTCGTCAACGCCAACGGCGATCCGACCGTCGACCTGCGCAGCAACCTGGCCGCGGAGTCGCGCGCCAAGATCGTTTACGAGTACCTCAAGCAGTTCACCGACGACCCCGGTGTGCAGGACACCCTGACGTTCCTGATGACCAGGGAGGTGGCGCACTTCCAGCAGTTCACCGCCGCGCTCAACGAGCTACCGGTGAACTTCCCGCCCGGCCAACTGCCCGGCGACGATCGGTTCCAGAACGTGGCCTTCAACATGTCCAACGGGCAGGGCTCGGTGCGGGGCCCGTGGAATGAGGGCCAGGGACCGTGGCCCGAGGGCATGGAGTGGGAGTACGTCGAGAAGCCCAACCAACAGTGGCTGGGCACCAAGAAGCGGGAGAACAAGGGCGCCGAGCGGTGTCCGGAGGGCCAGCCCGCGGTGCAGAGTGAAAAGCCGTTCACCCACGAACAGCACACAGCGACAAGCTGATTCGCCGCCGATGCGGTCAGTGCTGCTGCGGATCCGGCGGATTGTCGGCTTCGCGGCCACTGGCCGCATCGCGCACGTGGTCCATCACCGCGGCCCCCAACCCCATCGTCTTCTGCACCACTGAGCTACCCGGGGTGTCGGGATGCGGTCGGGTCGGGGCGATCTTCTTGGCCGCCTCCAGCTTCTCACCGATCTTTTCGCGCTCCTCGCGACTGACCGCCGCCTCGAACGCCGGCCATACGACGTCCTGTTCGTAGAGGATGTGCTCACGGCCGACCTTGACGAATTCCGCGAGTGCATCGTGGTATTCGGGGTCACCGGGCTCTTTGTCCTCGAGGGTCTGAAGCAAGTGCTTGCCGGCCTGCTCCTGGGCGATGGCTTCGTCGACGAGCCCGTCGCCGATCGCATCACGCACCGCGGGCCAGAAGAACTGTTCCTCGATCGCCTCGTGCTGAGACTCGGCGATGACCAAGTTGGTCACCATGGTGCGCAGACCGCTCATCTCGGCGCCGGTTCCCGACGGCGCACCGTCGAGGACCTCGAGCATGCCCAGCACGCTCTTGTGGTCGTCACGAAGAAATGTCAGGGCATCCATGTGCATGGCCTTCCGGGTCGCAGTGCGCTGCACATACCCCGGGGATCGAGGTTGAAACGCGGAGCCGGCGGGTAGCTCATCGAAGGACGAAAGGACCGATATGCCGACAGGAAAAGGCATCTACGACGACGACGACGCCGACGAGCGGGACAAGCGCAAGGCGCAACGCACCGGACCGAAAGACGAGGGCGGCGAGGGTGGCATGGCTACCCGGGAGAAGGCGCCCGACGTCGCGGAGTCCGGCGGGGAGCCGACGGCCTGATCATTCGGCGTCTCGGCCCTGCCTGCTGCGCTTGTAGGCCGCGCGTCGGAAGTCGCCGAGCCAGCGCGGCGCCAGTTCCACCTCGGGGTCGCTGTGCAGGGCTGGGTCGAACGCGATGTCGTCGCAGCTGGGGTCGACGTGGCGAAGCGTGAGCCGGGCCAACGGCCGAAAGCCTCCGGTGCCCGACGCCTGGTCGACCGTGAACGTGATTCCGGTTGACGTGATCTGTTTCTCGACGGCACTCAACGACAGCCCCGGTGCATCGATGCGAGTTGCCAAGCGGGCCCGCACCCACCACAGGCCGTCGTGGTAGCGCAGCGGCATCAGGCTGGAGAACGTCGCGCCGGACCACGAAACCGCCGGTGCGAGCCCGATGCGAGTCCCGGCGAGCGTCGACGCGAGCAGAACGTCCCACGGGCTGCAGGAGCGGAGGTCTGGTGGTGGCGGTATCCGCCACGCCAGCCCGGCGATGTCGGGGGTCGCGCCGGGCAGGCCAACCCCCTTGGACACCCGCGCGATGACGTCACAGGAGTTCATCGGTAGCCCCTCACCCTCCGGGGCGACACGTTCGAGGATGCCCTCGGCCATCACACCCGACGGGTGAAAAAGCCGACGGTGACGAAGGGCGGCGCCGAAGCGGACGGGCAACGCGGCGATATCGGAGGCTTGCACGGTGGTCGGATGCCCGCACGGTGGCCCGGCAAAACGGTGGCCGACGTTTCAACCAGCGGGGGACCGGGCATTAACACCGGCAGTGCTGGATCGCAGCAGCAGCTGACCCTGTCGAAAGGCCGATGTGACAACCGCATACACCGACGTCCGCGACCCCTTAGTTGCGGACGAGGGCGTCTACGCCCCGCAGGAAGATTCGCGACTGCTCATCGAGGTCATGGACGGCACCGCGCTGGCACGCGGCCGGCACGTCGTCGATCTGTGCACGGGAAGCGGCGTCGTCGCCGTCGGTGCCGCCGAGCAGGGTGCCGCATCGGTCACCGCTCTCGACATCTGTCCGCGCGCAGTGCGATGTGCGAGGGCCAACGCTCTAGGGGCCGGAGTCAACGTCGACGTGCATCTCGGATCATGGGCGCGGGCAGCCGAATTCGGTCCCTTCGATCTGGTCGTCTGCAATCCGCCGTACGTGCCGCACGATCCGGCCGCCGCGTGCAATCCGCTTCCGGCCCACGTCGGACCCGCACGCGCCTGGGACGCCGGGTGCGACGGTCGACTGGTGCTCGACCCGCTGTGTGCGGCGGTTCCGGAAATCCTCGACCACGGCGGCAGCCTGTTGTTGGTGCAGTCGGAGTTCGCCGATCCGCGCCGGACGCTCGGTGCACTAGCCAGCGTCGGACTCGACGCCGAAATCGTTGCGCGGCAATGGATACCGTTCGGCCCGGTGCTGATCTCGCGGGCCGAGTGGCTCGAGGGAACGGGCCGCCTCGAACCCGGCCGTCGCGAAGAGGAACTGTTGGTGATCCGGGCGGACAAGCCGTGAGTGACGCCGAACCCCGGATCGTGCGGGTGGTGCCGAACGGCCCGCTGATGGTGCAGGGACCGGTTCGCATCGAGATGCCCGACGGGCAGGTGGTGGAATCGGACCGGTTCATGGTGGCCGTCTGTACCTGCCGGCGCAGCAAGGATTATCCGTTGTGCGACACCAGTCACCGGTGTCGGCCGGGCCGCGCGCCGGCCAAGGCGTCAGCCAAGCGGTCGGCGTAGCGACGAGCGGTTGTCGGTCCAGCTGTCCATCAGATGCTTGGCCAGCCGCTCCTCGACCACATCGCGCGCCCGGATGCCGAACACGACGTCGCGGTCCAGATGCGGTTCCCTGGCGACGAGGTCGCCGACGACATCGGTGCGCACCACCTGCTCGTGGACGGCGTCGGCCACCACATGCTCCTGGTAGAACGCCACGCAGGCGTCGGGGGCGCCCATCCGGCGCAATGCCTCCACCAGCCGCCGTGAGCCGGGCGACGAAGTGATCTCCGTGGACGCGAAGTGTCCGATCGAAGCGCCGCGCAACTCCCGATGCAACCCGAACAGCGACATCAGGTTCACCGACGCCAACGCGTCGGCGGGCACGTGATCGAGGTAGCCCAGATACGACGAGTCCAGGCCGGCCGCATTCATCAGCTCGGCGTACAGGTGTTGGTGCACGTGTTCACCGCGGCCGCCGCCGAACTCGTCGAACTCGACCGCGACGAAGGCGGCCTTCGCGTGGCCGGCCAGACGCGGGATGGTCCAGGCGTGCGGGTCGCCCTCTTTGAGGTGGTACACCGAGCGGTGCACGAAGTACTCGAGCATCTGCTCCCAGGTGCCCTTGTCGCGCAGGTGATACGACGGACCCTCGCCGTCGACCGGTTCGATCGACAGCTTGTCCATCTCGGCTTCCGCGGTCTCGCCCTCGGCGATCTCGCCGACGTCCTGGCGCACCGCGCTGAGGAACGACTCCTCGAACCTGCCGCGCAGGTGCAGCAGCGCGGGATTCCACTCCCACCGCGGGCTCACCCCGGCGAAACCGCGGTAGTGCAGCTCGTAGCAGATGTAGAGGGCGAGCTGAAGGTCCAACCCGTACGGGTCCGCCTCGCACATCGGAACATCGATCGGACGCGCGTGCAGTGCCGGCCGGCCTCGCTGGAGGAGGTCGATGATTGCGGCGGACAGCGGCCCGACGGCCTTCGGCAGAGCAGGCTCGACTCGCGTCGACGGTTTCGTCACGCCCTGCTCAATACCCGGCGTTCCCGCCGGTCAAACACATTTCGGCGCCGAACCGCCGGCGTGAGTCACTCGACTTGCTCGCTCAGCGAATTCACCGAGCCGATGCCCTCTACTTGTCGGGGTGGCGGGATTTGAACCCACGACCTCTTCGTCCCGAACGAAGCGCGCTACCAAGCTGCGCCACACCCCGCGTGAAGCCACGACAGCGTATCGCACCGGCGGGGTGCGAGGCCAAACGCTTACCGCGGTCTCCGTCGACGACCGCGACTTCTACACCAGGGCTGTGATTCGTTCCCGAAGGACGACCCTGGTGTAGAAATCGCGAGCCCGGCTGAGGCGTCACGCTAGCGAACGGGGGCTAGCGGCGGGTTTCCCTCAGCACTGCCAGACGCTCGCGGTACTCGGCCTCGGTGACCTCGCCCTTGGCGTAGGAGTCACGCAGCGTGCGAATGCCATGGCTGCCGCGGAAACGGCGCGCGACGTAGACGATGCCGATGATGACAAGCGTCCAGAACGTCAGCGGAATGAGCAGGAACCACGGGTTCCAGTCATGATCGGCGAACCGGCCGCCATGCTCGGCGAGAAATGTGGTTGCGGTGGGGGCGATTTCGTTGATGTTCATGGGATCGAGCCTGCCGCTGACGGTGCGGGCGCCGCATCGGCCTACGGTCGGCAACTGCGCTACGTCCGCGAACGTAGGGCGATGGGTCAGCCCTGCCATCCCGGCCGTACCAGGCCGGTCTCGTAGGCGATCACCACCAGCTGGGTGCGGTCGCGGGCGCCCAGCTTGGTCAGGATCCGGCTCACGTGGGTCCGCGCCGTGGCCGGGCTCATGAACAACCGCCCGCCGATCTCGGCGTTGGTCAGGCCCTCGGCAACCAGTGCCATCACCTCGCGCTCCCGCGTCGTCAAGTCGGCCAGTACGGCCGGCGACCCGGCGGGCGCCTTGGTCCTGGCGGCGAACTCCGCCACCAGCCGACGCGTCACCGACGGCGACAGCAGCGCGTCGCCCTCGGCGACCACCCGCACCGCCCGTACCAGTTCAATCGGCTCGGTGTGCTTGACCAGAAAGCCGCTCGCCCCGGCGCGCATCGCCTCGAACACGTACTCGTCGAGTTCGAACGTCGTCAGCACCACCACCCGCACCCCGCTCAGCGCCGGGTCGGCCACGATCTCGCGCGTTGCCGCCAACCCGTCCATCTCCGGCATCCGGATGTCCATCAAGACCACGTCGGGTCGGAATTCGCGTGCGGACGCCAGCGCAGCGGCTCCGGTGTCGGCCTCCGCGACCACCTCGATGCCGTCCTGTGCGTCGAGCAGTGCCGCGAAGCCCGCCCGCACCAGCGCCTGGTCGTCAGCGATGACCACCCGAATCGTCATGTCGCGTCGGCACTTTCGGATGCCAGCGGAAGCGAGGCAAGTACGCTGAATCCGCCGCCGGGATGCCGGTGCACCGACAGGTCGCCGCCGAGCGCACGTGCCCTCTCTCGCATGCCGACGATGCCACTTCCTCCCGACGGTGGCCCGGAGTTCAGAGGGCGTCCGTCGTTGTCGACCACGACGGCCAACGTGTCGGGCCCGTAAGTGACTGTGACGGCGGCATGTTCGGCAGTCGAATGCCGTACCACGTTCGTCAATGACTCCTGCACGATGCGGGCCGCGGCGACGTCGATCACCGCGGGCACCGGACGGGGTTCGCCCCGCACGGCCGTGGTCACCGTCAGCCCCGTCGCGCGGGCTGCGCCGACCAGTCCATCCAGATCGGCGATGCCGGGTGTCGGCGCCGTCGGTTGGCCCTGCTCGGTGCGCAGCGCGTCAACCAACGAGTGCACATCCGAAATCGCTTGCCTGCTCGCGTCTTTGATGGCGGCAAGCGCAGGCCCGGCCCGCTCCGGATGCTGGTCGAGCAATTCCAGCGCGACCGACGACTGCACGTTGATCATCGACAGGCTGTGCGCCAGTACGTCGTGCAGCTCTCGCGCGATGGACAGCCGCGCCTGGGTGGCCTGGCGCTCCTGCTCGGACTGCGCCTCCCGCGCCATCGCGGCCTTGCGCTGCCGACGCGCGTCGATCACCGCGCGTCGCTGCCGGATGCCCTCGGCGACTGCGACGAGCACGATCAGCCACGCCGCGATCGCGCCGATCGCGACGGTGGGTGGTGGCTCCTCGCCCCGGAGCATTGGGATCAGCCAGACCACAGCTGCCCAGCCCAGCAGGGGCAGGGGATAGCTACGCCAGCGTGGGCCCGTGACGGCCGCGGTCAGAAACGCCACGATCAGCGATGCGAAGACCGGTCCGACCCGGAACCCCGCTGCCAGGTAGACCATGGTGATCGCGATCACCGTCAGCAGCACGGCGTACGGGTAGACGGTGCGCAACAGCAGCGCCACCGGGCCGGCGATCAGCAGCAGATAGCCGAACCAGTTGAGCGGCACCCAGTGCAGGTCGGGTCCCCGGCGGTGACGCGGTCCGGCAGTGCCTGCGAGCTGAGCCGCGGCCACCACCACCGGAATCAGCCACACCGCGGGGCGGCGCAGCTCATCCCGGAGGCGGTCCATACCGGAAACGTAGTAGGGCATGGGCCGGCTTGGCGTCCGCGCAGAGGCGTACATCACGACACGCCGAGGGAAGCAACGGGGTTGTCGGTGGCGTTATGCACACTGACGGCAGGAACCGACGAAGCGAGGACGAGATGACTGGTCTTGGCGCATCCATCTATCTGGGTTTCTTCGTGCTCGCCGCGGTGTGGCTGTTCCTCACCTCCGACGGCCCGCTGAGTGGCGCGGCCGACGATCAGGACCAGCGTCCCGAGCGTTCGAACTCGTCCAACACCGACGCGAACTCCGAGTCGTCCAACCCGTGGTTGGTCAGCCACTCGTCGCAGAAGTAGGTGTCCGCGTAGCGGTCGCCGCTGTCGGCCAGCAGCGTCACCACCGAACCACTGCGCCCTGCGGTCATCATCTCCGCCAAGAGCCCGAACGACCCCCATAGGTTGGTTCCGGTCGACGGGCCCACCCGCCGGCCCAAAACCCTGCTGGCGTGCCGCGCGGCAGCCACCGAGGCGGCATCCGGCACGACCACCATGCGGTCGACCACGCCGGGCAGGAACGACGGCTCCACCCGCGGTCGGCCGATACCCTCGATCCGCGACGACATCCCGGTCACCACATCAGCGCGGCCCTGCGCGTAGGCGGGAAAGAACGCCGAGTTCTCCGGATCGACCACGCACAGCCGGGTCGCGTGGCGTCGATAGCGGATGTAACGGCCGATGGTCGCGCTGGTGCCGCCGGTGCCGGCACCCACCACGATCCAGTCGGGCACCGGATGCGCCTCGTCGCGCATCTGCTCGAAAATCGACTCGGCGATGTTGTTGTTGCCACGCCAGTCGGTGGCCCGCTCGGCGTTGGTGAACTGATCGATGTAGTGCCCGCCGGTCTCTTCGGCGAGTCGTTCCGCCTCGGCGTAAACCTGACTGGACTCCGCCACGAAATGGCAACGCCCACCCTGTGATTCGATCAGAGCGATCTTGCTGGCGCTCGTCGAGGACGGCATCACGGCGATGAACGGCAAGCCGAGCAGCGCCGCGAAGTACGCCTCCGACACCGCTGTCGAGCCCGAAGAGGCTTCGATGATCGTGGTGTTCTCGTCGATCCAGCCGTTGCACAGCGCGTACAGAAACAGTGAGCGCGCCAGCCGGTGCTTGAGGCTGCCGGTGATGTGGGTCGTCTCATCCTTGAGATACAACTGCAGGTCGCAGCGGTCGGACCAGGCCGTCGGCAGCGGATACCGCAGCAGATGAGTGTCGGCGCTACGGCGCGCGTCGGCCTCGATCAACCGGACCGCATCGTGTACCCACGTGCGTGGACCGCTGCGACTGGCTGTTGAGGACTTGTCGGTCACCGCACGGAGACGCTCGGATGGGATATGCCCGCCCGAGTGTCTGCGTCGCGACCGCCGATCGGCGCCGCGACGAGGGTCAGCAGCGTGGCCTCGGGCCGGCAGCAGAACCGCAGCGGAGCGTACGGCGAGGTGCCGATGCCCGCCGAGACGTGCAGTTGCGTGCGCACGCCCCACCGTGACGGGCCCTTGACCCGCGAACGGTCCAAGCCGCAGTTGGTCACCAGGGCGCCGTAGAACGGCAGGCACAACTGCCCGCCGTGCGTGTGGCCGGCCATCACCAACTGGTACCCGTCGGCCGCGAACCGGTCGAGGACTCGCGGCTCGGGCGAGTGGGTCAGTCCCAACGTGAGGTTGGCGGCGGGGCTGGCCGGCCCGGCGATGGTCTCGTAGCGGTCCCGCGACAGATGCGGGTCGTCGACGCCGGCCGCAGCGATGTGCAGGCCCTGCACGTCCAGCTCACGGCGGGTGTGCGTCACGTCGAGCCAGCCGCGCTCGGTGAACGCCGCCCGCAGGTCCTGCCAGGGCAGCGGTTCACCGTGGATGCGGTGACCGGGCCGGGTGATGTAGTTGAGCGGGTTCTTCGGCCGGGGTCCGAAATAGTCATTGCTGCCGAACACGAAAACGCCCGGGACCGACAGCAGCTCCGACAGCGACTGCACGACCGCCGGCACAGCCTTGGCGTGCGCCAGGTTGTCACCGGTGTTGACCACCAGGTCGGGTTCCAGAGTCGCCAGGTCGCGCAGCCAGGCCTGTTTGCGTCGCTGTCCGGGACGCATGTGGATGTCGCTGATGTGCAGCACCTTCAACGGCGACGACCCCGGCGAGAGCACCGGCATCGTCAATTCCCGCACGGCGAAGGCGTTGCGCTCGATCAGCGAGGCATAGCCGATGCCGGCCACCAACGCACCGGCTGACGCCGCGGCGGAGTTCTTCAGGATCGTCGAACGGGCGGACATGCTGCAGAGCCTACTGCCAGTCGCGCGCGGTGACCGCCTTCACCCGTCCGGCGCGCGCAAGCCCAGCCGGTCACGGTGGGGGCGGCGCCGGTGGTGGCGGGCCGAGCACCGGCACGGTGATCGGCGGCAGGCCGGGGATCTCCACCACCGTTTCACCCACCGGCGCCGGAAGCCCCGGAATCCCGGGTATCCCCGCGGGCGGAGGCGGCGGTGCGGGCGGAATGCCATTGGAGACCTGGATCGTGATGATCGAACCGGGCACGGTCTGCCCGTTCGGCGCCGTGCCGACGACCGACCCTCGTGGCGCCGAACTGTTCACCGACGCGGCCTGATCAGACACCTGGAAGCCGGCGTCACGCAGCCGTTGCCGGGCCGTGGCCTCCGTCAGGCCCGAGACGCTGGGCACCCGTGACCCGGGACCGCCCTCCACGTAGCGCGGATCCGTCGGCGGCAGCCGGACCTCACCGAAGTTGTTGGCGATCGGCTTCATCGCGCTGAACCATGTCCTGGCCGGCTCGTTGCCGCCGTACAGGTTGCCGTAGCCGCACTTGCGCAGCGGGAACGAACACAGTTCACCGGGCGAGGTGGAGTCGTCGTAGATGTAGTTCCCGGCGGCGAGCGTGTTGGTGAACCCGAGGAACGCCGACGAGCGGTGGGCCTCGGTGGTGCCGGTCTTGCCGGACATCGGCAGGTTCCAACCGACCGAACCGGCCGCCGCCGCGGCGGTGCCGGCGCCCTCGTGGTCCTTGCTCAGCGCGTTGGCCAGCGTGTTGGCCAGGCCCTCGGGCACCACCTGCTCACAGGTCTCGGTGGTGACCGAGACTTCCTCACCGTGGCGGTCGATGACCTGCGCGATCGGGTTCGGTGGGCACCACATGCCGCCGGAGGCCAGCGTCGCCGCGACGTTCGAGAACTCGAGTGCGTTGACCTCGATCGGCCCCAGCACGAACGAGCCGAGGTTCTGCCGCTTGATGAAGTCGGCCAGGCTCTCGTTGCTGCCGGGGTCGTAGTCGCGCGCGGTGCCCGGCAGCGCATAGGACCGCAGCCCCAGCCGGACCGCCATGTCGACGCTGCGCTGCACACCGACTTGCGAGATCAGTTTGGCGAAGGCGGTGTTCGGGGAGGTGGCCAGCGCGTCGGTGATGTTCATCGTGCCGCGGTAGTTGCCCGCGTTCTTCACGCACCACGTGGCGGGCGGGCAGCCCGGGGTGTCGCTGCTGCCGAGGCCCTTGGCCTGGAACTGGGCGGGCACGTCGAGCTGGGCGTTGATGCCCATGCCCATCTCCATGGCCGCGGCCACCGTGAAGATCTTGAACGTCGATCCGGCGCCGTCGCCGACGAGGGAGAACGGCTGAGGCTGCATGGTCTCGCCGGCATCGAGGTTGAGCCCGTAAGTGCGGCTGCTGGCCATGGCCAGGACCGGGTGTGACTCCTTGCCGGGTTTGATCACGCTCATCACGCTCGCCACACCGTCGAGGTCCGGGCTGGCGTACTGGTTGACCGCGGACTTCACCGGGGCCTGCACGTCCGGGTCGAGCGTCGTCTTGATCAGGTACCCGCCCCTGGCGACCTGCTCCTTGCTGATCCCCGCGCGCGCCAGGTACTCGAGCGCGTAGTCGCAGAAGAACGCCCGGTCGCCGGCGGCGATGCAGCCGCGCGGCAGCTCCTTGGGCTGCGGCAGCACCCCCAGCGGCTGCTCTTTGGCCGCCCGAAGCGCCGCGGCCTCCTCGGGAATGTTCTCGATCATGGTGTCCAGCACGAGGTTTCGACGCGCCAGTGCACCCTCGGGATTGGTGTACGGGTTGAGCGTGCTGGTGGACTGCACCATGCCGGCCAGCAGCGCCGCCTGCTGCCAGTTCAAATCGGAGGCGTTGATGCCGAAGTACGTCTGCGCGGCGTCCTGCACCCCGAAGGCGCCGTTGCCGAACGACACCAGGTTCAGGTAGCGGGTCAGGATCTCCGACTTGGTGAACGTCTTGTCCAGCGTCAGCGCCATCCGGATCTCACGCAACTTGCGCGCCGGCGTGGTCTCGACGGCCGCCCGCTTCTCCGCCTCGGTCTGGGCGAGCACCAGCAGTTGGTAGTTCTTGACGTACTGCTGCTCGATGGTGGAACCACCGCGGGTGTCCAAATTTCCCGACAGATATCCCGAAAGACCGGTCAGCGTGCCTTGCCAGTCGACGCCGTTGTGCTCGGCAAACCGTTTGTCTTCGATCGAAACGATCGCCAATTTCATCGTGTTGGCGATTTGCTCGCTGGGCACCTCGAACCGCCGCTGCGAGTACAGCCAGGCGATGACGTTGCCCTTGGCGTCGACCATCGTCGAGACCTGCGGTACCTCGCCCTCCACCAACTGCGCCGAACCGTTCGCGACGACGTCAGAGGCCCGGTTCGAGACCAGCCCGAAGCCGCCGACGAGCGGAAACATCAAGGCTGCGGTGATCACGCTGGCCAACAGAACGCACCAGGCGAGCTTGATGACCGTAACCGTCGTCGGCGGTCGACTCGGCTGGCTCTCCGGCATGACCTACAGCGTAACGACGTCGCAAAACGGCAGCTTCGGACGGTCGATTGCCAGTTCCGGAAGCCGCGCCGAGCGCCGCGGACGTCAATTTTGCTGTCTGACGGCACGGTCGTCCCAAAAAAGTGGCCCGTGAGTATTGCGCAGAACGGCTGTGACCATCTAATTTGGTCGAACAGTGCGATGCAGGTCACACTGACCCCACGCAATGTGGCGTAGATCGCAGCAGGCGTTCTACACCTGGGACTGCGCCGTACCGGTGTTGGCCGGGGGGCGGTTGGAACGGAGGGAACGCTGGTGTCAGCTACTAGGCCCGCGGTACGCAGGACCGCGATGACGTCCTCGGCTCACAGTGTTGTCCACGGCGCTGAAGCCGAAGCCCGCATTGCCTGGGTATCGCAGGCCCGATGCCGCCAGACCGATCCCGACGAACTGTTCGTGCGCGGCGCCGCGCAGCGCAAAGCCGCGGTGATCTGCAGACACTGCCCGGTGATCCTCGAGTGCGGCGCCGACGCGCTCGACAACCGCGTCGAGTTCGGGGTGTGGGGCGGGATGACCGAGCGTCAGCGCCGCGCGTTGCTCAAGCAGCATCCCGAGGTGGTTTCCTGGGCCGAGTTCTTCGCCGCCCAGCGCAAGCACCGCAACGCGGTCTGAACTACGCGGCGGAAGCAGCCTCGCCGGTGATCTGATCGGCGATGGCCCGCAACGCCTCCAGGTCCGACACGTCGAACGGCAATGACGGCACACCGACGATCGCCACATGCGGATTGGCGCCGGTGAACCGGGACAGCAACCGGATCTCCCGTTTGGCGGTGGACGCCCTGTCGGCGTGAATCCTGAGCACCGCAGCGGTCAACGAGTCGGGATCGGTCTTCTCGATGGTCTCGGCGGCCTCCTCGGCCTTCTCGGCGTGCAGGTCCGACAGCATCGGGTGGGTGCGATTGAGGATCAGGCCGGACAGCGGCATGTGCTCTTCGGAGAGTCGGTCGACGAAGAACGAAGCTTCGCGAAGCGCATCCGGTTCTGCCGCCGACACCACCACGAACTGCGTGCCGCGGCGTTTGAGGAGATCGTAGGTGCGGTCGGCCTTCTCGCGGAAGCCACCGAACGTCGAGTCGAGTGACTGCACGAAAGCCGCTGCGTCGGAAAGCATTTGCGAGCCGAGAACAGTCGACAGCGCCTTCATCGCCAGCCCCATCGCGCCCGTGACCAAGCGACCGATCCCCCGACCGGGACCCAGCAGCAGCTTCCAGAGTCGGCTGTCCATGAAGCCGCCCAACCGCTTTGGCGCGTCCAGGAAGTCCAGTGCATTGCGCGACGGCGGGGTGTCGACGACGACCAAGTCCCACCGGTCCTCGCCGAGAAGCTGGCCGAGCTTCTCCATCGCCATGTACTCCTGAGTGCCCGCCAACGAGGTGGCGACCGTCTGATAGAACTGGTTGTCCAGAATCTCTTGCGCCCGTTGCGGTCCCGAGTACTGGATGACCATCTCGTCGAACGTGCGGCGCATGTCGAGCATCATCGCGTGCAGCTCACCCGGCACCTCCGGGGCGAGCGGAACACGCTGCGGGGTGTTGCCCAGGGTCTTGATGCCCAGCGCCTGGGCGAGTCGCTTCGCCGGGTCGATGGTCAGCACGACGACGGTTCTGCCATACTCCGCCGCGCGTAGCGCCATCGCCGCCGCGGTGGTGGTCTTGCCCACACCGCCCGCACCGCAACAGACCACGACGCGGTTCGACGTGTCCCGCAGAATCGAGCCCATGTCGAGGGCCGGTGGAGTCGCACTCATCATCGCACCCCCTGGCGTTCGAGTTCTTCGGCGAGTTCGTAGAGGCTGCCGAGGTCCACACCGTCGGTGATCTGCGGCAGCTGCAGCCGCGCGACATCCAGCGCGTCGAGTTGCTCGGCGCTTTCGGCACGGGCCATGATCCGGGTGGCGTGCTGGATCGTCTCTGTCAGCAGCCCAGCGAAGTCGGTGTCGGACAACGTGATTCCGGCTTCGCCCAGGCCGGCGCGAACGGCGTCGGCGTCGATGTCGCCCTCGGCGGCCTTGGCCAGCGCGTCGGCGGGCAGGTAGGCGGGGATGTTGCGGTTGACGATGACGCTGCCGATCGGCAACCCGAGGTCCTTCAGCTCGTCGATGGCCTCCAGAGTCTCCTGGATGGGCAGCGCCTCCAGCAGCGTGACGAGGTGGATGGCGGTCATCTCCGAGTGCAGCACCTTGACCACGCTCTCGGCCTGCCCGTGCACCGGGCCGCCCTTGGCGAGGTCGGACACCGCCTTGGTGACGTCGAGGAACCGTGCGATGCGACCGGTCGGCGGCGAGTCGACGACGACGGCGTCGTAGACGGGCTGCTTGCCCTTCTCGGCGCGGGTCACGATCTCGCGGATCTTGCCGGTCAGCAGCACGTCGCGCAGGCCCGGCGCGATCGTGGTCGCGAACTCGACGGCTCCGATCCTTCGCATGGCCCGGCCGGCCAGGCCGAGGTTGTAGAACATTTCGAGGTATTCGAGGAACGCGGCCTCGGTGTCGATCGCCAGCGCGTTGACCTGACCACCGCCCTCGGCGGTCGCGATCTTGACCTCTTGATACGGCAGCGGCGGCACGTCGAACAGCTGCGCAATGCCTTGGCGCCCTTCGACTTCCACCAGCAGGACCTTGCGTCCGCCCGCGGCCAGAGCCAACGCCAGCGAGGCGGCGATGGTCGACTTGCCGGTGCCGCCCTTGCCGGTGACGAAGTGCAACCGGGCTTTGCTCAGCCGCGACGGCCAGCCGACGGATCTACCGCCATTGGTAGTGGAAGCCACCCGTGCATGCTAGCCAACTCCCGATCGCTGCCCGATAAGCTCGGCCACATGACCGAATCGACCCGCTGGGAGTACGCCACCGTCCCGCTGCTGACCCACGCCACCAAGCAGATTCTCGACCAGTGGGGAGAGGACGGCTGGGAGCTGGTGTCGGTGCTGCCGGGTCCCACGGGCGAACAGCACGTCGCCTACCTCAAACGACCGAAATGAGCACGCCAGCGGCCCGGCTGACCGAACTCGGCATCGAGCTGCCTCCGGTGGTGGCGCCGCTGGCGGCTTATGTACCCGCGGTCCGCACCGGCAACCTGGTCTACACCGCCGGTCAGCTGCCGATCCGGGACGGTGAGCTGCTGCAGACGGGCAAGGTCGGCGGCGCAGTCAGCCCCGAGCAGGCTCGCGACCTGGCCCGGGTGTGCGCGCTGAACGCGCTGGCCGCGGTTCACGCGCTGGTCGGCATCGACGCGGTCACCCGTGTTGTGAAGGTGGTCGGGTTCGTCGCCTCCGCGCCGGGGTTCAACGGTCAGCCGGGCATCGTCAACGGCGCATCCGAATTGTTCGGTGAGGTGTTCGGGGAGGCCGGCGCGCACGCGCGCTCGGCGGTGGGGGTGTCCGAATTGCCGAGGGATGCGCCGGTCGAGGTCGAGCTGATTGTCGAGGTCGCGTGAGCGACGATCAGGCAGAGGTGGCGTGACGCTGCAGCATCCGGCGTACGGGCTACTGCGCCCGGTGACCGACTCTGCGTCGGTGCTGCTGTGCGACAACCCCGGCCTGATGACGTTGGAGGGCACCAACACCTGGGTGCTGCGCGGATCCGGCAGCGACGAGATGGTCGTGGTCGATCCCGGGCCCGAGGACGACGAGCACATTGCGCGTATCGCGGAGCTGGGCAGCATCCCGCTGGTGCTGATCAGCCACCGGCACGAGGACCACACCGGCGCCATCGACAAGATCGTCGACCGTACCGGGGCGGTCGTGCGGGCTGTCGGCAGCGGATTTCTGCGCGGCCTCGGCGGGCCGCTGACGGACGGTGAGGTCATCGACGCCGCGGGCCTGCGCATCACGGTGATGGCCACGCCGGGGCATACGGCCGACTCAGTGTCGTTTGTCCTCGACGACATCCGGGGCGAGCGCAGCGACGGGAAGGGTGCGGTGCTGACCGCGGACACCGTGCTGGGGCGCGGCACCACGGTCATCGACAAGGAAGACGGCAGCCTGAGCCAGTATCTGGATTCGCTGCAGCGGCTGCGCGGGCTGGGCCCTCGCACGGTGCTGCCGGGCCACGGTCCCGAACTCGACGATCTGGAAGCGGTCAGCGCCGGGTATCTCGCCCATCGCCAGGAGCGGCTCGAGCAGGTGCGCGCCGCCTTGCGCGTGCTGGGCGAGGACGCCACCGTCCGCCAGGTCGTAGAGCACGTCTACACCGACGTCGACGAGAAGCTCTGGGACGTAGCGGAATGGAGCGTCCAGGCGCAGCTCGACTACCTACGCGCGTGATTTCGGTGTAGTTCGTCGCGTGAACGCAACCAACTACACCCGAATCCCTAGCGCGCGCGGCGGGCCAGTCGTTCCGAGTCGGAGATCAGAACGCTCTTGCCCTCCAAGCGAATCCAGCCGCGGTGAGCGAAGTCGGCGAGCGCCTTGTTGACGGTTTCCCGCGATGCGCCGACGAGCTGGGCGATCTCTTCCTGCGTGAGGTCGTGCGTCACGCGCAGTGCGCCGCCCTCCTGGGTACCGAACCGCTGAGCCAGCTGAAGCAGCTGCTTGGCGACGCGGCCGGGCACGTCTGTGAAGATCAGGTCGGCCAGGTTGTTGTTGGTGCGGCGCAGACGACGGGCCAGCACCCGCAGCAGCTGCTCGGCGATCTCCGGCCGGTCGGCGATCCACGCGCGCAGCGCGTCACGGTCCATCGACACGGCGCGCACCTCGGTGATCGTCGTCGCGCTCGACGTCCGCGGGCCGGGGTCGAAGATCGACAGCTCGCCGAACATGTCCGACGGCCCCATGATGGTCAGCAGGTTCTCCCGCCCGTCCGGCGACCGCCGGCCGATCTTGACCTTGCCCGAAATGATGATGTAGAGCCGGTCGCCGGGCTCACCCTCGGCGAACACGGTGTGTCCACGGGGGAAGTCGACTGGCTGCAGTTGCTTGGTCAGCGCGGCGACGGCGCTTGGTTCGACCCCCTGGAAGATTCCGGCCCGCGCCAGGATCTCGTCCACGTTGCCCCTCTTAAGCTGTTAGGTGAAGCCGACCTCTATCGGTTAGCGAGATAAGTCTAGAGGTACCCGGTTTCGTGACCAGCCCACGCTACACACGATCGGCATGTCGGGTCGGCCGAAACTCCGGATTCACCCGGGGCTCAGGGAAGCGGTGCGTCGGCAAACCCGAGTCGGGAAAGAACGGCGTCGATCCGCCGGCCATCGCGTGGTCAACGTGTCGGCGTTGGCGCAGGCCGTCGAGTGCGCGGCTCATCCCGTCCCGCGCCAGCGTGTCGACGTCGGACGGCTCGGCCTCCGCAAGGAATTTCGCCACATCGGTGGCTGAGACGGTGTCGCGGTGCAGGCCTGCCTCGAGTCGCTGCAGCCCGAATGTCGCCACCATCAGCAACCCCGGAATCAGCCCGACCAGCAACCACGACACAAGGCTGAAGTAAACACGCCGAAGGTCTCAGCGGGATCACGAAATGTCACCGGTCCGCAGTACCGGTGTCGGCGCGTCTCAGTACGCTGGCGTTCGTGACCGTGGGTGAGACGTCGGCAAAGAAGTCGGGCGCGATGAAGCGGGCCCGGAACCGGGACGGCGAAACGCGCATCGGTCTGGTTCGGCGCGCGCGTCGAATGAATCGCGCGCTGGCGCAGGCGTTTCCGCATGTGTACTGCGAGCTCGACTTCACCAACCCGCTCGAGCTGACCGTCGCGACGATCCTGTCGGCGCAGAGCACCGACAAACGGGTCAACCTGACCACCCCGGCGCTGTTCAAGAAATACCGCACCGCACTGGACTACGCGAAGGCCGATCGCACCGAGCTGGAGGAGATCATTCGGCCCACCGGGTTCTACCGCAACAAAACGAATTCACTCATCCGCCTCGGCCAGGAACTCGTCGAACGGTTCGACGGCCAGGTGCCCGCGACCATGGAGTCGTTGGTGACGCTGCCGGGCGTCGGACGCAAGACCGCCAATGTCATCCTCGGCAATGCGTTCGGCATCCCGGGCATCACCGTCGACACGCATTTCGGCCGGCTCGTCCGCCGGTGGCGGTGGACCACCGAGGAGGATCCGGTCAAGGTCGAACATGCCGTCGGTGAGCTCATCGAGCGCAGCGAGTGGACCGACCTCAGCCACCGGGTGATCTTCCACGGCCGCCGCGTCTGCCACGCGCGCAAGCCGGCGTGCGGTATCTGCGTTCTGGCCAATGACTGCCCCTCCTTCGGTATCGGACCGACCGACCCCCTGATCGCCGCGCCGCTGGTCAAGGGCCCCGAAACCGAACACCTGCTGGCCCTGGCCGGGCTGTAACCCACCGACCCTCGACCGACCGTGCGTACCTCGACTCGTTGGACCGTGGTGGTCCTCGTGGTGATGGTGGCGCTGGGATGGGCCCTGTGGGCGCAGTTGGATGACGACGCTCCGTCCTCCGAGTCGTCGTCGCAGACCAGCGCGCGGGATCGCCGCGACGCCGACACTGCCGAGGCGCTGGCCGGGCCGCGGGCGCGAGCCGATCTGCCCCCGTGTCCGGCGCCGGGCGTGGGGCCGGGACCGGCAGCCCTGCGCGGCATCACGTTGGAGTGCGCCGGCAACGGGGCGCCGGTCGACGTCGCCAAGGCGGTCGCCGGCCGCGTCGTCGTGCTCAATCTCTGGGCGTACTGGTGTGCGCCCTGCACCGAGGAACTGCCGGCGATGGCCGAATACCAACGCCGGATGGGTTCGGCGGTGACCGTGCTGACCGTGCACCAGGACGAGAACGAGACCGCGGCGCTGCTGCGACTGGCCGAGCTCGGCGTGCGGTTGCCCACGCTGCAGGACGGCAGGCGGCTGATCGCCGCCGCGTTGCGGGTGCCCAACGTCATGCCAGCAACCGTGGTGCTGCGCGCGGACGGTAGCGTTGCCGACGTCCTGCCGCGCTCGTTCACCAGTGCCGACGAGATCGCCGCAGCGGTGAACTCACAGATTGGAGCAGCGCGGTGAGTTGGGTCGACGAGGGCAGCGGGCTGACCCCCGACGCCGCCCCGCCGTGGCTCAAGCCGCTGTTGGACAACGCCGCCGACGTCAAGCAGGTCTACCGCCGTCGGGTGCCGCCCGAACTGCTCGCCATGGTCACCGCCGAGCGGAACCGGCTCGGAGCGCCGCCCGCCGGGCGCGAAGCGGCGGTGCTGGTGCTGTTCTCCGGCCCGGCCGACACGCCGACCGGCGGCTTGCCCGAGGACGCCGACCTGCTCGTCACCGTCCGCGCGGCGACACTGCGCCACCACGCCGGCCAGGCCGCCTTCCCCGGCGGTGCGTTCGAGGCCGGCGACCACAGCCCGGTGCAGACCGCACTGCGGGAAGCCAACGAGGAGACCGGCATCGACGTCGGGCGGTTGCACCCGTTGGCGACCATGGAGCGGCTGTTCATCCCGCCGTCGGGTTTTCACGTGGTGCCCGTACTGGCCTACTCGCCGGACCCGGGGCCGGTGGCCGTCGTCGACCGGGCCGAGACCGCGCACGTGGCCCGCGTCCCGGTGCGCGCATTCGTCAACCCCGAGAACCGGATCATGGTGTATCGCAGCGCCAACACCCGCCGGTACGCGGGTCCGGCGTTTCTGCTCAACGAGATGCTGGTGTGGGGGTTCACCGGTCAGGTGATCTCGGCGATGCTCGACGTAGCGGGCTGGGCCCAGCCGTGGAACACCGACGACGTGCGCGAACTCGAGGACGCAATGGCGCTCGTCGGCGGCGACGGCGGTTACGGTGATGGACAACCATGACATCGTCACAGTGGGTGGACTTCGCGGTCCTCGCTATCGCCTTCGTCGCGGGCATCTCGGGCTGGCGCTCGGGTGCGCTCGGGTCGATGCTGTCGTTCCTCGGTGTGGTGCTCGGCGCGGTCGCCGGTGTGCTGCTGGCCCCTCACCTGGTCGAGCACATCGACGGCCCGCGCACCAAGCTGTTCGTGACGCTGTTTTTGATCCTCGCGCTGGTGGTCATCGGGGAGATCGCCGGCGTCGTGCTGGGCCGTGCGGTGCGCAGCGCCATCCGCAACCGCACGCTGCGCGCGGTCGACTCGCTGGTCGGCGTGGCAATACAGATTGTCGCCGTGCTGGTGGCGGCGTGGATGCTGACGTATCCCCTGCAGACGTCCGACCAGCCCAACCTTGCGGCCGCGGTGCGTGGCTCGAAGGTGCTCAAAGAGGTCAACGACGCCGCGCCGGACTGGCTGCGCTCGGTGCCGACGCGTCTTTCGGCGCTGTTGGACACCTCGGGTCTGCCCGACGTGTTGCAACCGTTCGGGCGCACCCCGATCGTCGCCGTCGACGCACCCGACGCCGCGCTTGCCGCCGACCCGGTTGTGGCTGCGACACGGCCCAGCGTGGTCAAGATCCGCGGGGTGGCGCCCGGATGCCAGAAGGTGCTGGAAGGCACCGGATTCGTCGCCGCGACCAATCGGGTGATCTCGAACGCGCACGTGGTCGCCGGTTCGGAAAGCGTCACGGTCGAGGCCGACGGGCAGACCTACGACGCGTACGTCGTGTCGTACGACCCGCAGGCGGACATCTCGATCCTCGACGTGCCGGACCTGCCGGCGGCCCCGTTGCCGTTCGCCGACACCCCGGCCACCACGGGCACCGATGCGGTGGTGATGGGCTATCCCGGCGGCGGTAACTTCGTCGCCACGCCGGCGCGTGTCCGCGAGATCATCGAGTTGAGCGGCCCCGACATCTACCGCACCACCACGGTCGAGCGCGAGGTCTACACGATCAGGGGCAGTGTGCGGCAAGGAAACTCGGGCGGGCCGATGATCGACCGGGAAGGCCGCGTACTGGGCGTGGTGTTCGGGGCGGCGGTCGACGACGCCGACACCGGTTTCGTGCTGACCACCAACGAGGTGTCCCATCAACTCGCCAAGCTGAACAACAGCGAACGCGTGCCGACCGGCGCCTGCATCACCTAACCGTATACATGCCTGAGGAATCGGGACAGCTGCTCGGTGACCGGTTCGGGCGCCTCCTCATGAGCGAAATGCCCTGCGCCGGCGACGGATACGTAACGACCGTGCGGCGCGTAGCGCTGTGTGCGGTACACCGGATCGGCAAGCACGTACGGGTCGGCGGCTCCGCGCACATGCAGCACGGGCACGTTGATCGGGCGCTTCATCGACCGCATGAACCGACGCCCTTCGCCACGCAGCTGGCTGCGTACCGCCCAGCGCTGGTATTCCAGCGCCGAGTGCGCGGCCCCCGGAATCTGGATCGCCTGCCGCATGTGTGCGATGGTCTGCGAGAAGTCCTCGGAGCCAACCCATTTACTACTCGACCGGCTGCGGACGAGGCGCTCCAGCTCCTCGGCATTGTGCCGGGTGAGCGAACGCTCGGGCCACATCGGAACCTGGTAGCGCAGCATCGACGGCAGCAGCGCGCGGCCCTGGTCGCGGCGCTGAAGGGCGGAGGCCCGCAGCGCCACCGGATGCGGTGAGCTGACCACCGCGATGGCGCGCACCGCGCGGGGATGCAGCACTGCGGTGGCCCAGCACACCAGGCCGCCGTCGGCGTGCCCGACCAGCGTCGCGGTGCTGTGGCCCAGCGCGCGCACCAACCCGGCGGTGTCGCCGGCCAGCGTCCAGCCGTCGTAGCCTCGCGGTGGTTTGTCGCTGGCCCCGTAGCCGCGCAGGTCGACGGCGACCACGCGAGCACCGGTCAGGCACCGGAGCTGGTGACGCCAGGACCACCAGAATGAGCCGAATCCGTGCAGCAGAATCACCAGCGGTCGCTCGGTGGCCCGAGCCGCGGCGGCGGTATCAGACGTCGGCGACTGGTGTGCGGTGTCGGACTCCGCTTCGACCACATGGAAGCGAATTCCGTTGGCGTGCACCTCGAGATGACGCCACGGCCCGTCGATGCGGACGACCGACGGAGCGGGTGGGGGCACTTACCAGCCCGACGGATCGGCCGTCGACGCCGGTTTTCCGTCACCCGCCGCCAGCGCCTTGGCCTTGTCATGGCCCGGCGTCAGCGCTTCGGGGATTTCCTTGACCGATTCGATGGTCTTCTGCGGGCCGCGGATGCGTCGCACCTTGAGGTAGCCCAGCAGCGCGAACACGGCGGTGACCACCACCATCAGCCCGAACACGATCAGGTACGCCGCCCACTTCACCAGCCACAGATCGAGCAGTTCGCCGAGGAAGAAGAAGAAAAAGAACGTCGAGTAGAACAGCACGACCAGCGCCAGGACGAAGAAGACGCTGCCGGTGAGACCCTTTTTGACGTCGCGAGTGATCTCGGCCTTGGCCAACTCCACCTCGGCGCGCACCAGCGTGGAGACCTGCGCGGTCGCATCCTTGACGAGGTCACCGATGGACGGGTCGGCCTTCGGGGCGTGCGGGTCGACCAGCGGTATCGACGTCACGGTGGTCGGCGCGCCGTTCCTGCGATCGCTCACGAGGGTTCCTCCCGCACTCAGGTCTCGGTCGCGACTCATGTTGCCATGTGGCTTGCGCTGAAACGATGCCGGTCGGCGATAGACTGGCTGGATCCAAGGCAGGGCAGGTCGGGGCGCGTCGATAGGGGAAACGTTCACGTGAAGACCAGCGGCCTCCGCCTGAGCCTTCTCGCCGCGACCATCGCCGTCGCCGTCGCCGCCGCCCTGCTCTTGACGCCCGCCGTGGCACAGGCCCAGGAGCGGGTTCCGCTGGGCGGTGGCTCGGGCCTGGTGGTCAACGGCGAGACGCTGTGCACGCTCACCGCGATCGGCACTGACAACCGCGGCAAGCTCGTCGGCTTCACCTCGGCGCACTGCGGAGGGCCAGGGGCTCAAGTCAGCGCCGAGGGCGCGGAGGCGGCCGGTGTGCTCGGCACGATGGTGGCGGGTAACGATGCGCTCGACTACGCGGTGATCGAGTTCGACCCGCAGAAGGTGCGCCCGGTCAACAACGTCAACGGGTTTCAGATCGACGGACTGGGCCCGGATCCGGTCGTCGGCGATGTCGCCTGCAAGCTCGGCCGCACCACCGGCTACTCGTGCGGTGTCACCTGGGGTCCCGGCGGGCAACCCGGTACGTTCATCAACCAGGTCTGCGGTCAGCCGGGCGATTCGGGTGCACCGGTGACGGTCAACAATCGGCTGGTCGGCATGATCCACGGCGCCTTCTCCGAGGAACTTCCGACGTGCATCATCAAGTACATCCCGCTGCACACACCCGCGGTGAACATGTCGTTCAACACGCAGCTGGCCGACATCACGGCCAAGAACCGACCGGGAACGGGTTTCGTTCCGGTCGGCGCCGCCGGTTGATTCGACGTCTACTTGCTGGCCCGGATCGCCTCGAACACGCTGGGATCCACCAGGGTTGACGTATCGCCGAGTTCACGGCCCTCGGCGACGTCACGCAGCAACCGCCGCATGATCTTGCCGCTGCGGGTCTTCGGCAATTCCGGCACTACATGGATCTCCCTGGGCCGGGCGATCTTTCCGATCTCCTTGGCCACCTGCTCGAGCAGTTCGGCCGTCATCTCGTCGTCGCCGCGGTGTTGAGCGTGTGACTCGAGGATGACGAACGCGCAGATGCCCTGGCCGGTCGTCTCGTCGCTGGCGCCGACGACCGCGGCCTCGGCCACACCGGAGTGGCCCACCAACGCCGACTCCACCTCTGTGGTCGAGATGCGGTGGCCGGACACGTTCATCACGTCGTCGATGCGGCCGAGCAGCCAGATGGAGCCGTCCGCGTCGACACGCGCACCGTCACCGGCGAAATACCAGCCCTTCTCGGCGTACCGGGACCAGTAGGTCTCCTTGTAGCGTTCCGGGTCGCCCCAGATGCCGCGCAACATCGCGGGCCACGGCTGATCGAGCACCAGGTATCCGGTGACGTGCTCGGCCTCGTCCGCGCCGGGAACGAGTTCGTTGCCTTCCTCGTCGACGATCTTCGCCGAGATTCCCGGTAACGGCTGCATCGCCGACCCGGGCTTGGCTGCGGTGACACCGGGCAGTGGAGAGATCATGATGGCGCCGGTCTCGGTCTGCCACCACGTATCGACAACCGGAGTCCTGTTGCCGCCGAACGCATCCCGGTACCAGCGCCATGCCTCCGGGTTGATCGGCTCGCCGACCGAGCCGAGCAGCCGCAGGCTTGTCAGATCGTGGGCGTCGGGGATTTCGCGGCCCCACTTCATGAACATCCTGATCAGGGTGGGCGCAGTGTAATAAATTGTGACGCCGTACTTTTCGATGATCTCGAAATGCCGGTGCTCATTCGGTGAGTTCGGCGTGCCCTCGTAGACCACTTGGGTGCACCCGTTCGACAGCGGGCCGTAGACGATGTAGGTGTGTCCGGTGACCCAGCCGATATCCGCCGTGCACCAGTAGACATCGGTCTCCGGCTTGATGTCGAAGACGTTGTAATGGGTGTACGACGCCTGGGTGAGGAAGCCCCCGGAGGTGTGCACGATGCCCTTCGGCTTTCCGGTGGTGCCCGAGGTGTACAGCAGGAACAACGGATGCTCGGAGTCGAACGCCTCCGGCGTGTGCTCGGCTGACGCGTTCTCTACGGTTTCGTGCCACCACAGATCGCGACCGTCCGTCCACGGAATGTCAATTCCCGTGCGGCGCACCACCAGCACGTGCTCCACCGACTTCTGTCCTTCACACGCCTCGTCGGCCGAGTCCTTGAGCGACACCGCCTGCCCGCGCCGGTACTGCCCGTCGGTGGTGATCACCAGCTTCGCCTCGGCATCCTCGATGCGGGCCTTCAGCGCCGACGCCGAGAATCCGGCGAACACCACCGAATGGAGTACGCCCAGCCGGGCGCAGGCCAGCATCGCCACGATCGCCTCGGGCACCATCGGCATGTAGATGGCGGCGCGGTCGCCGGCCACCAGGCCGAGGTCGGTCAGCGCGTTGGCTGCTTTCGAGACCGCCGCCAGCAGATCGGAATAGGTGATCTCGCGGCTGTCGCCGGGCTCACCCTCCCAGCGGATCGCGACCCGGTCCCCGTTGCCGGCCTCGACGTGCCGGTCCACGCAGTTGTACGCGACGTTGAGCTTGCCGCCGACAAACCACTTGGCGACGGGAGCGTCCGACCAGTCCAGAACCTCAGTGAAAGGTGTTTCCCACGTGAGCCGGTTCGCTTGTTCGGCCCAGAACGCCAACCGGTCCTTCTCCGCCTGCCGGTACATCTCCTCGGTGGCGTTGGCCTGCTCGGCGAACTCGGGAGGAGGGGGATAGACGGACGGACCGTGGGCGTGCTGTGCGGTGGTGTCGGTCATATCTGTGAGGGTAGTCACCGCGTCGGCGGCGCACATATGCATGTCACAGACCGGCTTCGCCGGAGGTGCTTGCGGGTGAACGGCACGGCTCGTCGGGCCGCCGGTCGGCTAGCGTGTGCTGCCGTGACCGGTGGCTTCGCGAAAGACCCCTTGGCGCCGCTTGCCGATCTGCCCGGTGTGGCGGAGGCGGCCGACGAGGCGCGCGAAGCGCTGGGCCGAGCGCATCGGCATCGGACCAACCTGCGCGGCTGGCCGAAGAGCGCCGCCGAGGCCGCCCTGCGCGGGGCCCGGGCGTCTTCGGTGCTGGACGGCGGCGCTCTGCAACTGTCCGACGACGGCGCGGATCCGGTGTTGGCCGGCGCGTTGCGGGTCTCCGAAGCCGTGGAAGGTGGGGCAACGGCGTTGGTCGGGGTGTGGCAACGAGCCCCCCTGCAGGCGATCGCCAGGTTGCATGCGTTGGCGGCCGCGGACATCGCCGATGACGATCGGCTGGGCCGACCCCGCACGGACGCCGACGTCGGCACGCGGCTGGCGCTGTTGGCCGAGATCCTCACCGGAGGTACTCGGGTGTCGGCGCCCGTGCTGGCCGCCGTCGTGCACGGCGAACTCCTCACGCTCGCACCATTCGGCGTCGCTGACGGTGTGGTGGCCCGCGCGGCGTCGCGGTTGGTGACGATCACCACCGGACTCGATCCGCATGGCCTCGGCGTGCCGGAGGTGTACTGGATGCGCCAGTCGGGCGATTACGCCGCTGCGGCGCGGGGCTTTTCGTCGGGAACACCCGACGGTCTCACCGCGTGGATTCTGCTGAGCTGCCGCGCCCTGCACGCCGGCGCCCGTGAGGCGCTATCGATCGCGCAGGCCGCCGCGTCGTCCTGAGCCGTCGCTGCAACACCGACCATTCCGCGGGCCAGCAACGCGAAGCGGGCGACGTTCCGAACGTCGGTTCGGCGCGTCGCCCGCTAGCACGGACACCGGTTACCAAGCGTGCTCTCTTGGGTTGCGTGGGTGGCCTCGGCGTCTTGTCGATGCGCTTCGACTTCGGCCCCACCCAAAGGGCCACTCTAGTCGTCCGCTCTTCGCAAATACGCAGGCCCGCAACACTTTTGCCTATTCCGCGGCATGTGCTCCGCGTGGGTGCCGGGTTCCGTGCTGGGGAGCCTGAAGCGGGAGATCCGAGCCTTCTCTTCCGGCTCGGTCTTGGCCTCTCCAAGCTTCCGTGATTCCTTTGTACCCCGTGACGGCGGTCACATCAAGGGTCAAAATCTGCGGTAGTCCGGATCGTTACGCGCGCGTTGGCTAATTGCGAAACCTCAGCTAGAAAGCGAAGCGCCGCAACAGTGAGTAGGTCAGGGCGCCGGCCGCCAACGCGCTCACGCCGACCGCCGCAGTGGTTGCCATGGCGGCGCCGGACGGAGCCGGGATCCGGTCCCGCAGCGACACCGGGTTGGAGAAGTTCAGCACTGGCCAGCCGCGCGCGACTGCTTCTTTGCGCAACGCGCGATCTGGGTTAACCACGCTCGGGTGGCCGACGACCTCGAGCATCGGCAGATCGGTGATCGAGTCGGAATAGGCGTAGCAGTGCTCGAGCGCGTATCCCTCGCGCGCCGCCAGCTCCCGGATCGCCGCCACCTTGCCCTCGCCATAGCAGTAGAAGGCGATCTCGCCGGTGTACTTGCCGTCCTCGACGACCATCCGGGTGGCCATCGCGTGGGTGGCGCCCAACGCCCTGGCGATCGGTGCGACTATCTCCTCGCCGGAAGCCGAAACCATGACCACATCGCGACCGCACAACTTGTGGTCGGCGATCAACTCGGCCGCTTCGGCGAACACCAACGGGTTGACGATGTCGTGCAGTGTTTCGCCGACGATCGCCTTCACCTGCTCGACGTCCCAGCCCGCGCACATGTTGGTGACGTACGCGCGCATGCGATCCATCTGATCGTGGTCGGCGCCGGACATGAGGAACAGGAACTGGGCGTAGGTGGACTTCAGCACCGCCCGCCGATTCATTAGCCCTTGCTCGAAGAAGGGTTTGCTGAAAGCCAGTGTGCTGGATTTCGCGATCACCGTTTTGTCGAGATCGAAGAAGGCGGCGGTGCGGACAGGACTGCCCGCCGGGACGCGAGTTTGCCGAGTGTTCGAGCCCCCGGCCGCCGGCTCGGATACGGTCACAGCGCCAGCATAGGGGCCGCCGCGTGACAAATGGCCGGAGTGTGTACAAAGTGGCAGGTTATGACACCTGTCGGCGACCGGACAATTCTGTAAAGCGGGGTGTTTCCGCACGCAACCAGCACTTGCGCCGCCGACGACTGGCGTGTGTATAGTGAGCGTTACCCGGCTTATGTCGGGTGTGCATCAGCCCGACCCCCCGGGGCTGATACACGACGACCTCCGCCTCCTCCCCCCCTGGCGGGGGTCGTCCTTTTTCGGCGCCTATTCGCATTCCGGATACTTGTTGCCATTCCGAAGAGTTGCGGAACGTTGTTTTCGGTTGGTCGGTTTTCGCCGTTATCCCCATGATGGAGTTCATCCACAGATCGGGTTTCGGCGCTAGCTTCACCCGAACCGGCGGGCGCAGGCTCGACCCGTGGCTTCGTTAAGTGGATATCTCGCGTTGGTCGCCGACCCTGCGCTCCGCGACGACGTCGACCGGGTGTGCGCGGCAGCCGGGGTGCCGGTGGTCCACGCCATCGAGCCGTCCAGTCGCAAGGTCTGGACCGACGCGGTCGCGGTCGTGCTCGACGCGACGGGTGCCCAGCGATGTGCGGCACGCGCACTGCCGCGCCGCACCCGCGTCGTGCTGGTCGGACGCGCCGAACCGCGCTCCGCCGACTGGCAGGCGGCGATCGCCGTCGGCGCCCAGCGAGTGCTGACCCTGCCCGCACAGGACGGCGAGTTGATGGCCGAGTTGGCCGAGGCCGCCGACCGCGTGCACGACACCGGCGGCCGCGGCGCGGTGGTGGCAGTCATCGCCGGCCGGGGCGGCGCCGGGGCATCGGTCTTCGCGACGGCGCTGGCACGTGTCTCCCCCGATGCGCTCCTGCTCGACGCCGATCCGTGGGGCGGCGGCATCGATCTCGTGGTCGGTGGCGAAGCCGAAGCCGGCCTGCGCTGGCCCGATCTGGAGCTGCGGGGCGGTCGCCTCAGCTACGCGGCATTACGCGATGCGCTGCCCCGGGTGCAGGGCGTCAGCGTGTTGTCGGGCAGCCGAGATGGCGGCGAGGTCGATGCCGTACCGCTGGAAGCGGTGATCGATGCAGGCAGCCGTGGCGGCGCAACCGTGGTGTGTGACGTGCCGAGGCGATCAACCGCGGCTGCCGAAACCGCGCTGGCGGCAGCCGATCTCGTCGTCCTGGTGGTGTCGGCCGACGTGCGGTCATGCGCCGCGGCCGGCGTGGTCGCACGGTGGGTGTCGACGGTCAACCCGAATGCGGGCGTGGTGGTGCGCGGTCCGTCGCCGGGGGGATTGCGATCGGCAGAGGTCGCCGGGATCGTCGGTCTTCCACTGCTGGCGGCGATGCGTCCCCAACCCGGTTTGGCCGCCACGCTGGAGCGTGGTGGGCTGAGGATCCCGCAACGGTCGCCGCTGGCCTGCGCGGCCCGGAAAGTGCTCGCTGTGCTGCAGCAGCATCCGGGGGTCAGTGCCGCATGAGTGACTCGTTGATCGACCGGGTGCGCGAGCGGCTCGCCGCGGAGTCGGCGCCGTTACGGCCGACGGTGGTGGCCGCGGCGATCCGTGCGGAGTCCGGCGGGTTGCTCGGCGACAGTGAGGTGCTCAGCGGGCTGCGCCTGCTGGAGACCGAGTTGACCGGAGCAGGTGTGCTCGACCCGCTGCTGTGTGCCGAGGGCACCACGGACGTGCTCGTCACCGCGCCGGACGCGGTGTGGATCGACGACGGTAACGGGTTGCGACGCAGTCCGATCCGGTTTCCCGATGAGGACTCCGTACGCAGGCTTGCACAACGGCTCGCGCTGGCCGCGGGGCGGCGCCTCGACGAGGCGCAACCGTGGGTCGACGGCCAGTTGACCGGGCTGGGGACCGGCCAGTTCACGGTCCGTCTGCATGCGGTGCTGCCGCCGATCGCGCCCGCGGGCACGTGCTTGTCCCTACGGGTATTGCGGCCCGCCACCCAGGATCTGGCGTCGCTGACCGCCGCCGGCGCCATCGAACCGGCCGCCGCGTCGCTGCTCGACGACATCGTCCGAGCCCGGTTGGCGTTCCTGGTCTCCGGCGGAACCGGGGCGGGCAACACGGCAGCTGACCTGTGGCACCCAATTGCTGCGATCGAGCGGCCGAACAGCGGCCTACGCTCGACTCATGCGGGACCTGGACACGATGGACTCCGAACTCAGGCTCATCGCGGCGTTGCGACGCGCGCTCGCCGAACTCGGCGCCCCCATGCCCTCGGTTGCGGTGCTTGACGAACTACTCGACGAGCGGTCGCGATTCTCGATGAGTGGACCGGCCTAGTCGATGAGACCGTCTCCAAAATGCTTCTTCGCCTCGGACCACTCGCGCTCGGCTTGCTCGCGCAGAGCGCGCGCTTCCGAACGGCTCTCGGCTTCACGGTCTGCGATCGCCTCTTGGATCTTTCGATCAGTCGGCACCGGGATGAGCAACGTCTGCACGTCGTCGGCCGTCAGTCGCGGATGAGTGTTGCCTCCTGCCATGTGCGTTGTCTGCGCCAGCATGAGCTTGGACCGCAGCATCGCGGCGAGGTATTCGGGCCGTATGTCCTCTAGTTTGGGTCGGAAGACGAGGAACTCGGGCGATGAAATGCCGTCGCGTTCGGCGATATGGACCTTGTTCAGGTATGGGCGCAACTTGTTGTAGAGGATGTCTCCGGCTTGGAACCGCACACAAGAGCCGGTAGGTAGCTCCTCCTCGATCGCGTGGACTGCTTCGCCGGTGTCGCGCTCGATGTTGGCCAAGCCGATGTAGTAATCACCTTCACTTGGAGCATCGACGAACTCTCTCACCGGATCGGCTACGTCGAGCACACGTCGTGCTGGTGTCTTGCCTTCCTCGATCGCTCTGATGGCCAGGATCCGCTCGGGGCTGTAGAAGTCAGCGTTAAGGCGGCCGCCGACAAGCAGCCCAGCGCGAGTTACCCCGTAACCGACTACAGGAGTGATCTTCGGGGGCATTAGTCCAAGTTGGTCGGCAATCTGATCATCGCCACGCGAAAGCATCTCCCGAACCGATTTCATTCGCGACTGGTATGTGCGCCAATGATTCTCGAGAGCGTCGACCATCTGTTTCTGAATGTCGACGTCCGGCCTCGGTACGAGGAGCTGGCCAATCTCCTCACTATTGATATTCGCCATGCCGATTATCTGGCGGCTGACTTGGTCTATCTGCACGCGCCCGACGTCAGAATTAAGGAACCGCGCGAGGAACTCAGGGATGTAGTCGTCGTCAGTGATGCGAACCCGCACGAGATACCCCGCGAAGTACCAGGGGCCAGGCTCGCGGAACACGGCGCATTTACCGACCAGCTCCTTGGAGTTGGTCCGGTTGAATAGGACGTCGCCCTGGTTGATCAGGTACTTCTTGCGGTCCTCTTCGTCGAGGGTCGTGTATTTCAGGACCGACAGATCCCAGTCGCCGTCTTGGAGATTGCTCATCCGGAGGATCGGCGCACCGTTGTCCTCTTCGATGGACTTGCTGCTGTCTCCGTACTGGATTTGGTTCGCAATCTTATGGATTGGGACCATCGGGAATGGAGAGCGCGAGATGACGTCGGCGACGGTGGGGCGGTATCGCGCGTGGTTCACATCGATACGCCCGCCGAGAAGGTCGCGGCGCAACATCGCGAAGCCTGCGGCTGGCCTTGGGTCAGCTAGGGCGGTCATGAGAGGAAGGGCTTCGGATCGGTCAGAAACTTGCGGTACGCATCGACCACCTTTGGCAGATCACTGGTCGTGGAACGTCCTGTGGCGTCATATCCGATCCGTTCCGGTGCTGCCATAAACGTGGCTTCGTCGTCGCTTGGCGCCTCCCGTTCGCCCCGGCGGCGAACGAAGATGATTGACGCCTTCACCCCCGCCCCATAGTGCGAGAACGCCGTCGGGGGAAGGGATATGACGGCCAGCAGTTGTGTTCGTTCGAGAAGCAATGCACGTACATAATTGAGGCTTGCGTTGTTTAATATGCCGTCGGGCAACACGATCGCCGCTCGACCCGTGCCGGGCTTTAAGAAGTCGATGATGCGCTCGACGAAGACAATCTCGCTTTTCTGCTTCTCGCGAGGCTTTCGCTTGCCCTTCTTATCGGGCTTCGTCTGGCCAAGTTCGTAGTCCGCTATGTAGGGATGGCCAGCCCGGTCGATGGATGCCCCGAAAGGTGGATTGGTGAGCACCAGGTCGAAGGCTCCGAGCTTGATGCCAACGTTCACTTTCGTTAGGTCGTTGATTGGACGGAGCGCATCGTCACCGACCACGTTGGAATGGCCGTCGTCGTGGATGATCATGTTCATCTTGGCTACACGGCAGATTTCGTCGTTAATCTCGATGCCGAAAAGCTGACGCTGCGCGAAGTCGTGCCAATGCTTGTAGTGTTCTGGCGTATTTTCTTCGTGGTACTCGCCGGCCTCGCGCCGAACGGCGTCGAGCGCGTAGAGCAGGAAACCGCCGGAGCCACATGCCGGGTCGAGGACTAAGTCGTCGCTCGTCGGCTGCATCATTTCGACCGCGAACTGGATCAGGTCCCGCGGAGTGAAGTACTGGCCGAAGTCGCCCTTGAAGAAGCTATCCATGAATTGCTCGAAGGCGACGCCCTTTACGTCTAGATCCGTCGCGCTGAGGTTGATCGCCTCGAGGTGCGACACGATGACGCGGAGTGTTTCGTCGTCGACACGAATGGTATCGGTGAAGACGGTCGGATCGCGTTTGCGATGCGCTGCATATAGTTCGCGAATCCTCGTAGCTAGGCGCTTAGACGTCTCATGGGTCTTGATCTGGAATTGATACGGTTCGCCGACTTTCCGCTTCGCCTGTTCGTCGGCAATCTTGACGAAGATCAACTTGCACAGCTCGCCGAAGGCCGCTGGCGGCGAGAGCTTTCCGCCACCCCACAGCGTCTGATGGCACTTCTGAATCGCTTGGATAAGGGTTTCCCGCGAGACGGGCTCGATATCGAGGTCGCCACCGCGGCGATACTTGAACTCTTCGGGTTTCCCGTATTCACCGGGTAGGTCCGCGATGATGTTCTTCTCGCGTTCGAGGACACCCCATTTTTCGCCGAAGTCAAGGAATCGACGCGTCAAGCCCGCGACCACGCCGACATATGTCGCTCGCAGTTTCGCCCATGTACCGTTCCCGGCAGCTTGTTCGACCGCCTGATTGAACTCGGCATCGCTGACGCCGTCCCGCTTGCATTCGATGACGGCGAAGGGAGTCTTACGTTCGTCGTCGACGAAGACGACAAGGTCCGCGGCGTCCTTCGGTGTCCGATCAGGAACCGTGACCTCGACACCGATACGTGATGGGCTATAGCCGTACCGATAGATCAGCTCGGCCCAGAACTCAGCCCGCACCTTCTCTTCCGGGTCGTCGAAGATCTCGCGGCGGCCGACGGCCTTGTACAGGATCCGTGTCTTTGCGCCCGAGCTGTCGAGTTCGGCATGGCCGTCGGCGAGCGCACGTTCCAGGTAGGTCGGCATCAGCTGCTTTCGAGTGCTTTGGCTGCGTTCTTCGGGCGAGGCTACGCGAACCGGCCCGGTGACAGGAGGAAGACTCGCACAACCCACAGCAGGGTCCGGGACGCGTGACTCAGCCCTCGATTTGAGCCCGAAATTTTCGGCCGCCTCAAAAAAAATTCCTGACGACCGCGGACGGACCTCAGGGCCCCCCCGGGGTCGAATTTTCTGGCGCTCCTCGAGCTGAGAAGGGTGGCGGCCCGACCAGCCAAGGATTCCAGCCGGGCCCGCCCTGTGGGTCACCGGGCCGCGGCGATGCCTGGACCGCGGCCTGGCGACGTCTATGCGGCGGTCCCGGCCTGTTCGGCGGGAGCCGGGACCGCCTTAAGCCGCGCCCTCACAGCGCGACGTCTATCCGGCGATCAGCCGTAGAACCAAACGCGCTCGTGCTCGTCGTCGCCTTGGTCGTGCGCCGGGTCGGTGCTGTGGCCGACCTCCGTCATCGGCACGGCCGTCTCGTTGGGCACGCCGGCCAGCACGTCGGCCATGCCGGGATCGGCCTGGATCAGGCTGACCCAGTGCTTGCGTCGGCCGGGTGTGATCTTGCCCTTGTTGATGGCGTCGTCGACGGCGGCTTCGACCTTGGCCTGCGCAGCGGCGGCCGCGAGCTTGCGGCCTTCGGCGGCATCGCGTCGCAGCGCTTCGGCGGTGTCGGTGTCGATGACCTCGAGGCCGGCGCGCTTGGCGGCCGCAGCCACGGTGGACGGCTTGGCCGGGTCCATCGCGGCGACCTGGTTGGCGATGTCCTCGACGGTGGCGAGGACCAGTTCGGCGTCGTCGGTGTCGGCCGGCAGGCCGAGCAGCTCGAGCAGCTTGGCCGACTGCTCATCGGTGAAAACGATTGCGGGCATTGGCCTCTCCTATGCGGGCAGGGCGATCTTCTTGGCGGCGTAGGGCCGGTCGACGGCGAACGCGGGCACGGCGTAGGCCTGCACCCACCTCGAGCGGGTGGAGCGGTCGTCCCACACGTCGACGGTGAGCGGTGCTTCGAATCCGACGGTGCCGACCATGCCCGTCTCGACGACGTAGGCCTCGCCGGCCGGGATGCGCGGGTTGGAGAACATCTCGAGGCCGGCGGACTTCAGCATGTCGTCGAGGCCGTCGGCGTAGGCGACGCGCAGTTCGTGGGCCTGCTGTGGGTTGACGATGAGCAGGTCGTGGGTGACTCCGAGTTCCTGCAGGTCGCTGGCGAGTTGGGCCATCGAGAAGTGCGCGGTGGGCCGGGCGTCGCTCGGGGTGAGGTTGGCCTCGGGCCCCACGAACACCAGGTTCTCCCAATTGCTGGCTGGGACAACGACATTGGCGCCGGTCACGGCGGCGGTGATGGCGTTCATCGCGGCGACGTCGAGCTTGCGGGTGATCGTGTTGGCCAGCTGGGTGGTCTGCTGGTCGAGGTAGGACACGTCGTTGCGGATGCGCTGTTCGTCGGTGACCTGGAACTTGCCGCCCCAGTCCTCGACGAGCGCCAGCTTCGGCTCCGGTTCGACGCCCTCGACGACCTTGTACTCCGCGCCGGGCGTGCGCTTTTCGACGTCGCTGGTGAAGAAGTCGGACGCCTGGACGACCGAGTAGAGCATGCCGCCACCTTGCACCTGGGCGCCCAGCTGGTGGAAGAACTTCGGCAGCAGGATCTGGTCGTCGGCGAGTTCGGCGATGCGGTTCCGCAGGATCGTCGGCGTTTTGAGGGCGACGTCGACTGTGAGCCGGCGGCCGTTCAGTTCGGGGATGAGCGGGTTAGGCATTGTGGCTCAATTCCTTTCAGTACAGCGAGATCTCGGCGTTGGCGCCGGCGGCTGCTCCGGTGATGGCGTAGCCGACGCCGACACCGGCCGCCTTGGTGATGGCCTGGCCGGCGGCGCCGACCTGCACCTCGGCGAACGCGGCGATCGCGGCCTCGGCGGTCACCTTCACCACGCGGCTGTTGCCGCGAACGACGCGGACAAGTTCACCGACGGCGGCGTCGGTGGCGGCGACTCCACAAGTGCGGCCACCCGCGGCGGCCGGCGCCACCGAGATGTTGCCGCCCGACGTGCGGTTGCCGCTGATGGCCAGGAACCTGCGCGCCGTCACGGCTGCGGTGGCTTGCCCGGTGATGTCCTTGCCGGGTTCGTAGACGGACGGGTTGGCGATGGTTGTCGACACGTCAGACTCCTGTCATCGTTCGGTTGGTTCGGCGTCGGCGGGCGGCCGCCACAGCGACGGCGCGTCGCCGCTCGGCCGCGGCGTGGTCGTCGGGGTGGAATGTGCTGGCGGCGACGCTGATTCGGCGGGCCGCGGCCACGCCGTACGTCTCGGCGATGTCGGCGAGGTTGTCGACGCCGGGCGCCGTCTCGCCGAGCAGCGCGACGGCGGTAATGACCAGCGGCCATACCGTGCCGTCGGGCCCCTCGTAGTTGATTAACGCTTCGACGGACCTGTCGGGCCAGGCCCTCGGCAGCAGCGTTGCGATCGGCTTTGGCACGTCGACGAAGTCGCCGATGAGCACCTGGCCGCCCTCGGCCAGCCGCAGGTTGTCGACGCGCCCCAGCGCCGGCCCGCCGTCGAATCGCGGGTCCTGGTGGCCGATCTTCAGCACCGGGATGCGCAGGACGCCGGCCTTGTGCGCGGCGACCGCGGAGGCTAGGTCCGCGGGGGTGACGGTCCAGTCGCCGGTGCTGATCTGCCACGTACCGACGCGGACGAGTTCGACGTCGCGGATCGTGCGGAGGTCAGGCATGGTCAGCCTCGCTTGGCCGCCTGCCGCTCGGCGCGCTCGACAACGGCGAGCGCTGGATAGAGCCACCGGGTACCGGTGTGATGCGCTGGTAGCCGGCCCTGGCGCGCGAGGTAGCGGACACCGTTCGGCGTGATGCCGAGGATGCGGGCCGCCTCGCCGGTGGTGACCAGGTCATACCTCGCAGGGTTGCGCGAGTTCGCCGCGGTGCCAACCAAACTGGCGGTTTCACTGCCGTTTCGGTTCTGAACCGTCAGTGCGGCAACAGTTTTGCGTAGTCGCGCGGTGACGTGTTCGAGCCGAGCGCTCGGCCGACCTGTGCGAGCGAGCAGCTCCAATGCCCGCACAACGTAATCGGCATCTTCGGCGTCGAGGAACACACCGCGCAGGTTGGTGATCACGTCAGGCCCTCTGGCGTGTCCGGCGCGCGCACGCCGCCGTGACGGACGAAGTCGTAATCGAGCCGCTCGAGCAGGTGGTCACGGGCGGCGCCGCGGACGTGCATGTCGATGAGCGCGATGACGTGACCGATCAACACACTCGCCGCGTTGCTGCCGTGTTCAGCGGCCAGTGTGTCGGCGAGCCGCCACCCTTCGGCCTCGAGGTCCTCGTTGCCGGTGACTCGGCCGCGCAGCACGATCTCGGCGGCCTCGAACGGTCGCCACTGGTCAGCGGTCGACTCGTCCTCGGCTTCGGCCGCGGCGTGCGCGAGGAGTCCGGCCTCGGTCAGCGCTTCGACGAATTGGTCGCGCCACGCGCCAGCGAGTACGTGGCCGGCGGCGAGGTCGAGCAGGTGAGGCAGGAGCGCAGCGTTCGGCGTGAGGCCGGGCTGCTCGAAGCAAGCCTGTAGGACGTGCGCCATTGCGGCGGGTTCGGCGTCGGCGTTGCCGGTCAGTTTCGCGTGCAGCAGTCCCGCTGCGCCGCAGCGGATCCGCTGCCACTGGTGCAGCTCGCGCATCTCGGCGGGCGTTCGGTCGACGACGTCGCGGCCGGCGGCCCTCATGCGCGCGATCACGCGCTGCACCACGGCTTCGTCGTCGTCGCGGTCGGTCATGTCGTTGTCCCTTCGTCTGCTGGGTTGCCGGTGTCTGTGGCGGCGCTATTCGCTGCCTCGGGCTCGACGAGCCGGTAGGCGGGGCGGCCTCTGAAGCGTCGGACCGCGATCACACCGGGGTGGCGGCGCAGCGTCGACCACACAGCTTCCGGCGACAATCCGGTCGCGGCGGCGATGGCGCGCCCGCCGGACAGCACCCACCTGGCCCCGTCGTGCTCGAAGCAGTCGGGCCCGCCGGCCGCGAGCCGCGCCCGCAGGAACGCGATCACCATCGCCGCGGCGTGGCCGAAGGCCTCGATGTCGGCAGGGGCGGCGACAAGGACAGGCCCGCCAGGGTCGGTTACCGTCTCGGTGCTGGCCGACCGCTCGGACTTGATGCGTTCGATCGCTTCGCCGAGTGCCTTGTGCAGAACTACCGCCTGCACAGCCGAAATCGCCAGCGGTGCCTGCAGGCCGCTGATCGTGAGCACGACGCGCGGCGGGTCGCCGGCCTCCACGCCGGCCACGCCCACGGCTGCGTCGCGAGCCTTCATTTCTGCCGCCCATTTCGCCGCTGACGGCTCGAATTGCCTTGGCGGCCAGACAGTCCCGAGGTACTCGTCAACGCGGCGCTGCGGCGCGCGCACCGGCCGAAGCGCGCGGTCACAGCGCGGCCCGTTCCGGTTCGTCGATCCAGTCGGCCTCGTTGTCGGACCGGAACCACCGGTCGAAGGCTTCGTGGCAGTGCCGGTGCTCCGGGGGGACGCAGCGCAGCCTGGTGCTCAGGTCGAAGTGCGGTGCCCCGCAGATGCTGCAGTACCACCACAGCGGCAGCTGGTCGGGACAGTCGGTCATGATGTTCTCCTCCTGGGCTTCGGGTGTGTGCACTTGCGCACACCGACCTCGTTGCCGTCGTCGTCGTAGACGTCGACGAAGCCGTGGTCGCAGTCGGGGCATGCGGCGCGCCGGTCGGCTTCGGCTTGTCGTTGGGCGTCGTGCTCCCGCTCGGCCCCGACGGTGAGGGCTTCGACGCGCTCGCGTGCTTGTTGGCATCCCTTGCATGGTTTGTCGGTGCCACCAGGGTGTCGGGGGCAGAACGGTGACGGCTCGACGGCGGCGGGACGTTCGCTGTTGCTGTTCGCTGATGGCTGCGAGGTGCGGTCGTTGCGCGGCTGTTGTGGCTCGGGTGTCGGCGGTGTCTCGCGCACACACGCGCGCCCCCCTACTTCCATCCCTACTTCCATCCCTACTTCGGGCGAACGGCCGTTCGTAGTTTCGGAGCACGGCGGTTCGTAGTTTCCGGCACCACGGTTCGTAATTTCGGTGCCCGTAAACCGTGAACGGCCGTTCGTAGTTTGTGGCCGTTGCACGAGCAGCTGCCAGTGGGTCGTGTGGCCGCGGCCTCCTTTGCTACGGGTAACGCACGCGATTACTCCCTTCGCTTCGAGCCGGAGCAGAATGCCTTGCACCCCGCGGGGTGTCATGCCGCAGTGTTCGGCCAACGTCTTGACACCCGGCCACACAATCGGCCGTCCGATAGCGGCGAACTCGCACAGCTCCATCGCCACTCGATACTCAGCGTCATCGAGGCGTAGGTGCCGAAGCCCCCGGCGGAAGTCGCGCGGATGAAAGTCCGCGCCGAACGGCGCCTGCCCGTTGGTTGTCGGCTCGCCACTCATGGCCGGACTCCAGCCGCGCGTTCGGCGCGCCGGCCGTGATGTGGCGGTCGCGGGCGGTCGGCACCATCTCGGCGCCGCTGTGGCCGTCGGTGGTGGGGTTTACGCTGGGCCTCGACTTGGTCAGTCTCGAGAGCCGCCTTCGCGTCCGCGGGGCGGTTTTCTCGTGTCACGTCGCGGCGCCTGCCCGGATAATCGCGGCGATGCGGTCGCGCTGTTCAGCGGTGAGCGGCGGCGCTTCGGCGACCACACGAGCGATGTGCTCGGACAGCACATCTGGGGTCGCTGCGCTCTCGCTGGCGGTCACGACGCGCCGAATGGCTTCATCACGGCGGCGTCGATCTCGTTGAGGTCAACGCGTACGATTCGGGGCCCGTTGCGGTATCCGGTGAGCCGGCCATCCGTGATCATCTGCCGGATCGTGCGTTCGGTGACCTGCAGGTATTCAGCGGCCTCGGCGAGCTTTGCGTAACGACGACGCGGAGGAATGGGTGAAGGCATCGCGAAATAAGCCCTTTCAGGTGGCTGTATTTCGGGCTGCCTTAGGTCCCGGCTGTGTGCGCTCGATCGGCCCGGCGTGGATCGCGGGTCGTCAGGAAGGCGACCTCATGCCGCTGCGCGAATCGCGATGCGCGCGAGGCAAATCGGTCGTTGCGCCGGCCGGTCTCACATCCCCGGTCTTCCGGGCCTTCCGGCGCCATACCTACGCGCCACAAGCATAGCGAGGCTCCGTCACACAGCAACCGAGCGCCGTGTCATTCGTAATGCGCCGGCAAGGCCCGTCAGCCGACCTTCCACTCGATGCGGACGTAGTTCGGGTCGAAGCCGCCGCGGTTACGTGGCGCCGGCAAAACGGTGACGGTCATCAGCACGTCGAGGAGTGCGCGGCGCTGTCCGAGTGAGAGGCCGTCGGAGCGGCCCTCTCGGGTGCCGAACCATAGTGAGCGGAGATCCTTTGCACCGCATAGCATCTGGATCGGGTTACGGCGACCGGCCGATGCGAGAGCTTTGGCGAGCGCTTCCTCCTTCGCGGTCAGCTGCTCGGTGCCGATCGCGAGCTGGCGCGCCGTGATTTGGCCGGCGGCGAACAGTCCGGCGAGTTCGTCCTGGCGCTCCCGCACGGCGACCAGCTCGACGCGCAGCGCCGCGGTGTCGCGGTCGTCGTCGGCCTCGAGTAGGCCATCGAGCAGCCCCGGCTCCGACAGCCGCGTGACGATCACCTCCTCGACGTAGGCGTCGAGGGTGCTCGCCTCGCGGGTGACGTGGCCGCCGCCGTCGCGGATGTTGCGGTTGCCGCACCGGTAGGTGTGTCGCTTGACGCTCCCTCCGGTGCCCACCCGCAGCTGCGCCTCGCCGCACACGCCGCACACGTAGAGCCCGGAGCCGAGCCAGCGGATCGTTCCGCCGCGGCCGCCGTTCGTGCGGCGCGCCGGGTCGGACAGAATCGCGCACGCGGCCCGCCAGGTGTCCTCCGGCACGATCGGCGGCCACACCGCGGGCCCGACGATCTCGCCGTGATACGACGACAGGCCGGCCGTTCGCGGACGCATGATGGTGTCCTTCAGCGCTACCGACGTCCAGGGTCCGCGCCCGGTCGCCGTGGGAACGCCGCGCTCGTTGAGGTCGCGCACCAGCGACCGCAGCGACACACCGGACACAATGGCCTCGGTCGCCTTGGCGATCTCGGCGGCCTCGTCGGGCCGGATGGTGACGCCGTCCTTCTCGAAGCCGTAGGGGCGGATGCCGCCGTGCCAGCCGCCGGCCTTGGCCTGCTGCTGGCGGGCGCGCCGGATCCGCTCGCCCTTGTGCTCGGACTCGCAGCGCGCCCAGGCGCCGAGCGTGCGCGCGACGGCCCTACCGGATGCGGTCGACAGGTCCCAGGCACCGGCCTGCACGGTGTGGGTCTGGATGCCGAACTTGTTGGAGAGGTCGATGTAGGTTTCGAGCTCGAGCGGGGAGCGGTGCAGCCGGTCCGGGTGCCACGCGACGACGCCGTCGAGCGCCCCGTCCTCGATGTCGGCGAGCAGCGCCTGGTATTCGGGCCGGCGCTTCCCGCTGTAGGCCGATATGTCGTTGTCTACGTACACATTTCGGACGTCCCAGCCGAGCCGCTGAGCGAGCTTGCGACAGTCCTGTTCCTGCCGTTCGACGCCGAGCCGAGTGCCGTCCCGGTCCTGGCTGATCCGTACGTATATCGCGGCGCGAAGTGCCATCCGTCTAGTGTGCCATAGATTGAGTGTCGGGAAGACGACACTGCTGGCCGCAGTCCTGGGCGCGGTTCCCGGGACCGAACGCATCGTCTGCGTCGAGGACGCGCCGGAAATCGCTCCGGCACATCCGCATCTGGTGAAGCTCGTCGCGCGCTGCGCCAACGTCGAAGGCGCGGGCGAGGTGACGATGCGCGACCTGGTCAGGCAGGCGTTGCGGATGCGGCCCGACCGCATCGTCGTCGGCGAGGTACGCGGCGCCGAGGTGGTCGATCTGCTCGCCGCGCTCAACACCGGCCACGACGGCGGTGCCGGCACCGTGCACGCCAACAGTCCGGGCGAGGTGCCCGCCCGCCTGGAGGCGCTGGCCGCGCTCGGCGGTCTCGACCGGGCCGCGCTGCACAGCCAGCTTGCAGCCGCGGTGCAGGTGGTGATCCACGTCGACCGTGACCGGGCGGGCAAGCGCCGGCTCAGTGAGGTCGCACTCCTGACGGCTGGGGTGGACGGTCAGGTCCGGGTGTCGACGGCGTGGCACCTCGAGCGCGGCTTCGGTTGCGGCGCCGAGCGATTGCGTGACCTCCTTCGGCAGCGGGGCGCGTTGTGAGCGGCGCAGCGCTGGCCCTTGCGCTGGCGCTTCTGGTCGCACCCGGCCCGCGTCGGCGGTCGATCCGCGCGTGCGGGGGAGGCGACCGCCGGTCGAGGCGGATCCCGGTCGCACCTTGGCTGGCGATCGGCCTGCTCGCATTGGTTGTCGTTGCCCCGTTCGGGGTTGTCGTGGCGGCAGCGATCGCCGCGCTCACCGGTGAAATCCGCAGGCGGCGCCGGCGCAGGCGGCGAGAACGCAAAGCGGAAGCGGCAGCACTGGAGGGTGCGCTGGACGTCCTGGTCGGCGAGTTGAGAATCGGTGCGCATCCGGTAGCCGCTTTCGAGGCAGCCGCATCCGAAGTCGACGGCGTCGTCGCGGCGTCGCTGCGAACGGTCGCGGCGAGGGCACGGATGGGCGCCGACGTCGCAGCCGGGCTACAAAGTGTGGCCGGCCGGTCAGCGCTGGCCGCACATTGGCAGCGACTCGCGACCTGTTGGCAACTGGCTCAGGCGCACGGCCTCGCGATCGCGGCACTGATGCACACCGCACACCGTGACATCGTTGCGCGGGAACGGTTCTCGGCCCAGGTCGACGCTGGGATGGCGGGTGCCCGCACCACCGCCACGGTGCTCGCGGCGCTGCCACTGCTCGGGGTGGGCCTCGGCGAACTGATCGGTGCCGAACCGCTGCGCTTCCTGTTCACGGGTGGCCAGTGGCTGCTCGTCGTCGGTGTGACGCTGACCTGTCTGGGCCTCGCCTGGTCGGACCGGATCACCGGCGGGGTGGTCAAATGACGCTTGCGGCACTGCTTCTCGCCGGCGCGTTGCTCGTCGGCGGCGTTGACAGGCGGGCGCGGGTTCGCGGCACTCCGGCCTCATCGCGGGGGATACCCGACGGAGGCGGGCCGGGCGATCCGCTGGCGTTCGCTTCGACGCTGGACGTGCTGGCCGCCTGCCTGCGTTCAGGGATGGCTGTGTCCAGTGCCGCGGCCGCTGCGGCACCGTCGGCGCCACGACATTTGGCGCGGTTGCTGCTGCGCGCGGCAGATCTGCTGGCCTTGGGCGCCGATCCGTCGACCGCATGGGCGACTCCGCCCGACGTGGACCGCCACGCTGACGCGCTGCTGCGGTTGGCGCGGCGCTCGGCGTCCTCCGGAACGGCGCTGGCGCAGGGTGTCACCGAGTTGGCGGGCCGCTCGCGCGACGACGCGGCGGATGCCGCCCGCGCGGCCGCCGAGCGGGCGTCGGTCTTGATCGCCGGCCCGCTGGGCGTGTGCTACCTGCCCGCGTTCGTGTGCCTGGGCATCGTGCCCGTCGTCGCCGGCCTGGCCGGTGACGTGCTGCAGTCCGGGATTTTGTGAAGGGTATCGAGTGGGGAGGGAAGATGAAGGTGCGCAATCGGATTCGTGCGTTGCAAACGAAACTGGCATTGCTGATGGTGGAGGACGACGGCATGTCGACCGTCGAGTACGCGATCGGCACGATCGCCGCCGCCGCGTTCGGCGCGATCCTGTACACGGTGGTCACCGGCGACTCGATCGTCAGCGCCCTGACCAACATCATCAGCCGCGCGCTCAACACCAACGTCTAGCCGGTGAGCGTGGCGGCGCCACGGTCGAGGCGGCGTTCGCGGTGGCCGCACTGGTTGCGGTGCTCATCATGTGTGCGGCCGGCCTGGCGGCGGTGTCAACGCACATCCGCTGTGTCGACGCCGCCCGCGAGGCGGCACGGCTCGCTGCCCGGGGCGATAACGGCGGCGATGTGGCACGGAATCTCGCGCCCGAAGGCGCCGCCGTGCTCATCCGCCGCGACGGCGACTTCGTCGTCGCCACCGTCACCGCGCGGTCCGCGATGCTGCCGGGGCTCGCCGTCGAAGCGAAAGCGGTGGCGGCCGTGGAACCGGCTTCACGCTGACGACGGCGCGGCAACCCTGATCGCGGCGGCGATGATCGCCGTGCTGCTGACGATCACCGTCGGCGCGGCATACCTCGGCGTGGCGGTGACAGCGCGGCACCGCGCTCAGGCGGCCGCCGACCTGGGTGCCCTGGCGGCTGCCCACCGAATCGCCACCGGTGTGGATGCGGCGTGTGCGTGGGCGGCCGCGGTCGCCACCGCGATGCAGGCCGACATGACTCGGTGTGACGTGGCCGGCCTGGATGTGGTTGTCGCCGTCGATGTTTCGGTCACATTGGGGCGCTTCGGAGTGGGCCCTGCGCACGCGGTCGCCCGCGCCGGACCAGGAGATCCGGCGGGCTAATGCTCGCCTACGTGCCGACCCGGTTGCGCGATTTCCGTGGTGCTGGGCCGACGCAGCGTTGCCAGGGCCGCGTACACATCCTCGTCCAGTTCGACCCGATTCACGGTCACATGCACCGGCGTCCATTCGCTGTCGCCGACCCCGGCCATCCGCAGCACACCGGTGGCGACGCCGGTGCTGAATTCGGTTGCCATGCGCTCCATCTCGGCATGATCGGCAGGGTGCACCGTATGCTCGCCCGCCAAGCTGATCCGCCAGTCGAAGAACGGCGCGGGCTCATCGAGCCACTTCAGCAAGGTCCAGTTCGTCGGGTCCACCAGCGCGCGGTGCACCCCAGGCTGGGCCAGCCCGTTGAGGATTCGCTGCGCGAGGTGGTCCTGCGGCGGCCCGGTCTCTTCATGCTCACTGCGCCAGTTCATAGCCCTGCACAGCAGCCGATCCGGGCCGTCGTCGCGTGGCTCCACGACCGTGCGCGTGACGAAGCCGACGGTGATCGGCTCACCGCGATAGTCGGTGACGTCCCATGTGCTGCAGAACGTGGTGCCCGGCTCGCGTTTGATCGCCATCGTCAGCACCTTGGCTTCGCTCGGGTTGAGCTCACGCATCGGCAGATCGTCGGCGAAGGTGCGGTTCTGCGTCGGCTCCCTGTGTGGATCCCATCCGCTGTTGAACAGCGATTCCTCGGTGTTGGTGGCGGTTCCGGTGTCGAGATCCCACAACAGCGGTCCAGGCACAGGCCGCTGCGGGGGTTCCATGTCTGGGGGTCCGATCCAGATGTGCACGCCGTGTATGCGGCCGTCGGTCATCTGCACTACCTCGGTGCGGATGACGCGATCGTTCTTGGGAGTGATGCTGCTCAGGCCCTGTCGCGCCCGCACAGTTTCGCCGATGGCGGTCTGCACGGCCATCAGGTGGGGGTTACGCCGCAGAAACGCACCGACCGGAATCAAATTCTGGGTTCGATGGCCCTGCGCCACCACGACGGGCTCGCTGCCCAGCGTCTCCACGAGCAGCCAGTCGTGGGTCATGGTGACACTTTACCGGCGGACCTGGGGGGCCCTCCGGGCTGACAGGTGCGGAATTCGTTGCGATTCGGCGGCCTCACGACTTCCGGGGCGTGTCATCGCCCGCCTCGGGAGTTGCAACCACCTCATCAACGAGGTAGCTTTCGTCTGCGCCCGGCTTCCGGGATTGGGAACGGATCGCGTCGTTCGGCCGTTCCCCGCATGGTTCGCGCTCGGTGGCCAGTTCACGGCCCCGGAGGGCGGACACCGTGGGGGGCGATCGTCGAGGGGTCGATCGCCCCTTCGCACGGTCCGTCAGGGCCAGTTGCCGGAAATCTCACGGAGCACGAGGCGCAGCACCCGCACCGCACCGTCCTTGTCCAGCGGGTCGTTTCCGTTGCCGCACTTGGGCGACTGCACACAGGAGGGGCATCCCGCAGGGCATTCGCACGCCTCGATCGCATCGGCCGTCGCCGCCCACCAGGTGGCAAGCCTACGGAATCCGCGGTCGGCGAAGCCCGCACCGCCGGGGTAGCCGTCGTAGACGAAGATCGTCGGCAATCCCCGCACCGGCCCGACCGCCGTCGACACTCCGCCGATGTCACCCCGATCGCAACTGGCGACCAGCGGCAGAAGCCCGATCGCCGCGTGTTCGGCGGCGTGAAGGGCGCCGGGCACCCGAAGTAGGTCGAGGCCGTTGTGCTGCAACGCCTCTGGAGTGATCGTGCACATCACCGCGGTGGTGTCCAGGGTGCGGGTGGGCATCTCGAGTTCGACGAAGTCGATCACCTCGCCCGTCAGGCGACGCCGCAGATAACCGATCACCCTATTGGTCACCGAAACCGGTACGAGCCCAACGGTCACCGGGCCGAACGCTTTTCGCTCACCTTCGCCGGTGACCGAGATGTCGGCCACTTCCCGGGCGGAGGTGGTGTAGCCCGGATCGTTGGCGTGCACGAACGCCACGCCGTCTTCGAAGTCGAGGGAGTCGACGACGTAGCTCTCGCCCTGGTGCAGATACACGGCGCCGGAGTGCACCGAGGCGGGCGCCTGACCCGCACCCGTGTTGCCGAGCATGCGGCCGGTACCCGCCTCCAGGATTGCGATCTGCCCGCCCGATCCGCCGCGGATGTCGACGGTCGGATGCGGATCCATGCCGGGGGTGGGGAAGTAACCGCTCGCCCGGCGGCGCAGCAGTCCGTCGTCGACGAGCGCCCCGGCGACCGCTTCGGCGTTCCACATCCGCACCTCGGCATCGGTCAGCGGGAGTTCGGTGGCCGCGCACAGCAGTTGCGGCCCAAGCACGTACGGGTTCGTCGGATCGATGACGACGCGTTCGATCGGCTTGTCCAGCAGTGCGGCCGGGTGGTGCACCAGGTAGGTGTCCAGCGGATCATCGCGGGCGATCAACACGATCAGCGCGCCCTGTCCCCGGCGGCCCGACCGGCCGGCCTGCTGCCAGAACGATGTCACGGTGCCCGGGAAGCCGGCGAGTACAACGGCGTCCAGACCGGCGATGTCCACGCCCAACTCCAGGGCGTTCGTCGTCGCCAGCCCCCGCAGTTCCCCGTCGGCCAGGGCGCGTTCGAGTGCGCGGCGGTCTTCGGCGAGGTAACCGGCGCGGTAGGACGCCACCCGGTCGGCGAGATCCGGCGCCCGCTCCTGCAGCCGGGTCCGCGCGCCGAGCGCCGTCAGTTCCGCGCCCCGGCGCGACCGCACGAACGTCAGCATCCGGGCGCCCTCGGCGATCAGGTCGGCCATCACGCCGGCGGCCTCGGCGCCCGCCGAACGCCTTACCGGGGCCCCGTTTTCGCCGATTACGTCGTCGAGCAGCGGGGGCTCCCACAGTGCCACGGTGCGAGCCCCCTGCGGCGACCCGTCCTCGGTCACTTCGACGACGGTCTGCCCGATCAGTTCGGACGCCGTTTCCGCGGGCGCGGCCGTCGTCGCGCTGGCGAAGATCACCGTCGGCATGCTGCCGGTGGCCGAGTACCGCGCGCACAACCGCAGCAGCCGTCGCAGTACCATCGCCACGTTCGAGCCGAAAATGCCGCGGTAGTAATGGCATTCGTCGATGACGAGGTAGCGCAGGTGGCGGAGGAACACCGCCCAGCGGGCATGGTTGCGCAGCAACGACAGGTGAATCATGTCAGGGTTGGAGAACAGCCAGCGCGACCGTTCGCGCGCGAAACGCCGAACGTCACCGGGACTGTCGCCGTCGTAGGCGCACGGCGCGACGTCGGGGAGCGGCACAGCCTCGGTGAGCGCCACCGCGGTCCGCAGTTGGTCGTGGCCGAGCGCCTTGGTCGGCGACAGGTACAGCACCCGGGCCCGCGGATCCGCTTTCAAGTCCGTCAATATGGGCAGCTGGTAGGCCAGCGACTTGCCCGATGCCGTGCCGGTGCACAGCACCACGTGGCGGCCGGCGTGAGCGAGCTCCGCCGCGGCGAGCTGATGTGACCACGGAGCCTCGATGCCCCGATCAACGAACGCCCGCACCACATCTGAGTCGGCCCAGCGCGGCCACTGCTGCGGTCGCCCCTGACGCGGCGGAATATCAGCGACGTGGCGCAGCGGATTCTGCCCGCCCTGCCCGGTGCCTTCGACCGCGCAAGCAAGCAGCTCGCGGCCGAAATCAGCCATCGATCGTCCTCCCTGAATGCTCCGCTGGAGTGAATTGTTCCCCACTTACCAGCGCCGAGACTGTACGCAGCAGTGACGAACGTGATTGACTTAGCGCGGTCGCAGCTTCTGTGTTCGTGTATCAGCACTCGCAGGAACGACGTTGCGATCGCGGTTCCTGCGAGGGTTGTAGGTCGGGTCGAGTTCCGAGCTTCCACGAAGGAGAGCGGTCGGAACGGGCCCGGTGTACCGAAACACGGTGGACCGCACCCGGTGAATAAGAGAAGGAAACAACAGGAAATGCCACAGGGAACTGTGAAGTGGTTCAACGCGGAGAAGGGCTTCGGCTTCATCGCCCCGGAGGACGGCTCCGCCGACGTTTTTGTCCACTACACGGAAATTCAGGGCAGCGGCTTCCGCACCCTGGAGGAGAACCAGAAGGTTGAGTTCGAGGTTGGCCAGAGCCCCAAGGGGCCGCAGGCCACGGGTGTTCGGGCCGTCTAGCGCGACCAACACGATCTGAGGGCAACACCCCGCGCGCATCCGAGACCGGTTGCCGCGGGGTGTTCGTCGTTTCGGCGCGCCAGGGGCCCGGCCGACACGGTAGATGTCGACGGCTGCCTTACTGTCGATTCGTGAGCCAGCTGTCGTTCTTCTCGGCGGAGTCGGTGCCCCCCGCGGTCGCCGACCTCACGGGGCTGCTCGCCGCCCCCGGCCAGGTGGTACTGGTCGGTGCGGGCGCACAGCAGGGTGCGCGGCTGTCGGTCGTCGTCGACCAGATGTGGCGTGCCGAGGCCATCGCAGAGATGATCGTCGAGGCGGGCCTGCAGCCGGAGATCTCCCGCACCGACGAGAACAATCCACTGGTGCGCACCACCGTCGACTCGCGGCTGGTCGCCATCGCGGCTGATTGGACCCGTGGAGCCGTCAAGACCGTGCCGCCCCAGTGGCTGCCCGGACCGCGTGAGCTTCGGGCCTGGACGTTGGCCGCGGGTACGCCGGAGGCGGACCGGTATCTGCTCGGACTGGACCCGCATGCGCCCGACACCCATGCGCCGCTCGCGTCGGCGATGATGCGGGTGGGGATTGCGCCGACGCTGATCGGCACGCGAGGCTCACGCCCGGCACTGCGGATCAGCGGTCGCCGACGGCTGTCGCGCCTGGTAGAGAACGTGGGGGAACCGCCCGGCAACGTGGAGGCGTTCCACCAATGGCCGCGTATTTGACGGCCGTGCAGAGGGGGGCCAGTTTGCGTCGGCTCGCGCGGGGTGCGAAATTGTCAGTTGCCGACGGGGTCGACGAGCCGCCGAGTGCGGAGTCCGGCGCCGTGGGCGACTGAAGAAGTGGAGCGTAAGCAAAAGGTGGCAGACGGGGACCGCGGCGGCAGTCGCAATGGTGGCGTCCGGCGGCTCGTCATAGTCGAGTCGCCGACCAAGGCGCGCAAAATAGCTGGTTACCTGGGCTCCAACTACATCGTCGAGTCCTCCCGGGGGCACATCCGCGACCTGCCCCGCAACGCCGCCGACGTGCCCGCGAAGTACAAGTCGGAACCGTGGGCCCGGCTCGGGGTGGACGTCGACCACAACTTCGAGCCGCTCTACATCATCAGCCCCGAAAAGAAGAGCACGGTCGCCGAGCTGAAAGACCTGCTCAAGAACGTCGACGAGCTGTATCTGGCGACCGACGGCGACCGCGAGGGCGAGGCCATCGCCTGGCATCTGCTCGAGACGCTCAAGCCGCGCATCCCGGTCAAGCGGATGGTGTTCCACGAGATCACCGAGCCCGCCATCCGGGCCGCCGCCCAGGATCCCCGCGACCTGGACAACGACCTGGTCGACGCGCAGGAGACTCGCCGCATCCTGGACCGGCTGTACGGCTACGAGGTCAGCCCGGTGCTGTGGAAGAAGGTCGCGCCGAAGTTGTCCGCGGGCCGGGTGCAGTCGGTGGCGACGCGGATCATCGTCCAGCGTGAACGCGAGCGGATGGCGTTCCGCAGCGCAGGCTACTGGGACGTCACCGCCGAACTCGACGCCAGCGTGTCCGACCCGCAGGCGTCCCCGCCCACCTTCACCGCGAAACTGAACACCGTCGACGGCCGACGGGTGGCCACCGGACGGGACTTCGACTCGTTGGGCCAGCTCCGCAAGCCCGACGAGGTGCTGGTGCTCGACGAGGCCGCCGCGAGTGCGCTGGCCACCGGCCTGCGCGGGGCACAGCTGGCCGTGAGCTCGGTCGAGCAGAAGCCCTACACCCGCAGGCCGTACGCCCCGTTCATGACGTCGACCCTGCAGCAGGAGGCGGGCCGCAAGCTGCGGTTCTCCTCGGAGCGCACGATGAGCATCGCGCAGCGGCTCTACGAGAACGGCTACATCACTTATATGCGCACCGACTCGACCACGCTGTCGGCGAGCGCAGTGGAAGCCGCGCGCAACCAGGCCCGCCAGCTCTACGGCGAGGAATACCTGCACCCGACCCCGCGGCAGTACACCCGCAAGGTGAAGAACGCGCAGGAGGCGCACGAGGCCATCCGGCCTGCCGGCGACGTGTTCTCCACCCCCGGCCAGCTGCACGGCCAGCTCGACACCGACGAGTTCCGGCTCTACGAGCTGATCTGGCAGCGCACGGTGGCCTCGCAGATGGCCGATGCGCGCGGCACCACGCTTTCGCTGCGGATCTCCGGAGTTGCGCGCGACGGTCAGCAGGTCGTGTTCAACGCCAGCGGTCGCACGATCACGTTCCCGGGGTTCCTGAAGGCATACGTCGAGAGCATCGACGAGCAGGCCGGCGGCGAGGCCGACGATGCCGAGAGCCGGCTGCCTTCGTTGCAGCAGGGCCAGCGCGTCGACGCCAAGGACCTCACCGCCGACGGGCACAACACGACGCCGCCCGCCCGCTACACCGAGGCCTCGCTGATCAAGGCGCTCGAGGACCTCGGCATCGGCCGGCCGTCGACATACTCGTCGATCATCAAGACCATCCAGGACCGTGGTTACGTCGTGAAGCGGGGCAGCGCGCTGGTGCCGTCGTGGGTGGCGTTCGCCGTCATCGGACTGCTCGAGCAGCACTTCAGCCGTCTCGTGGACTATGGGTTCACCGCGGCGATGGAAGACGAGCTCGACGAGATCGCCGCCGGTCACGAACGACGGACCAACTGGCTCAACAACTTCTACTTCGGCGGTGATCACGGAGTCGAGGACTCGATCGCCCGGTCGGGTGGGCTCAAGAAGCTCGTCGGAGTGAACCTCGAGGAGATCGATGCTCGAGAAGTCAACTCCATCAGGCTCTTTGACGATGAGCAGGGCCGTCCCATCTACGTGCGGGTGGGCAAGAACGGCGCGTACCTGGAGCGAATGGTCACCGGCGACGACGGTGAGCAGACTCCGCAGCGGGCCAACCTCAAGGACGAGCTCACTCCGGACGAGCTGACGTTGGAGCTCGCCGAAAAGCTGTTCGCCACACCGCAAGAGGGACGATCGCTGGGTGTCGACCCGCAGACCGGGCACGAGATCGTCGCCAAGGACGGCCGCTACGGTCCGTATGTCACCGAGGTGCTGCCCGAACCGCCGGACGACGGGGACGCCGGTGCACCTGCGAAGAAGGGCAAGAAGCCGACGGGACCCAAGCCGCGCACCGGGTCGCTGCTGCGCTCGATGGACTTGGAGACGGTCACGCTCGACGACGCGCTCCGGCTGTTGTCGTTGCCGCGGGTCGTCGGTGTTGACCCGAACACCGGTGAGGAGATCACCGCGCAGAACGGACGCTACGGTCCATACCTCAAGCGCGGCACCGACTCTCGGTCACTGACCACCGAAGAGCAGATGTTCGACATCACGCTCGAGGAAGCGCTGAAGATCTACGCGGAGCCGAAACGCCGTGGGCAGCGGGCGGCGGCCCCGCCGCTGCGTGAGTTGGGCAACGACCCGGCGACCGGCAAGCCGATGGTGATCAAGGACGGCCGGTTCGGCCCGTATGTCACCGACGGAGAGACCAACGCCAGCCTGCGCAAGGGCGACGACGTGCTGTCGATCACCGATGACCGCGCCGCAGAGCTGCTGGCCGACCGGCGGGCGCGGGGTCCGGTGAAGCGGACCAAGAAGGCCGGCGCCAAGAAGTCGCCGGCGAAGAAGAAGGCACCCGCGAAGAAAGCGGCCAAGAAAAGCTGACGCGCGAAGGGGCGCTTGCGCTCGAAATCAGCGCGATTCTTCGGTCACAATTTCACGTTCGGCGTTGGCCCCCTCGGGGCTGATCAGGTTCACCGGCCTGGCCAACTGCGTCGGCGCTGTGCGACCGCGCAAGTCGACGATCTCGCCGACGTCCCAACACAGCGCTTCGGCGTCGAGCGCCCCGCTGACCGCGATCGCCGAGGCCAGCACGTGACCTTCTTCCAGCTTCGCCAGTTCGGTGAGCCGCGCCGCCTCGTTGACCGGATCTCCGATCACGGTGTACTCGAAGCGTGCCTGGGCGCCGATGTGCCCGGCGATCGCCCGGCCTGCCGACACCCCGATGCCGAACTCGGTCTGGCCCAGCACCTCGATCAACTCGTCGTGCAGTTCCCGGGAGGCGGCGAGCGCCGCCCCGCACGCATCCGGGTGCTCGATCGGTGCGCCGAAGATGGCGAGCGCCGCGTCGCCCTGGAACTTGTTGACGAAGCCGCCGTGCCGGTTGACCGTGTCGACCACGACGCGGAAGAAGTCGTTGAGCAGGTTGACGACCTCGGAGGCGGGGATCGTCGCCGCCAACTGCGTCGAGCCGACCAGATCGACGAACAGCACCGCAACGTCGCGCTCCTGACCACCCAGTTCGGTCCCGCGTTCCAATGCGCGGCGGGCCACGTCCTCGCCGACGTAGCGACCGAACAGGTCGCGCAACCGCTGTCGTTCGGCCAGGTCGCGGACCATGTCGTTGAAGCCGGCCTGCAGCAGACCCAGCTCGCTGGCGTCGTAGATCTGCATGTGGGCGTTGTAGTTGCCCCGCTGCACCTCGCCCAGCGCCCAACGCAGTTGGCGCAGGGGGTCGGCGATCGACATGGCCACCAGGACGGTGCCGGCCAACCCGACCACCAGCGCGGAGATCGCAAGGATCAGGATCGGCGTGGTGAGGCGGTGTGCGGGCGCGGTGAGGATCTCGAACTTGCTGGCCACCAGCGCCAGCACGATCGCGATGATGGGCACGGCGGTGGACAGCACCCACGTCATCACCTGGCGCGCGATCACCCCCGGCGCCCGGAAGTTCTCCGGTACGCCACCGCGCAGGGCGGCCACGGCGACGGGCCGCAACACGCGCTCGGACTGCAGGTAACCGATGATCGCGGTCGCGGTGGCACCCAGTCCGGTGGCGACAGCCACGACTGGCGCCGACTTGCTGGCCACCGGCCAGCTCGCGACGATGAACACCACCGAGCCGAGGAACCAGTTCACGACGTTGATCACCGACCGGTAGAACGGCATCTTCAGTGCGCGGGTGCGCGCCACCTCGGTCTCGGCCGGATCCCGGTCGCCGAGCAGCATGTCGCGGCGCTGCCAGCGCATGACCGGGATGAGCAGCCGCAGGCTTACGTACGACGCGGCCGTGAACCCGACGAACAGGAAGCCGAGGAATACCGCCAGGTTGAAGGCGGGCAGATCCTGCAGTTGGATGCGGTCCTCCGGCGGCAGGCCGAACCTCAGGAAGCTCAGGACCAGCAGGGCGCCGATGATGTCGGCCTGCACCATGCCCAACGTGAACACCGGCCACGGGGTGCGCGCGGCCCAGCGGACGAATGCGCTGATTCGCCCGATCGGTCTCGCGTCCATGGCCACGCGTCAACCGTATCGGGCATCGGGGACGTCTACGGGTGGTGTGAGACGGACGTGTCGGTTCGCAGCATTACTGTTATCTGCGATGGGCGGTGTCTTCTCGCGTCTGGTGGGTCAGCAGGCCGTGGAGGCCGAGTTGGTGGCCGCGGCCCGCGCTGCGCGCGGTGAGGAGGCTCACACCGGCCTCGCCACCGGGACCATGACACACGCCTGGCTCATCACTGGCCCGCCGGGCTCGGGTCGCTCGGTGGCGGCGCTCTGTTTCGCGGCCGCGCTGCAGTGCACAGCCGAAGGTGCGCCGGGCTGTGGTGAATGCCGCGCGTGCACGACGACGATGGCCGGCACGCACGCCGATGTGCGTCGCATCATTCCCGAGGGACTGTCGATCGGCGTCGACGAGATGCGGGGCATCGTGCAGATCGCCTCGCGGCGGCCGGGCACCGGGCGGTGGCAGATCGTGTTGATCGAGGATGCCGATCGGCTCACGGAGGGCGCGGCGAACGCACTGCTCAAAGTGGTGGAGGAGCCTCCGCCGTCCACGGTGTTCCTACTGTGCGCGCCGTCGGTGGACCCGGAGGACATCGCGATCACCCTGCGATCGCGGTGCCGGCACGTGGCGTTGGTGACGCCGAGTGTGGACGCCATCGCGGACGTGCTCGTCGAAAGCGACGGGCTGCCGGAGGCCGACGCCCGATGGGCGGCGTCGGTCAGCGGCGGCCATGTCGGCAGGGCCAGGCGACTGGCCACCGACGAGGCGGCCCGCGAGCGCAGGAAACGCGCGCTGGGGCTGGCGCGGGACGCGGCGACTCCCTCGCGGGCTTACGCCGCGGCCGAGGAGTTGGTGAAGACGGCCGAGGACGAGGCGTTGGCGCTGACGGTGGACCGCAACGAGGCCGAGACGGAGGAGCTGCGCACCGCACTCGGCGCGGGCGGCACCGGCAAAGGCACGGCCGGCTCGCTGCGCGGAGCTGCGGGTGCGCTGAATGCCCTTGAGCGACGGCAGAAGTCGCGCAAGACGCGTGCGTCACGCGATTCGCTCGACCGGGCGCTGATCGATCTGGCGACGTACTTCCGCGACGCGCTGCTGGTGGCCTCCGGTGCGGGGGACGTGCAGCACCACCATCCCGACATGGGGGACGAGGTCGCCAAGATCGCCGCGCATGCATCGCCGGAGAAGCTGTTGCGTTGCATCGAGGCGGTGCTGGAGTGTCGCGAGGCGCTGGCGGTGAACGTCAAGCCGAAGTTCGCGGTCGACGCGATGGTCGCCACCGTCGGCCGCGCACTGCGTGACTGAGTTGGGTCCGCGACGGGCCCTGCCGTAGACTCGTGCCGCCGCTACGGCACTTCGCTCTTCGCGCAAGCGCTCGTCGGACGGCACGCCACCTTAGCTCAGTCGGCAGAGCGGCTCACTCGTAATGAGCAGGTCAGGAGTTCGATTCTCCTAGGTGGCTCCAGCTCTTTGTATTAGTGCGGTTGAGGCTTGACATTTCGTCTTCGGTTGATGGGCGACAGTGTTTCGGCTGATGGTTGACAGTTA
>NZ_LQIM01000014.1:0-54551 GCF_001499985.1 Mycobacterium sp. IS-1556
CTGCAGCATTAACTGAGAACGGATCAAACTAACCCCGACTCGAGAACCGGGTGGACTCAGTATCGGGGACTCGCCAGGCACACGGAAACAGAGCCGAATTCTCGTCCACACACCCCAATGATCTACCGCGCACAGGCTTGCCCCATCCGGCCCGCGCAGTACCGCCGGACACCTTCGACGTCAGGTACTACGACACATGGGACGACGATGTGTTCGTACGGAGACTGTGGTTTCGTGCGATCGCACCGCTTCCACCGGACATAGGTGTTCATGAATGCGTGGTGGCCTTCATCAGCGACCTCTATTTCTTCGAGCCGCTCGTCGTCCAACACGGTTCGAAGGCGAACGACCGCAATCTAAAGTACGCAACTGCTCAGCACGCCATGTGGTTTCACCACTCCCCGCGTGCGAACGAGTGGCTCGTCATCGAATCGAGTTCACCCGTGAGCTGCGGGGGAAGAGGACTGGTGGCAGGTGAGATCCGCACCATCACAGGAGAGGTGGTCGCCACCGTAGTTCAAGAGGTCGCTGTGCGAATGGACCCCGTGCGCGGACCTTCTGCCGGGTCGGCGGAGGCAGATCACCGATGATCGAAACCGCCATCGACCGATAGGTCAACGCCATCGACCGCTCGGATGCCGGGTGCGCCCGAGCAGCCGTGTCGTGGACGTCTACGTCGGTCGAATCAGTTCCGGTGCAGCATCCTCGCAAGCGTTCACGGGGCGACCCGACATGCCGCGGCTGGGGTGGCATCGGGGCGGGCCATCGCACGAACAGCTTGATCTCCGTCCGCCGATTACCTGAATGACTTCGCCGGATTATCGTACGTTCGATCAATTGCTGTACAATGGTCACCTGGCGCGCAGTGACGCGATAGGAGCGAGCCCTGTGATGACATGAAAATGCGTCCGCCATCTCAGTCCCAACGGTCACGGTGTGGCGATGAGCATCGGCGCGGCCGGTCCGACCCTCGGGCAAGGTGCTGACGGGACTTCTCCCGGCCTGCAGGCGGAATTGATTGACTGGTTGCGAATCAAGGATGGTCTCTTGCGGGAATTTCGCGAACCAGTGGACACCCTGGCGGAAGACGTTGAAGGGCTTCGCCGTTTTCAGCAATTACTATATAACGCCGGCTGGCTGCGGAAGGGCTGGCCGGCACAATTCGGCGGCCTCGGCGGTTCGGCGCTCGATCGCGGAATCATCGCCGAAACGCTGACCGCCGCAGGATTTCCCTTGCCTTTCTCATTCTCCATGATCGAGGTCTCGCCCCGGCTGTGCTTCGCTTCGCCGATGCGCAGTTAAGCGAGAGGTTCCTGCCCCGTGTACTTAGCGGCCAGGACACCTGGTGTCAGGGCTTCTCGGAACCCGAGGCCGGCAGCGATCTGGCGTCGCTACGTACGGCCGCGGTCCAGGCCGGCGACGATTTCGAGGTGACCGGCCAAAAGATTGGACGAGCTTCGCCCAATTCGCTGACCGATGCGTCCTGCTTGCGCGTACCGGCGCTCGAGAATCCGGGCATCGGGGCATCACAGCCTTTTTTATGGACATGGACTCGCCCGGAATAGAGGTGCGACCCGTTCGATCGGCCACCAGTGAGGATGAATACTGCGAGATCTTCCTCGATCACGTGCATATCCCGCGACACCGGATAATCGGTGACGTTGACGGTGGTTGGCCGGTCGTCATGTACGTGCTCGGATGTGGACGCGGTGTCATGGCGTGGCAACGTGCGACATGGCTATTGAGCCGGTTCCAAGACCTGCTCGCGGACTGTGGATACTCTCTGGACGAGAGCTCGGCTGGGCAAGTATTAGCTTCACTCTACGGATTTCGGCTGCGAGCGCGCGACATGTTGCGCCGAATGGCCGATGGTGAAGTGCCCGGCAGTGGCAACTCGATCGACAAGTTGTTGATGTCATCGTCGGAACAAGCGCTTTTTGACCTGGCCCTAACTGAGCTTCGCACGCAAATCGTCTTGACACGGGGACTGTTGGCCGACCGGTGGCGTTCCGACTTCATCTACTCACGCGCTGCATCGATATATGGAGGGACATCCGAGATTCAGAAGAATGTCATCGCCGAACGACTCCTCGGGCTACCTCGTAGCTGACGGTAGAAAGGCGACCTATGTACGACTCTGATCTGGTCCTCATCGAAGACGGCTTGCGTAGGGTGTTGATCGATGGCGGCACCGATGACACTCCTGGTCGCCTGGTCGATTTCGGATGGTTCGAGCTCTTCGGCGAATATCCGGGTACGGCCATCCGGCTGATATTTGGTCAGCAGGGGAACCAATCTGCCAACTGGTCGGCCCTTGGGCTCGTCATGTCTCTGAGCGTCGGCGCTCCGATATCGACGGTCGTGCGAGATGAGACAGCCACGGCTCTCGTGCTGCCCGCACTCTGCGCCTCGACGGCGCCTGCACGGAGCACAGCCGATGCCGATGTGGTTGATGTCGACGGCATCGTGCTCGGAGCGCCGCCAGACCGTCTGCTCCTCCTCTGCGACTTCGGTGACCATCATGCCTTCGGAGATCTGGAAGTGTGCGACGACCTGATTAGCCCGGTTGGCGGACTAGATCCGGAGCTCGGGCTGCGCCGCGTCGCCGGTCTCGCACGGTTCACTCCACGACCATTGGAAGAGGGCGTCGAACCAGTGGCGGCGTGGCTGCGGGCGGTCTCGATGGGGCGATTGGGGCTGGCTAGCGAATTGACGGCGATAGGCGGACGCGTGTTGCGGCGAGCCGTCGATCACGTGGTCACCCGACATCAGTTCGGTCGTGCACTTGGCACATTCCAAGCTGTGCAGCATCAACTGGCGGAGGTTGAGGTCGAACTCGCGGTAGCTCGATCTGCAGTCAATGAGGCTGCGGCCGCTGGTGATGACGTCTCTGCGACGCTCGCGAAACTGCTCGCCGGTCGAGCAGCATCGCGGGCGGTCGGTCGCGCACAAGAGGTGTTCGGCGGCATTGGTTTCACCTGGGAGCACGGATTGCATTTCGACCTGCGCCGAGTCATTGCGCTCGATGCGTTGTTGGGCAGCTCGAATGACCTCGAGCGGGAGATCGGTGACCAGTTGCTTCGTACCCGAAGGGTCCCCCGACTCGCAGCAGTGTGAACCCCACGATGTTGCCACGAATCAACGAGACCCTGCGAGTGCTCCGCTGGCAGCCGCGGCGAGCAGGTTGAAGGAATCAGCAGGTGTTCGAGTGGATGCGGGCCAGCAGAGACGGGTCGGGTGGTGTGGTCGCATCCGGGCGCAGCGCGCCCAACGCGACATCGATGTCGTCGCTACGGGCCAGCCCGGGAAAGTCGGTGCCGAGCGCCAGATAGACGTCGTCGCCGATGGCCGCGTTTGCCGACTCTAAGAGCTCAAGACACGGCGCGAGGAGCCACACCGTGGCCGCCGCCGCCCGGCCGGCGGGAGTGCTTCCGAACCGAATCTGGCCCGGGCACGTGAGCTGGCTGCCCGCATAGATGCGATCGTTAGCGGCGGTGGGGTGGCCAACCCCGACTCCGAATCCAAGGTTGCGCAGTTCGCTGGCCACTTGGGCGGCTTGGCCGCCTGACTGCTGCTCCCATGTTGGCCATGTCGTACCGTGGGCGTTAAGTACTCGGACCCTTATGTCGGATACCTTCGCGGGGGCAACGTCGGCCATGATGGCTGGCGAGATTTGCGTGCCCAAAAGTGACTGGTCCACCGCCGGCTCCGGTGGCGGGTTGCACCCCGGAGCCGCGTGGCTGTTGCCCAGGCGGGTGAGGGCAATCGCCCAGATGACCGCTGTGATGACGGTTACAGCCGCGGTGCGGTGCATACCGCGCAGAAGGTCGTCGTGCCGCTGAAAGGATCGGCGATTGATGATGCCGCGTGCGGTGATTCGAGACACATCTGCACTGTAGCGCCGGCGCCGGTGAGGGTCAGTGTGAAGTCGTGAAAAGGATGATGCGTGATTTCGAATTACGCAGTGATCGCCACATGTCGTGGAGGAGCCACGGGGTGGGGAATCTCGGTGAGCGTCAGTGGAATTTCGGTGAGCGCGATCGGCCAAACCGGCCTTTTTTCTACGTCGGCGCGCTTCAGCAATGGGTCTCACGAAGTACGGGGCAACCGCTGGTGTAATCATATGCCGCCGCGGGCCACCAGTTGCCCCGCGATCACGTTGCGTTGGATCTCGTTAGTGCCCTCGCCGACGATCATCAGGGGAGCGTCGCGGAAATAACGTTCAACGTCGAATTCGGTGGAGTAGCCGTAGCCGCCGTGAATGCGGACCGCATTGAGTGCGATCTCCATGGCGACTTCGGAGGCGAACAGTTTTGCCATTCCGGCTTCCATGTCGCAACGTTCGCCGGTGTCGTAGCGGTCGGCGGCATAGCGGGTGAGTTGGCGTGCCGCGGTCAGCTTGGTGGCCATGTCGGCCAAGTAGTTCCCGATCGCCTGGTGCTTCCATATCGGCTGGCCGAAGCTCTCCCGCTGCTGGGCGTAGCTTAACGCGTCCTCAAGGGCGGCCGTAGCGACGCCCAGCGCTCGCGCAGCTACCTGGATACGGCCGGTCTCGAGACCTTTCATCATTTGCGCGAACCCGCCTCCGGGCTCGCCGCCGAGGATCGCCGAGGCCGGCACACGGCAGTCCTCGAAGGAAAGCTCACACGCCTCGACGCCCTTGTAGCCCAGTTTGGGTAGATCCCGCGATACGCTCAGCCCGCTTGCACACGACTCGACGAGCACCACCGACATTCCCCAATGCCGGGGGCTGGCCTGCGGGTCGGTCTTGCACAACAGCGCGATCAGACCCGAACGGCGGGCGTTGCTGATCCACGTCTTGGTGCCTGTGATCACCAATTCGTCGCCGGCTCGGCGGGCAACGGTAATCATATTCTGCAGATCCGAGCCGCCGCCGGGCTCGGTGAGCGCCATCGTCGCGCGGAGCTCGCCGGCCGCCATCGCCGGCAGGTAGGTGCGCTTCTGTTGGTCGGTGCCAAAGTCTTCGAGGAGCTTGGCGACCACCGTGTGACCGCCCATTGCCCCGGCCAGGCTCATCCAGCCGCGCGCCAGTTCCTGGGTTATCGCGACATAGCACGCCATCGACACCGGTGAGCCGCCGTAATCCTCGCCGATGGCCAGCCCGTAGATGCCGATCTGTTTCATCTGGTCGATCCACTCTTCCGGATAGATGTTGGCGTGTTCGACGTCGCGCACGGTCGGTTTGACCTCACGGTCGATGAACGCGCGCACGGTGCTGACGAGCAGCGTCTCATCTTCGTTGAGCGTTGTGTGCACTTGGCCGCTCCAAAATCCTCATATGGGTGGCCATACCGGACCGCGGCGGCCACAACTCCATCACGAATGTCAAGTGTGAGTTTGTAGCAGTGGGCGGGTCGCCGCGCAGTGGTTGATTGAGACGTTGCGTCCACCCATCCGCTCGGCTGCAACGATTAATGCCCTTCCACAATTCGGCCCGGAACAACATCGACTTTGACTGGCCCTTAGCGGCAGCGTCGGCACCTCGACTGCGTGCGTTCTTTGCGCTCGAACTCGAGTAACGGGCCTGCCTCTGCATGCAACTGAATCGAGTACATTCCCGTGAATTGAGCTTGCCGCTTGTGCCGCAATGCACCTGTCCCTGGAGGATGTCTTTGTCCGCGCGAGGTTCTCTTGAGCAACGCGCGCGGTCGATGGCCGTGGGCAAGCCGTCGATAGCGGCGGCACTATCGCTTGTCGTTTGCTCTGCGCGTAGGTTAGCGAGGGACCTGCAGCGAGAGCCGCCACAAATCGGGCTCGGGCCGTTTCGGCGCCGAACGCGCACGGTGATGGCATTAGCTGATCAGTCCGGTTCGGCGGCGGCAGGTAGAACCGGATCCTCAGAGACTGCCACTAATTAATGTCCTTTCCGTCGACGGTTAGCACCGTCCGATCACAGGAGCCAAGACGACGCGTTGTCGCACAGTTACCGAACGCTCGATCAGTTTATGACTGCTGGACGCCGATTTCAAGAGATCGGGGTGCGGACCCACCGAAGCCATCAACCACCGCCTAGAAGCGCTGCCTGCGACGCATTCGGGTTCCGCAGATATCACCTACTGGGTGAGCTGCCCGATGAGGTTCCCCCGAGAGCGTGGAGGCATCGGCAATAGGGGTCGAGATGCCAGAGAAACGCAAGAAGTACGACCGGGAGTTCCGTGAGGGTGCTGTCCGGATCGTCGAAGAGACGGGCAAGCCGATCGCCCAGGTCGCTCGTGACCTGGGGGTGCATGAGGGCACGCTGGGCAACTGGGTGGCACGTGCGCGGGAAGCCCGCGAGGGCCGCGGTGAGCTGACCCGCGACGACGTGGACGAGTTGAAGCGCCTGCGTAGCGAGGTCGCCGAGCTGCGTATGGAGCGCGATGTCCTCAAGCGATCAGTGGTCCTGTGGGTGAATGAGGACGAAGTGAGCGTGGCACGCTTCATCGCCGACCAGAGGACCAAATACCCGGTGCCCCATACATTTACCTGTGCACTGCTGGGGATCAGCGTGTCCTGGTTCTACAAATGGCTGGCGCCTGCCTCCGGTGATCCCGACGGGGTGCACACCGGCACCGATCGGCGCCGCTGCCAGCTCGACGAGGCGGTGCGGACGGCATTCGGGAAGGCCAAGGGATTGCACGGGTCGCCGCGGTTGGTGGCCGATCTGCGGGATCTGGGGTGGACAGTGTCGGAGAAGACGGTCGCCGACTCGATGCGCCGCCAAGGCCTCATCGCGCGCAAGATCCGTCGTCGCGGCGGGCTCACACGGCAGGATAAGACCGCACCGAAGTTCCTGACCTACTCAAACGTAACTTCACCGCGTTGGCTCCGAACACCAAGTGGGTTGGGGATATGACCGAGATTCCCACCGCGTCGGGCAAGTTGTACTTGGCGACGGTGATCGATCTGTACAGCCGCCGACTGCTCGGTGCGGCGACGTCGCGGCATCCGGATGCCAAGCTGGCGTGTGCCGCTATGGAGATGGCTGTGGCCGCCCGTGGTGGCTGGGAGGCGATCTGGTGCGACGACGAGGCCCAGCGTGTCATTTTCCACACCGAGCGCGGTGCCACCTATACCGCCAAGGACTTCCGCGCGCTGTGCACCAGGCTCGGTGTACGTCAGTCGATGGGGCGGGTGGGGTCGTGCTTCGATAATGCCGCCGCAGAGGCGTTCTTCTCCTCGTTGGAGTGGGAAGTGCTGTCCCGCAACGTTTTCAGTGATACAGTACAAGCGCGGGCTGTGGTCATCGACTGGTGCTACACGTTCTACAACCATCAACGACACCACAGCGCCGCCGACGGGCTGTCACCCGTCAACTACGAGATCAGGGAAAACCAACAGAAGCCGGAAGCGGCTTAAGAAACCCTCCACGATCTCGGGGGAACCACACAGGCGAACCCGGACCAGATGGCTGGAGTCGGCGATGGCTACCACTCCGTCGTTGGTCACGGCCCTGCCGATCTTCACCGCGCCCCTGGGACGTCCCACGGCTGTGCCGTCGACGCCACCGCCTTTGCTCGGTCCTCTGGCCAAGCGACCTACCAATGAGCTACACTACTGGTCGAACGTTCGATGGGTAGAATTGGCGGACACGGATCGCCGCAACAACCACCCAGTCGTGATTAAGGGGGTAGCTGTGGGCTTCAGCAATGCTGCAGAGGTCACTAAGTACATCGGAGGGATCTTCGATGACGCCTTCGCGGATCCGGAGATCGGTCCTAGGCTCGCTGAGGTGGGGTCGGTTGTCGCATTCGACTTCAGCGACCCCGATGCGTTCGTCCTTGTAGACCTGGCGAGCAAGTCGGTGCAAGACCATCTGGCGGATGGGCAAACGCCGGCTGCCACCCTGTCGATGACGGCAGACACCGGTAACGCGTACTGGCAGGGAAAGGTAAATCTGCCTTTGGCCATGGCCAAGAAGAAGATTCAGGTTGAAGGTAACGTCGCAAGCCTGCTGAAGTTGGCACCGCTGAGCAAGAAACTCACTGCTCATTACATCGAACGGCTGAAGAACGACGGTCGCGACGACCTGATCGTCTGATCGCGATGTTTTCCGGTACCCACGTACAGTCAAGACCCGACAAGCCGGCCGTCATCATGGCCGGCTCGGGGAGGACGACCACTTACTGCGAACTCGAGACCCGGTCAGGACAACTAGCCTGGGCGCTTCACCGCCTCGGACTGCGCAAAGGCGATGTGGTGGCGCTGCTCTCGGACAACTCGCCTGAAGCGTTTGAGGTTTACTGGGCTGCAGTACGGTCCGGCCTGTACATCACTGCCCTCAACTGGCATCTAGCCGCCGACGAAGTCGCCTACATCCTGGTGGACAGTGGCGCAACGGCCGTCATTGCGTCGGCGGGTGTGCGGCCACTGGCTGAGCAGGTCGCGGCATCGGTTCCATCGGTGGCGCACTGGTACGCGTTCGGCGGTGAGATCGACGGCTTCGGTAACTACGGCGAACTGCTCGAGTCTGCCGGGGCATCACGGCTGGCCGATCGACCCCGCGGAACGGACATGCTCTACTCATCGGGTACCACCGGCCGACCCAAGGGCGTCAAACCTCGGCTGCCGAAGGGGCAGGTCGATGAAGAGGCCGATCCGATCTCACTCCTCTTGCAACACGCGTTTGGAATGGGCGCCGAAGATGTCTATCTGTCTCCGGCTCCGATTTATCATGCCGCCCCGTTGAAATGGTCTGCCGCTGTCCAGGCGATTGGCGGAACGGTGGTGATGCTGGACAGATTCGACGCCGAGGCAACGCTGGCGGCCATCGAGAACTTCGGTGTCACGAGCACGCAGATGGTGCCGACCATGTACATCCGGATGTTGCAGCTGCCCGACAGTGTGCGCGCGAAGTACGACGTGTCTTCACTTCGCATAGCCGTGCATGGAGCGGCGCCGTGCCCACCAGACGTGAAAGACGCGATGATCGCTTGGTGGGGGCCGATACTCGTGGAGTACTACGGTGCCACCGAAGGACACGGCAGTACCGTCATCACAACCGAGGACTGGCGCGAGAAGCGCGGGTCGGTCGGCAAGGCGGTACTAGGTGACGTGCACATCTGTGACGACTCCGGGGCTGAGCTGCCTGCCGGCGCGGTAGGCACGATCTATTTCGAGCGCGACGAAGCGCCCTTCGAATACCACAACGATGCCGAGAAGACCGCTGAGTCCCGTCATCCTGAGCACCCGAACTGGACAACCGTCGGCGACGTTGGCTATTGCGACGACGAGGGGTATTTGTTCCTCACCGACCGCAAGGGATTCATGATCATTTCCGGGGGAGTAAACATCTACCCACAGGAGGTGGAGAATGTCTTGGCGATGCACCCGAGCATCCTCGACGTCGCCGTGATCGGTGCACCGGACACCGAGATGGGCCAGCAGGTTAAGGCGGTCGTGCAACTTCGCGACGGCGTTGCGCCGTCCGACGAGCTAGCCGATCACATCATCGGCTACGCGCGGGAACGTATTGCCCACTTTAAGGCTCCCCGGTCGGTTGACTTCGTCGAGTGCCTGCCGAGGTTGGCGACCGGAAAACTCGCCAAGAGAGCTTTGGTGGATCGCTATTTGGAGGTAAACCGATGACCGTTTCCGCCCCGCACTCGGCTCGTCCCTACGATCCGATATGTATTTCTCCGCTTGACTTTTGGGCGCGCACTGCCGAGGAGCGCGAAGCCTACTTCAAGCTTCTGCGCGATGAGCGACCGGTCAGCTGGCACCCACCGCTCGAAGGCGCCATGATCCCACCAGAGATTGACGGCTTATGGGCGGTAACCCGACATGAGGACATCAGCTATGTAAGCAAGCACCCGGAGATCTTCTGTTCGAGCAGGGGTGTCATGATGGAATCGACACCCGACGAATTCCTCTACGCGGCTACGTCTTTCCTTTCGCTCGACCCACCACAGCATGGGCATGTTCGGCGGCTGATCAGTTCGGTGTTCACTCCCCGCCAGATCGCAAAGATTGGTGACCAGATCAACAATCAGGCCGTCCAGATCGTCGACGACTTGCTCGCGACCAACGGCGGAGACTTCGTCCAGCAGGTGTCCAAGCGCCTTCCGATGTGGACGATCTACGAGATGATCGGCCTTCCGCTGGAAAAACGCGACGAAGCCGCCCACCATGCCGATGGGAGCGTGACGTGGGCCGACCCAGACGTGGCGGCCGGCCGGGAACCAGTACAGGTCGTCAACGATGCCCTGGTGGCACTGCTCGCGATGGGTCTCGAACTCGCCGAGGAACGTCGCGTCAAGCCGACCGATGACCTGATGTCGCTGTTGGTGGCGGCAGAAATCGACGGCCACAAGCTCACCGACGACGACCTCGGCGCCTTCTTCGTGTTGCTGTCAATCGCCGGCAACGACACTACGCGTAACACAACAACGCTGGCCGCAATGGCCCTACAGGACTGCCCAGACCAACGGGCGCTGCTGGAGAACGACTTTGACCGTCATATCAAGACGGCGGTTGAGGAATTCATACGCTGGGCGTCACCCGTGATGACGTTCCGCCGCACCGCCACCCGCGACACCGTCCTTCGTGATCAGCAGATCAAAGAAGGCGATTGGGTGGTGCTGATCTACCCGTCGGGTAACCGTGACGAACGGGTTTTCAGCAATCCCGGTACCTTCGACATCCGCCGTAACCCCAACCCGCACGTCGCATTCGGGGGTGGCGGCCCGCACTACTGCCTGGGAGCATTCCTGGCGAAGATGCAGCTCGAGGCGCTCTTTCGGCAGCTGATCTTGCGTGCTCCCAATCTACGTCTGGGCCAGCCCAGCCTTTTGACGGGCAATTTCGTCTACGCCGTCAAGTCGCTGCCCTACACCCTCGACTAGGAAGGACGAGACATGTTCGCGGGAAAGCGCTACGTCGTCACCGGCGCGGCATCCGGAATTGGCCACGCAACTGTCTCAAAGCTGCTCGCAGTCGGTGCCGATGTCTACTCCCTGGATCGCAACGAACCGACAGCAGCGGTCACCGGCCACATCGCTGTCGACCTTGCAGATCCGCGAAGCATCGACTCGGCCCTCGAACAGTTGCAAGGTGAGTTCGACGGTCTCATGAACGTCGCGGGCATTCCGGGCACGGCACCGTCGGCACAAGTACTCGCGGTCAACTGCCTTGCCGTGCGCCACCTCACCGAAGCGTTTTTCGGCCTGCTACGACCCGGCGGCACAGTGACAATCGTCTCTTCGACAGCCGGCGTCGGCTGGCCGCAGCGTCTCGCGGCTATCCGCGACCTCCTCTCCACCGACACCTTCGACGACGGCGCCGCCTGGTTTGAGGCCCACCCTCAGTGCGGCAACGCCTACAACTTCTCCAAGGAAGTCAGCACTACCTACGTACTGTCGATGGGCCTGGCCTTGGCGCAAATGGGCTTCCGCATCAACGCGGTAGCTCCGGGGCCAGTGGAGACGCCGATCCTCGCCGACTTCGAGAACTCTATGGGCAAGGAAGTTCTGGACGGAGTCAAGGGCCTCCTCGGGCGACATGCCACACCAGATGAGATAGCCGACGTTGTCGTCTTCCTGGCCTCGGATGCCGCTCGGTGGATCAACGGCCAGGTGATCAACGTCGACGGCGGGATCACCGGCGCTGTCCTCAGTGGAGTAGTCCCGGCACCAGAAATCTAGCCGGACGTAACGATGACCCGACGCGTCTACCTGGACGGCTGCTTCCCACACCGACGAGCTCATGACGACCTTCGCGAAGATCCGGCAGGCGGGCGCACACTTGCAGCCGCGTGGGCGATCAGCGCGACCGAACGCAGGTCATCGCCGGTGGCGGCTGGGACGTCACATCCCTGCGAATCGAAGCGACTATCATCGTCGACCAGTCACCCGGCCCGGTTCCGCCAATCGCTTCCATCGAATCCATCACTGCTGCAGTTTATTTCACAACTGTGCGGCCAAAACCCTTGGCGCTATCTGCATTCTCGCGATGCCCAGCGGACGCGACAGCAGGTCAATCGCATGCCCGGAGCTGCGGTGATCAATCACGTTGCCTCGCACTTCCCGCGCCATCATTGTCATTCGGCGGGGCCGGGCCTAGCGGAATGCATGCCTATCACCGCCGCTGGGGATTTGAGACCTTCACCTACCGCCGCTGGAGGTTGTCGGAGTCGCCATGGCCCGATCCGGGAGTCATCTATTCGCCTTACTCTGGTCGAACAACAAGGATGTTGCGGAGGTTTTTATGATCCGTCTGCGGGTGGACCCCACTGTGTGTCAAGGCATCGGACTGTGCGAAATACTCGCTCCAAGCCTCTATGAGGTGGGTGACGACGGTCAAGCACACTTGCTGAAGGACGCGGCGTTGGCCAGCGAGTTGCCCGACGCTGGCGAAGCCATTTCCCAGTGCCCGACCGGCGCCCTATCCCTGGAGCGGGACGACAACTGACGGAATGGACACCTCGGTGGTACGGGCGCCCAAGGCCGGCGTCGGTTCGGTACCGAATCACTGGGAAGGCAACGAATCTTAGTTTACCACGACGTTCTCGTAGCGGTCTCGCAGAATGGTTTCGGCTTGCTCCACCGTCCGCACGATGACCTCGCGTGCGGACGGTGAATCGGTGAGAGTACCGCCCACCTGGCCGATCGACACGATGCCAGACTCGAGGTCGCCGCCGAGCAAGCCTCGTTGTGATGCGCCGAGCACCTGTGCTCGTTTGAGCAGCAAACTGAACGACGGCCCGCCGGCCAGACTAGCGGCGGCCATCTTGGCCATATCGCGTGGTTTCAGGCCACGTTCCCGATGAACCGCCAGGGCAGCCCGCACTCCGGCCAAGACGCCGCGTGCAGTGAAACGACGCGCGCCTTCAGCGCGTATGACACGCGCCCCCCAGCCGTCTATTTGATCGCTATAAAGCGTATCCGAGTGTCCCATCGAGCGAACCGCTTCTTTCGTCCTGGGGTGCAGTGGACTTTCTCTGGTCACCGCAAAACGGCTTCCCATAGAAACGCCCTCCGCACCGAGTACCAGAGCTGCGGCAAGGCCCGCGCCGTCACCGAATCCGCCTGCACCTACCACAGGGATGGATACACTTGCTGCCACGGCGGGCAACAGCACCAGCGAGGACACATCGCCGGCATGCCCACCCCCTTCGTGCCCGGTCACAATCAAACCGTCGGCGCCCTTGCGTTCGGCGCTGAGCACATGTTTCACCGACGTGACCGTCGCCAGCACCACCGCCCCAGCATCGCGAATCTGTTGGGCGACTTCGGCGGAAAAGCCCATTGACACATTCACTGCCGAGATCTGGTGCTTGAGCAGGACCGCCAGATTCGCCGGCGCAGTGGCGAATTGCAACGTCACGTTCGCTCCGAATGGCCGATCGGTGCGCCTCCGGATCGCTAGCACCGAGCGCTCGACTTCTGCTGGCGTGAGGGGAGCGGTCGCCAGCAGACCGAAACCTCCAGCGTCCGAGACAGCGGCAACCAACCCCGGGTCAGCCACAAAACCCATCGCCGCAGAAAGGATGGGGTGCTCTATTCCGAGCAGGTCGGTCAAGCCCGTCCTCATGGGATCGCTCCTCACGCGTCCGAGGTGCCGGTCGATGAATCGAAGAGCCTCCGCGCACTTATCGAACGTACGCTTGATAGTATGGTGTCGCAGCGCCGCTGTCTACGACCCGGGCGGCCACCGGCATAGCCCGCGAGGCAACTGCCGACGAATAACCGAGAAACGGCCGAGGATGGTTGCGCACATGGGGTTTCGATTGACCGACAATGAGGCGTGGGACATGATCGCCGCCGCACGCAGTGGAGTGCTGACCACGCTGCGCCGTGACGGTAGACCCGTACCGCTGCCCGTGTGGCACGTCACCGACCATGAGGCGATATACGTGCAGACCCCGTCGCGGTCTAAGAAGCTGCGCCGCATCGCGCACGACCCGCGCGGCTCATTTCTGGTGGAGGAGGGGGCGGCTTGGGCGGAATTGCGGGCCGTCGTGCTGCCAGTACAATGCCGCACCCTCACCGACGTGGCGCAGAGCGCCGAACGGCTGGCCGCCATCGCCGAGAAGTACGCCGATCACACCATTTCCGCCGAGCTTCTCCCACCTCCGGTCGCTGCCAACTACGCCGACATGGTCGTCGTCGAACTCGTCCCCGATGGGCCGCCGTTGAGCTGGAACAACGCGGCACTCCTGGGCAAGTAGTTAACGCCGGACTGTCCTGGCGCTACGGACCGCCCTGGGGGCCGACGGGCCGATCCGCTTGCCGGTGGTGAGTCTCCACGCCTTGTCGACTCTTTAGGAAATGGTGTAGCTTCGGCTGCGGCCCACTACTTAACGAGCGTTCGGTTAGTAAAGGAGATTTGGTTCCCGTGGCAGATGTCGCCATTGTCAGTGCACGCCGCAGCGCGGTCGGACGCCGTGGTGGATCGTTGGCGAAGGTGCATCCGACCACCTTGCTCGGCGCCGTAACGCTCGCGGCCCTCGACGAAGCTTGCGTCAATCCCGCCTCAGTTGGCCAAGTCATCGGCGGTTGTATCGATCAGGTCGGGGCCCAAGCGGCCAACGTCACCCGGATGGCGTGGTTGGCGGTCGGCGGCCCCATTCACACGCCGGCGAGCACGGTGCACAGTGCGTGCGGATCGTCGCAGCAGGCCTTCAATCTTGCCGCCTCGCTCGTCGCTGCCGGAACTGAAGACGTTGTCGTGGCATGCGGTGTCGAGCTGATGAGTCTCATCCCTCTCGGGTCCGCGATACTCGATGGAGAGGCTGCCGGACATGGACTTCCACAGTCGGGAGGATATGATGAGCGTTACGGCCAATTGGATCAGTTCGCCGCCGTTGAGGCGTTGGCAGACAAGTACGGCGTGAGGCGCGAGCAAGCCGATGAGTACGGTCTGGAATCCCAAAGACGGGCGCTCATCGCAATTGAGGAGCGCCGCTTCGGCCACCAGATTGTTCCCATCACGGTCGGTTCGTCGACCACGGCGGTGTTCGACACTGACGAGGTACCCCGGAATACCGACATCGCCACCTTGTCGGCCCTCAACCCGGTGGTCAACGGTGGCATTCACACCGCGGGCACAAGCTCGAAGATCGCCGATGCGGCAGCAGCGGTTGTCCTGATGAACGCCGAACGTGCTACCGCGGAAGGGTTGACGCCCCTGGCGCGAGTGCACTCGACGAGCTTCGTGGGATGCGATCCGCAGATCATGCTGGAAGGCCCGATCCCTGTCACTGCAGACCTACTCAAGAAGGGCGGTATGACGATCGATGACATCGACATCTTCGAGGTAAACGAAGCCTTCGCCGCGGTGGTACTGGGTTGGCAAAAAGTGACCGGCGCGGACCCGGCGCGCACAAACCCAAATGGCGGTGCGATTGCGCTCGGACATGCGCTCGGTTCCACCGGCTGCGTGCTAATCACCAAGGCCGCCCACGAGATGTCGCGAACGGGCAGCGAAACCGCGCTCGTCACGATGTGCTGCGGCGGAGGCCTCGGCACCGGCACACTGTTGACGGCATGACTGCATCGACTGAGCGTTCGCACGGCGATGTGATCGTCGAGCGCACCGACGACCACCTCCTTCTGGTACGGCTCAACCGGCCCAGGCTGCGCAACGCGATTGGTGGCACGATCCCGATAGCGATTCACCGGGCACTCGACGACGCCCAGCATGACGACGACATCCATGCTGTGGTGCTGGGCGCAACGGGTGATCACTTCTGCGCCGGCGCCGACCTCACCGGCGTGGATGCCCACGGGTCCCACGACATCAATGAACTCGTGCATGCCGGCGTGCTTGGGGGCGATCATGGGCTTGGGGACTCCTCACCGAACGAGCGGCGTCTGGACCCGCTTGGACCAAGTCGGCTTGCTGTGCGGTTCCTGACCCTCGACAAGCCAATCGTCGCCGCGCTTCACGGCGCCGTCGTCGGTGGCGGGCTTTCCCTTGCGCTACTAGCCGATGTGCGCGTCGCAGCAGAGGACTCCCGGTTCAGCGCGGGGTACATCGATGCGGGTTTAGGGCCAGAGCTTGGCCTTAGCTGGCTGCTTCCACGCATCGCCGGACATGGCGCCGCAGTGGACCTTCTTATCGGGGGATCCACCATTGGCGCCGCCGAGGCACACCGTCTTCGGATCGCCGACCGACTAGTGGGGCCGGGCCAAGCCTGGGACGCAGCCGTTGAACTCGCGCGCAAATATGCGGCACAGCCCAGCTTGGCCGCTCAGCTCACAAAGCGGGCTCTACGATCCGCCTGGACAACTTCGGTCGAAACGCACATGGTCAACGAATGGACCAGCCAGAGGTTCCTGTTCACAACGGATGAGTTTCTCGGCCGCCTCACCGCATTCCAAGAACGCCATCGAGCTGGGCGTCAGCAGAGCGGCTAGCGCTGCCAGGCCGGCGTCGTCCACCGTGACAACGAAGTGGCCTACCGAAACGAATGGTCGTACGTTCGATAGACTGGCTGCCGTGGTCCACCGTCAACGGCTTGCTCGTTACAAGGTTCCGAAAGGCATCACCATCGCCGTCCACGTGAGCTCAATCCTGCGGGAAGCCGGACCAGCGCGTCGACGAACAATGACAAATGAAAGACTTTCGAAAGGCACAATGACGTCATGACACGAGACGGTCAGCCACGATCGAAAGCGGCGGCGTCCAAAGCGCCGACGCGCCCACGCCGCGGCACCAATGGCGAGGTCACCGGTCGTCGCAAACAGGCAGCGAAGCCAGAACCCATCGGCGGTTCGCGGACAGGCGCGCATGGCGCAAAGGCCAGCCCAGCCGGGCTTGCCACGTTGCGCGAGGTGGCCCGTCGTGAATTCGCTGCGCGAGGCTACCACGCCGTATCCATTCGTGATATGGCGAAAGAAGCCGGACTTAGCCTATCGGTGATTTATCACTATTACGCCACCAAGCAAGAGCTGCTCTTCGATGTCCTCAACGAAGGGATAGACAGTTTCCATGGCGTACTGGCCCGGCATGCATGGCCGGATGCCTCCTCAGATCCGGTCGAGCGGTTCCTCATTCTGGTGGCAAGCATGGTTGAGTATCGAGCGAAGCTACCCATCGATAGCATGTTGTTCATTCGAGAGGTGCGAAACCTAGACCCCGAGTACGCCCAGCGAATCGCCGCCCGGCGTTCGGCAAGCCAGAAGTTCTTCGACCAGGTCATCGGCGAGGGTATTGATGCCGGCGTGTTCAAGACCCCGTACCCCGACGATGCTCGTCGCGCCATCATCGCCATGCTGAACGTGATCCCCGACTGGTACCGGCCGTCGGGGAAGTTAAAAATAGACGCGCTCACCGCCAGGTACTCCCGCCTTGCGCTGAGCATCGTGGAATACGACGGCGACCTGGATGCGCTGCCGAAATAGCCGACCTGGATGGATCGCTGTGCTGCTTGTGCGGCCGCGCGCGATTCGGCGACCGGACCAATGCCGATGGCGCCAATCCTGGTCGACATTGCAGCACGCGCCTGCATCAGGCAGAGAACCTGTGTCGCTCGACCCCGATCCGGTCCGTCATGAGCAACGTGTTGCAGCACTGCGGCTCGCCTAGCTGCAATCAGATGTGTTGCAATTCGACATCATCCGCGCCCAACACGCTTTCGACAAGCGCTCTAGCTAGTCAAAACACCGCTGGCCGCGCCCGCGCCGTTCCCTGGCCCTCATAGAGCCAACGTCTAGCTAGGCCACGGCGCTGAGCTTGGACGGCACGTGGAGAGGGTCCTGGAGTCCCGTGCAGAAATGTCCACCATGTGCGAGCGCAGCGTACGACTAGACGACGTCAATGATCGGAAGCAAAAATCGGTGCATGCCGCTTGCATTTGTCTTCGGAATCTGATTCGATAGTTAATCGAACGTTCGCTCAGTGCGACGACTGCCGAGGCGCCCACGTCGTAGGTGCCGAATTGGTCAGTGGGCCAGCCACATCGCGCACGGTGCTGTGGTGGCGCCAAGTCGAACTGCGACTGATCGGAGATACCGTGGCGGCAGAGGATCCTGACCGGATGATGGAGATGGCAGGTGGACATGCGCAGCTACCCGAGCACGTCTGTCAACCTAATGGAGCTAGGCGGTCGGAATAGGTTGGCGTAACGGCGATGATGCTTACGGGATCGGTGATCACACACCTGCTGCATCACCAGTCCGTGTCGGGCTTCTTGCGAATAATCCGCTAGGTGAAGGGGTTTGGAATGTCGATGTGGGCTGAACTGAGATACGCCCGCGCCGCGGTGGTGCAACATGGTTGACGCTGTAAGCATCGACGGCCCGCCAGGTGTCGACGAAAGAGCACACGACAGTGGCGATTTCGACGCCTTGAGTGACGATCAGATGCGTTCGACATTTGCCGAGTGGTTGACGGCAAATAGCAGCCAGCTCAGCGAATTTCGGGAACACCTGGACAGCGTTGCCGACCAGGTGGCTCGTCTACGGCGATTCCAGAAAGCCCTCTACGACGCCGGCTGGATGCGCAGGGGTTGGCAGCTCGAGTTCGGTGGCCTCGGGGGATCTGCTTTGCAGCGCGGAATGTTCGCCGAAGTCCTCACCGCCGCAGGGTTTCCGTTGCCCTTCTCCTTCTCGATGATTGAAGTGCTGGCACCGGCGGTGCTTCACTTCGCGGACCCTGCGTTGAACCGTCGCTACTTTCCGCGCGTGTTGAGCGGCGAAGACACCTGGTGCCAAGGGTTTTCCGAACCAGAGTCCGGTAGCGACCTGGCTTCACTACGCACTGCGGCGATTCCCGCCGGCGACGGGTTTACTATCACGGGGCAGAAGATCTGGACCAGCTTTGCTCAGTTCGCCGATCGCTGTGTACTCCTTGCACGTACCGGGGACAGAGAGTCGGGTCACCGCGGTATAACGGCGTTCTTTCTGGATATGGATACACCGGGTATCGATGTACGGCCGATTCGATCCGCGACCGGTGACGAAGACTACTGCGAAATGTTCCTCGACGGTGTTCATGTTCCCGGGGAACGTGTGATCGGTCGCGTCAACGGCGGTTGGCAGGTTGCAATGTTCGTGCTCGGATGCGAGCGCGGCGTTATGGGCTGGCAACGCGCCACCTGGCTGCTGTACCGGTTCGCCGACCTTCTTCGCGAGGCCGAGGAAGTCCTGGACGACAACGCCGCCGGACGGGTGTATGCGTCCTTGTACGCAAACCGGTTACGCGCTCGAGAAACTCTCCAACGCCTCGCCAGCGGCGCGATACCGGGTTCGGAGAGCTCAATCGACAAATTGCTGATGGCGTCGTCCGAACAGGCGCTATTTGATCTAGCGCTGAGCGCACTTCGGCCGCAGATAGTGCTTGGCAGCGACGTCAGTGCCCAGCGTTGGCGAGCAGACTGCATGTATGCAAGGGCAGCGACCATCTACGGCGGCACCTCGGAAATTCAGAAGAACGTCGTCGCTGAGCGGCTGCTGGGTTTGCCGCGCGCAGGCAGGCCAGGCAAGGGGAAGTCAAGTGGATAATTCTGAATGGAGTCTGCTTGACGAAGGGCTCGGCAGGCTCCTCGACGTCAGCGCTCCCGAGGATGTTGGCACCCGGCTGGACGAGTTCGGCTGGTTCGCGCTGTACGAGGAAGACCGCGGAGCCGCCGTCCGATTGCTGTTTCGACGGCACGGGATACAACAGCGCAGCATGCCGATACTGGCGCTTGTCATGGCTCTCGCGCTCGGGGAATCGCTGTGGCGGCGACTAGATGGCAGTCGCGAGACCGCCGTGGTCCTGCCGGCGTTGGGCGAAGCTACGCCCCCGGGTACTAGGCGCGCTGAATCGCCGACGTCGATTGATGTCGATGGCATGATCCAGCACTCCAACGCACAACAGTTCCTCGTAGCGGTCCAGATCAACGGCTGCTATCAAGTCGGCGAGTGGATACCGCACGCTGATCCGCTCATCTTCGCCGACGGTCTGGATCCAGACCTTGGATTGCATAAGGTTGTCGGCGGCGGCGAGTTTCATCCGTTGGCCGCCGAAGATGCCGCTGAATCGGGACGCTGGGAGGAAGCCGTCGCGCTTGCCCGGGTTGGGCTTGCGAGTGAGTTGACGGCGATTGGTGAGCGTGTGTTGGACCGGGCCGTCGAGTACGCACGCACACGGCAGCAGTTTGGCAGCGCGGTCGGCTCCTTTCAATCGATTGCCCACCAATTAGCTGAAGCCAAAGTCGAACTGGAAGCGGCTCGGGCAGCAGTCGACGAGGCGGTCGCTGATCAGAGCGTCAGGACCGCTGCGTTAGCCAAGCTGCTGGCTGGCCGAGCGGCGATCCGTTCAACAGCAAGAGCACAGCAAGTTTTTGGCGGTATCGGCTTCACGTGGGAACATGGTCTGCACTTTGATGTCCGACGGGTCGTCGTCTTGGACTCCCTTCTGGGAACAACAGCGCATCTGGAACGCGAGGTCGGATTCGCCATACGCAATGCACCATCGGTATTTGACCTGGGTGGTGCTGTCGGCGCCGAAGCGCGGTGACCGCGGATGCGGCGAGGACCGCCGAGCCAACTATCTTGGTCGAACCCCGCGACGCGGCACTGCGGATCACACTGAACCGCCCGGACGTGTTGAACTCCGTGGACGCCGCGATGTTCACCACCATCACCACAGCGCTGGTCGACGCGGCCCGGGACAGTGACGTTCGCGTCGTCGTGGTGACCGGCGCGGGGCGCGCGTTCTGTTCTGGCGCCGACATCGGCGCAGGGTCCGACCCGGGAGGGGGCGAGGACATACTCAACGCAGCTAATCGCACGATCCTGGCCATCCGAGCGCTCGAGAAGCCGGTCCTCGCTGCGGTCAACGGTCTGGCTGCCGGTGTCGGCGTGTCTCTGGCCGCCGCCTGCGATCTGGCCATCGCCGCGCCGAACGCCTACTTTCTGTTGGCCTTCTCCAACATCGGACTTATGCCCGACGGGGGAGCGACAGCTCTTATTCCCGCGGCCATCGGACGTTCCCGCGCGCTGCGCATGGCGTTGCTGGCCGAACGGGTCAGTGCTGCAGACGCTGCCCAGTGGGGCCTGATCAGCCACATCGCCGAAGGCGAGAGGTTCGGCGAGAACGTCGACGCGCTGGTCGCGCGGTTGGCCGCAGGGCCGCCGCTTGCCTACGCGGAGACCAAGCGGGCCATTAACGCTGCGACGGTCGACCATCTCGCTGCAGCGATCGATCGCGAGTCGATGGGACAGGACCGACTGGTGCGCAGTAGTGACTTCCGCGAAGGCATCTCAGCGTTTCAGAGCAAGCGGCGACCGTCGTTCGGCGGCGCGTGAAAGCGCCGCGCGGATGGCGTAATGATTGCCTCGCGTTGCTGTGGCACGATGCTCGACTCACGGCGGTATGGCCAGGGCGCCCACGCCGAACCGTTGCACAGGCAGCTCACCTGTTTTCAAGGTGCGCTATCTGGCGTGGTCACCCGCGTGCAACAGCGATCCGAGCCGGGAAATGCACCGCAGTGGGCGACCTGCGCTTCGACGGGCTGATCACTCGGAAATACAGTCCCAACGATCAACTCCCCCTCTGACGATCGCTGAGGGCAAGCGCACTCGCGGCGTCATCAAGTTCTGCTGCAACTATTAGACATCACCAAGTCTTGCGGCCGGATTCCGAGAGCACCGCACCGCGCAACCCGGGCCAATTGCGTGCCGTCACGGTACAAAGCACGAACACTGTTGCCGATTCCATTTCGATGGACCATCTGCTATAGTCGATAAATCGAACGTTCGCTCAGTAGCTGACTGGGTCGCCGCACGGAGTATCTCCGTCGGGCCCCGGGTCGACCTCGGGCGAACGCGCGTAATGCTGTGTCACCGGCGACCGCGGCAATCCGACTTGCCGCTGCACCGGTGAGTCAACCAACAGACCGAAGCAGTGCAGAACAAAATGGGAGTGATGCAATGACCGGAGGACGAAACCGTAACGGGTTCCCCAGTTCTCGCTTTCCTGAGGGATGGTTTCCGGTGTCCTGGAGTCATGAGCTCGCGGCTGGCGAGGTTAAACGCCTCCACTACTTCGACAGCGAGCTGGTGCTGTGGCGCGGCGCCAACGGCGAGGCCTATGTACAGGACGCCTTCTGCCTTCACCTCGGCGCCCACCGTGGAGTCGGCGGTTGGGTCGTCGGCGACGACCTGGCCTGTCCCTGGCATGGTTGGGAATGGGACGGCGACGGACACAACACCCGGATCCCCTACTCCGGGGAGGGCTGCAAGCCCAAACTGAAGATCCGCACCTATCCGGTGCGCGAGTGGTGCGGCACAATCGTGATCTGGTATTCGGAAGATTCCGACAAACAACCGTCGTGGGAGCCACCTTTGGTGCCCGAGTACGGCCGTAAAGACTTCTTCGACATGCATCCCTTCAGTTCGAAGGTGCACCGCACGAAGACCCATGTGCAGATGCCCATCGAGAATGCGGTCGATCCGGCGCACATTGCCTACATCCATGGCGCGGGCGAGATCCCCAAGCAGGTGAGCTTCCACTCGGAGGGACCCTGGTTCCAATCCAACGTCTCAGTCGTCTACGGCGCCGGCAAGAAGAGCACCGCGTTCACCCCCAACGGTCCCGTGGAGGCGCTGGTGGAGATGAACACCTACGGCATTGGGCTGTCGCTGATCCGGTGGGTTGATCCTGTTCCAACGATTCAGGTCACCGGCTTCATCCCCGTCGACAATGAGTACATCGACTACTACTTTGCCCAATGTTCTCAACAGCCGGAGGGTGCGGATCCGACCAAGCCCGAAGGGCCCGGCGTCAGGTTCGTCCAGGTCCAGCAGAAGGTCATCGAACAGGACTTCCCGATCTGGGCGAACATGACCTACCTGCAGCGCCCGCACTTCGCCGCTGAAGAAGCCAAGGCGTATTCGGCCATGCGGCGTTGGGCGGCGCAATTCTATCCCGCCGAGGATCACGACAGGATGATCGCGATGGCCGGCGGTCCGGAGTAGCCCGCCATCCTCACCTGCCATGTCGTCATCGAATGCATGCCCGACGATATGCACACCACCGGGTCAACAGTGGCTCACTCGTGCCGGGATGACTTCAGTCGAAGGCATCTCACCACTGCGCCAGCGTCGTGAAACGCCTTGGCCGACCGGAATCAATCACTTACAGGAGACCTGATGGTGAACGGAGCGGTTCACACGAGCAACAGATTTAAGCTATGACAGGCGATCTCAACCTCGGCACGCTCGTTCGCGCGGTCGCCGAGCGCGTTCCGCAACGCGTGGCTGTGCGCCAAGGCGAGCGAGTATTGACCTACGCCGAGTTAGTCGATCGGTCGACGCGCCTGGCCCGGTACCTCAACGACCGTGGCATTGGACACTTCGCGGACCGATCACAACTCAGAGGCCATGAATCAGGTCAACATCTGCTCGCGCAGTACCTGCACAACGCGCCCCAGTTTATCGAAGGCCTGGTGGGCTGCTACCTCGGCCGCGTGGCCCCTTTTAACGTCAACTACCGCTACACCGCCGACGAGCTGCGCTACCTGTTGCGCGACGCGGCTCCGACGGTAATCCAGTACCACGCCGCATTCGCCCCGGTCCTGGCGGAAGTCTTACCTGACCTCCCCGGCGCACAGATCCTGCTGCAAGTGGCCGACGGCAGCGGAAACCCGCTGCTGCGCGGTGCTGTGGACTACGAGGAAGCGCTGGCATCAGCCACACCCGAAGTGCACCAAGATCTTTCGCCTGACGACCTCTACGTGATCTACACCGGTGGCACCACCGGAATGCCCAAAGGGGTGCTGTGGCGCCAAGGAGACGCCGCCGTCGCGACCCTGGGTCTTCGCGACAAACGCGGCGACCGGGAGTGGACCGACATCCGCGCTGCCCTAACCGCGATACGCGCCGATCCGGCCCGTGTCTTGCCGTGCGCGCCGATGATGCACGGCGCCGCGCAGTGGGCCGCGCTGGGGGCGGTGTGCGAAGGCAACACGGTGGTTTTCCCCGAACATGCGCAACGTTTCACTGCCGCCGATGGTTTGGCAGCGGTGGCCTCCCACCGTGTCACCGTCATCACGCTTGTCGGCGACGCTTTCGGGTGGCCGCTGGTGGAAGAGCTGCAACGCGGCAACTATGACGTGTCGTCGTTGCGGGTGATCGTCTCCGGCGGCGCGGCGCTCCATGCCAGTTGCAAGCAGCGGTTAGTCGAGCTCATTCCCGGTGTGCGGGTGGTCGAGAACATCGGCTCATCTGAATCGGGGATTGTGGGCAGCCACGTCAGTGCTGATGCGGTCTCGGCCGCTGAGGTGACGTTCACCCCGGACGACTCGATGTTCGTGGTCGCCGAAGACCTCAGCCACTTCCTAGAGGCCGGCCACGACGGCGTCGGATGGCTGGCGCGCGGCGGCCGAATCCCCTTGGGCTATCTCGGTGATGCCGACAAGACCGCGCGCACCTTTCCTGTTGTCGAGGGCATGCGGGTGACCATTTCGGGCGACCGTGCCCGGTTGCTGGCCGACGGCCAGGTACAACTGCTGGGGCGCGACGCACTGACGATTAACACCGGCGGCGAGAAAGTCTTCGTCGAAGAGGTCGAAGCCGTCCTCAAAGACCATCCCGACGTCGCCGACGCGCTGGTCTGCGGGCGGCCCAGTGAGCGTTGGGGTTCAGAGGTCGCCGCCGTGGTGGTCGCGCCGTCGGGAATCGACGAGCCAGCAGTGCTGGACTTCTGCCGCAGCCGGCTCGCCCGGTACAAGATCCCCAGGGTCCTGCATGTCGTCCCGCGCATCGTGCGCAGTGACACCGGCAAACCCGACTACGAGTGGGCCGTGCAAATCGTGAGCGAGCTCGGCGCTCCAGCTCCTCAGGACTCACCACCAGAGTCGGCGGCCACCGGCACGCTGAAGGAAGGAAGTTGTTCATGAGCACTACATCGTCGGCGGTGATCGTTGACGCGATGCGCACGCCGGGCGGCCGGCGGCATGGAAACCTGTCCGGGTGGCACCCCCTTTGATCTCGGCGCGGACATCCTCAAATCCCTGGTCGAGCGCAATCGGCTCGACCCCGCACTCATCGGTGACGTAATCATGGGCTGTGTCACGCAGGTGGGCCATCAAGCCTTCAACATCGGCCGCAGCAGCGTGCTGGCCCCGGGTCTGCCCGAGAGTGTGCCCGCCACCACCATCGACCGTCAGTGCGGCTCGTCACAGCAGTCGGTGCACTTCGCCGCACAAGGCGTGATGGCCGGTGCCTACGACATCGCGATCGCCGCCGGTGTGGAGGTCATGAGCACTACTCCTATGGGCGCCTCCAATACGCCGGGGTCCTACGTCTACGGCCCAACGGTGCGCAAACGCTACAGGCCGGTCGGGGGTCTTGTCCCGCAGGGAATCTCAGCTGAGATTATCGCTGACCGCTGGGACCTGTCACCCGAACAGCTCGACGAGTACGGCGCGCGGAGCCAGCAGCGCGCCGCTCGCGCGCTCGACGAGGGCCGCTTCCACAACGAGATCCTGCCAGTGGCTGTCAAGCGCCGCGACAAGGACACCGGCGAGGTCACCGAGCAGGGCATCGCTGAGTCCGACGAAGGGATCCGGTCCGGAATCACCGCCGAATCGCTGAGCATCCTCAAACCATCGTTCAAACAGGGCGGCAAGATCACCGCCGGAACGTCCTCTCAGGTTTGTGACGGCGCCGCAGCCGTTCTCATCACCAGTGAAGCCGTTGCCGAGCGCCTCAAACTCACACCGCGAGCGCGGGTACATACCTTCGCCCTGGCCGGGGTCGATCCCGTTTCGATGCTCACCGGGCCGATTTCCGCGACCGAAAAAGCTTTGAAGAAGGCCGGGTTGACCGCAGCCGACATCGACGTCTTCGAAGTCAATGAAGCCTTCGCCTCCGTGGTTTTGGCCTGGGAGAGAGAGATTCACCCCGATATGGACCGCGTCAACGTCAACGGCGGCGCGATCGCACTCGGTCATCCGCTGGGCACCTCGGGCGCAAAGCTCATGGCCACCGTGGTCAACGAACTCGAGCGCACCGGCGGGGCCGCTACGGCCTGCAAACCATGTGCGAAGGCGGCGGCCTCGCCAATGCCACGATCATAGAAAGGATCTGACCATGAACATTGAAGGTGCATCGGCCATCGTCACCGGTGGAGCGTCCGGTCTCGGTGCCGCCACCGCCCGGGCGTTGTCTCAACGCGGCGCCCGGGTCGTGATACTCGACCGACAAGAAGACGGCGGCCGCAAGGTCGCCGCCGAATTGGGCGGAATCTTCGCCCCCGCCGATGTGTCCGACGAAGAGCAAGTACAGGGCGCCGTGGACGCAGCTGTGGATCTCGGCCCGCTGCGGGTGTTGGTCAACTGCGCCGGTTTGGGTCCGCCGGGCAGGATTGTCGACCGCGAGGGAACACCGATCCCGCTGAACAAGTTCGACTTCGTCGTCCGGGTCAACCTCATTGGCAGCTACAACTGCGCGCGTCTGGCGGCTGCGGCGATGACACGGTCAGAACCGTTGGAGGACGGTGCTCGTGGCGTCATCCTCCACACCGCTTCTGTGGCCGCATTCGACGGGCAGATCGGGCAGACGCCCTACTCGGCAGCCAAAGGTGGTGTGGTGGCAATGACATTGCCGATGGCTCGTGATCTCGCGCTGCACGGGATCCGGGTGAACACCATCGCGCCTGGCCTCATCGACACCCCGATCTATGGAGCCGGTGAAAAGGCCGACGCCTTCAAGTCAAAACTTGGCACCAGCGTGGTATTCCCGCAACGTCTCGGATATGCCGACGAATTTGCCTCTCTGGCAGTGGAATTGGTGACCAACAGCTATATGAACGGTGAGGTCGTCCGGCTCGACGGCGCCATCCGTTTGCCGCCGCGGTAGTTGAAAGCGCAGGAGTTCAGTTATGAGTGATGAAGTGCTGGTCGAACAACGCGATTCGACCCTGCTGATTGCCCTTAACCGTCCGCGGGCGCGCAACGCGATCGACACCGCGGTCAGCGACGGGTTGTTGGCCGCCGTGGAACGCCTCAATCGCGACGCCTCCCTACGCGTCGGGGTGCTGACCGGGACCGGCACAGCGTTCTGCTCCGGTATGGACCTCAATGCGTTCGCCAAGACCGGAATGCCAGATGGTATCGGCCATTTCCTGCGCGACGGCAGCGCCGAGAAGCCGCTCATCGCCGCGATCGAAGGCTACGCCCTCGGCGGCGGCCTTGAACTGGCGTTGGCTTGTGATCTGATCGTGGCGGCCACCGGCGCCAAGCTGGGGCTTCCCGAAGCCAAGGTGGGGCTGTTCGCCGCAGGTGGGGGCTTGTTACGGCTACCTCAGCGCATCCCGGAAAACGTGGCCCTGGAGATGGCGATCACCGGTGAGCCGCTCAGCGCCGAACGCGGCTACGAACTCGGGCTCATATCCCGGCTCACCCAGCAGGGCGCCGCGGCCGATGAGGCGTTGGCGCTCGCGGAGCTGATCGGCCGCTGCGCCCCGCTGAGCGTTGGGGCGTCGCGGCGGCTGGTGCGCCGGCGCAGCGGTATCGGCGACGACGACTTCTATACCTATCAGAAGCCTCTGCTCAAAGCGGTATTCCGTTCGCAGGACGCCAAAGAGGGCCCACGCGCCTTCGCCGAGAAACGCCAACCGCAGTGGAGCGGCACATGAGCGCTGCGCCCAACCGAAACTTTGGCCACACCCAGGAAAGGACCGAGGATGCTTCGTTGGTCAGATGAGCAACTGATGTATCGCAAGGCGGTGCGTCGCTTCGTGGAAACTGTGGTAGCTCCACAGCGCGAGGCACTGGAATTCGACGGTGTCCCTCCATTCGACATTCTGCGCAAGTTCTACGCCGAATTCGGGGTGGCTGACAGTGCGATGGAGCGTTTCGCGGCAACGATGGCCGGGCAGAAGCCGCCACGAAACGCGTCGGAGAAACTCATTCCGCTGCTGGAGTTCTCCCGGCACTCGCCAGGTCTGGTGACCGCGTTGGGTGCCAGCATCGACCTGACCGCAGGGGCGATCCTGCGCAGCGGCAGCGATGAGCAGAAACGGCGCTGGGTTCCGGATCTGCTGTCACTGGCCAAGATCGGCGCGTGGGCGCTCACCGAACCGGAGTCGGGCTCGGATGCTTTTGGGGCTATGCGATGCACCGCACGAGCGACCGAGGGGGGCTGGCTGCTCAACGGATCCAAAACCTTCATCAGCAACGCGCCCTACGCCGACACCATCGTGTTCATCTGCAAGCTCGACGACGGCAGGCCCGCCGCCCAGCGCAAGATCATGACCTTCGTTCTCGAAAAGGGGATGCCCGGGCTGTGGCAGAGCGAACCGCTGCGCAAGATGGGGCTGCATTCCTCACCCACCGGTGAGCTGCGCCTGGACAACGTTTTCGTAACCCCGGACCGACTACTCGACGGGCCCGGGCCGAACACGGGTCCCGCCAAATCCGCCGAGCCGTCCGGATCGGCCGCCAAGGCGACGTTCGCGATGGAGCGGGCGAGCATGGCGGCTAACGCCTTGGGCATCATCGAGCGTTGCTTGGAGCTGTCCGTTGACTATTCGAAGACCCGCGTCCAATTCGGCAAGCCGATCGGCGACTACCAGCTCATCCAACTCAAACTGGCCAAGATGGAAGTGGCGCGACTCAACACCGAGAACCTGCTGCTGCAGTACATCGCGATGTCGGATGCCGGACTGCGTCCGAGCCTGGCCGAAGCCTCGGCGATCAAGCTCTACACCGCCCAGGCCGCCATGGAAGTCGCATTGGAGGCGGTCCAGATCTTCGGTGGCAACGGCTATATGGCAGAGAATCACGTTGAGCAATTGTGCCGCGACGCCAAGATCCTGTCTATCTTCGGCGGCACCGACGAGATCCAGGTGCGCACTATCGCGCGCAGTCTGCTCGCGGAGGCCCAGTGACCCAGTGGGATTGGGGGGCCATACTCTCCGACGAGCGTCCCGGCGGGCCGCTGGCCGGCGTGCGGGTCATCGAGGTTGGCGGTATCGGTCCCGGTCCGTTCGCCGCGATGTTGTTGTCCGACATGGGCGCTGACGTCGTCCGGGTCGATCGGCCCGCCGATACCGCCAAGCCGGATGCCGTGCTGCACAGGGGGCGCCGCATGCTTGAGGCCGACCTAAAAGATCCGGCAGACCGCGATGCGGTGCTGCACCTGATCGCCGAAGCCGACGTTCTCATCGAGGGGTTCCGTCCCGGAGTAGCAGAACGGCTTGGGCTGGGTCCGACTGATTGCTGCGCCGTGAACCCCCGACTGGTATACGGGCGCATGACCGGCTACGGACAAGACGGGCCGCTGGCCCAAGCCGCCGGCCACGACATCAATTTCATCGCCGTGGCCGGCGCGCTGGGGGCGATCGGCGCCGACGCGCCGGTACCGCCGCTCAAGCTTATCGGCGACATGGGCGGGGGAGGCATGCTACTGGCGTTCGGCATCGCCTGCGCGCTGGCCGAGACGCGTCACTCGGGTCAGGGTCAGGTAATCGATGCCGCGATCGTCGACGGAACCGCGTTGCAGCTAAGCATGATCCACGACATGCTGGCCAACGGCACCTGGACCGACACCCGCGACAGCAACACCCTCGACGGGGCGGCTCCGTTTTACACCGTCTACCGGTGCAGTGACGGCGGCTACGTGGCCGTCGGCGCCATCGAGAAGCAGTTCTACGCCAACCTGCTGTCGCATCTGGACCTGGCCAGTGACCCGCTGTTCGCGCGGCAGTGGGATCGCTCGGCCTGGCCGGCGGCCAAGGCCCGACTTGGGCAGGTGTTCGCGAGCAAGGCCCGCGACGAGTGGACCGCGCTGCTGAACGGCGCCGACGTCTGCGTCTCCCCTGTGCTGTCACTGCGGGAAGCTGTTGACTACACGCCGAATACAGCGCGAGCGGTCTATGAGCTCGACAGTCGGGGTGCGTTCCAGCCCGCGCCGGCACCCCGATTCAGCCGCACCCCGGCCGGGCGGAGGTGGCATCCAGCATCAACGCCGTCAAGAGTGCCGTCAGAAGTGAGGACATAACCGATGTCGCCTGAGTTCAGCACCCTCGCAATCGAAACCACTGCGGGTGTACTCACAGTGCAGTTCAACCGGCCCGACCGCGCCAACGCCGTCAATTCCGTGATGCACGACGAGATTCTGGCGTTTCTGCGGTGGCTGCCCGATCAGCGCGATGTCGGCGCCGTTGTCCTCACCGGGATGGGGCGGTTCTTCTGCGCCGGGGGAGACATGGAACTCATTGAGCAGACCCGCAACGCCGATCCCTGGGCCACCGCACGCGCGATCGGCGATGTCAGCAAGATCGTGCGTGAGTTCCTCGAAGTCCCTCAACCGGTGATCGCGGCGGTAAACGGGGCTGCCGTGGGTCTGGGCGCCACGCTGGCGTTGCTCAGCGATCTGGTCATCATGGCCGACACCGCAACGATCTCCGACCCGCATGTGCGGATGGGAATCGTGGCCGGCGACGGCGGCACGGCGGTGTGGCCGGCTTTGGTAGGGCCAGCGCGCGCCAAAGAGTTCCTGCTCACCGGCGACGTTGTCGACGCGCCCACCGCCGAACGGATCGGTCTGGTCAACCGCGTCGTGCCCGCCGGCGGGGTTGTCGCCGAAGCGCACGCGTTCGCCGCACGCCTGGCGGCCGGCCCTCGACAAGCCATCGCCTACACCAAGCGGGCGATCAACGCCGCACACGCCCGCGATGCAATCCCCAACGTTATGCTTTCGGCGTCGTTCGAAGCCCAGAGCATGAAAGAGCCTGACGTGGTTGAAGGCATGGCGGCCTTTCAAGAGCGGCGAACGCCGTCGTGGCCCAGCGCCGCGCCAACCATCCCTGCTACGTCGAGTTCCTGATGATCATGGAACTCCGCCGATTCTGCGAGGGTTCGCCGCTGGGGATGTGCGACCAAACCACGATCGTGACACCGTGGTCCTCCGGCATGACGAATGCCAAGAAGAGCGATGAAGCAGCCCGCTGCGGCCCCAGACGGATTCGGCCGTACGGCGTGGCGCCATCCGTCTGGGACGCCAGTCACCTCGTCGAAGTCAATGTGTTCAGACGGCGCCATGTTGTCGAATTCACCTGGCGTCGTCGGCGGTTTGAATGGTCGCGCCGGCCCGTTTTGTGCATCGCGGTAGAGGTGGGCTACCCGGTGAAGGCGCGCTGAGATGCCCCCGACGGCTCACCGCACCCATCGATGTCGGTGATCAGTCCGGCGGATGCGTCGGTCGGCATCCATCACGACACCCTGGCTGGCGGGCAGTCTCTCTGCGCAACTTCACCCGCACCCGCGCTGTGTAGACGGGCATGGTGAACTAGCCCCCGGCGTGTTGTTCATGCTTGCCGACATTGTGCTGGCGCGCACCAGTTCTGGGTGAACTGGCCACCTGCCAGCACATCGCGACGAGCAATCTGCACCTGGCCGTCATCGCTCGCCCCACCATCGCCGATGCCGTCACCGACGGAGGAGTCCGCCGTCGGCGGACCTCATGGACCCAACAGGACGCCTGCTCGCCACCGCCACGGCACGTTTCGCCGTCCTGAAATTCAGTAGCGCGGCCGCAGCCACCGTGCGTAGCTCACGCCCGGGCCTCAACATCTCCGGCAGCGACTACACCGGTGCCCGGTTCAAGAGCAGTACATTTCGTGCGCCCAATCGAAGCGGGCGCAGCGGAGACGGGTTTTGGCCGAGATAGTCCACATCGGAACACCTTTGGCTCCCACCCGCGCGTCACTGCACATACGCGAGGTGCGAACGGCCGTCGTCATCGACCTGCTGCACGCGCCGCCGCGCAAATTCACCACTTGGACGCAAGAAACACACCGAAGCGATTTCGCACACGGTGACACTGGAGGGCCACCAGCTACGCACTCGACCCGTCTGAGGGTGCGGCGCACCGGTCCGGCGAACCGTCAACCCGTGACGTGGGGCGAGCAAGCCGTCAGCACTGGGCTGGACGAGCAAGCTAGCGTACGATGCGCGAGGGATTGACTTCTCAAATTTGCGGGGCGGGCGATACTTTGGTGTCGTCGTCGGAAGGTCGATACATGAAGTTGCCATGATCGAGCGCGACCCCCACTGCGGTCGTCGTCCTGAACACCGCGCCGCCGTCGACCCGCCAAATCGCTACTGTCAATTGGTCGCCGGGAAACACCGGCGCGGAAAGCCGCGCGCTCATCGAACCAAACAGTTCAGGTTGACCGTCGCACAGCGCGCCGATCAACGCGCGGCAGGTGTATCCAAACGTGCAAAGCCCATGCAGGATTGGGCGGGAAAACCCCAATTCTGCTGCGGCCGCGGGATCTGAATGCAGAGGATTACGGTCGCCGCACAGCCGATAGATCAGAGCCTGCCCCGGCCCGACCCCCAACTGCACCGTCGAGTCAGGCTGTCGAGCCGGGGCTTGCCACAGCGTGTGCGGACCGCGTTCGCCGCCGAAACCACCTGCGTTGCGGACGAACAGGCCGGATTCCGCCGTGGCTACAGGGCTGTCATCACCGATCAGATGGAGTTGGTAGACAGCCCGGATAAGCGCGTCGCGTCCTTTGTCGTAGATCGCGGTGACAGTCGAAGTGCTGAAGGCCTCTCCGTCGACGGGTAACGGACGGTGCAGTGTGAGCCGTTGGTCAGCATGCAGGACCTGCGACATCTTGATTGGCCCCACCGCGGGAAGGTCCCTCTGCGCCAAAGTAATTGCGAATGTCGGCACGATACGCTGGTTTACGCCGCGGGTATTTTCGGTGGTGAAGCATAATTCAGCCAGCGGGTCCTCTTGGCCCGCGCCGATGCCAACCGCATACAGCTGCGCGTCTTCGGCCGACCATGACACCCGACGCGGGGACCCAACGCGTCCGATCACGCTCAGGTCAAGTCCATCTTTCGACGTATGGTCGGATGTCAGCATCTGGCTCCTCACGGCGGTAACAAAACATGTTCTGCAGGTGCGCACGTTGATCGTCGGCAGGCCACTGGACCACGGTTGACAGCGGAGCACTCGACCAGCACGATAGCAGATGATCGTACGTTCGATCTGCACAAGTTTCGTGGCGCTGGACGAAGTGCTCGGCTGCCGGAAGGGCAACGAAGGATGACACGGGAGAACAATTGCGCTCGATCGCCGCGCCCGCAGATCCTCGATGTGTTCCAGCTCGACCAAGCGGCGACTGATGTTTGGCTTTCGCGCGCCGCCGACCCGGTCGGCGGACGGCTGTTCGGCGGGACGATGATTGCGCAGGTCTTAGCCGCCGGACGAGCTGCGATGCCAGGCCTTACCTACGCAGACAATCTTCATGTTCAATTCCTGCGGGCCGCTGCGGGTGACGTCCCGTGTGAATTCCGCGTCCAACGCACATTCGACGGAAAGTCGTCAGCCTTGCGCTCGATCTCGGTGAGCCAGCAAGGTTTGCCGGTGGCGATCGGAACCGTAGCGTTTAATACTCCGAGTGACAGCTGGACGCATGGACATAAACAGCGGCCCCCAGTGTTGCCCGACAGCTTGCCAAACGCCATGCCGCACACGGCGCGAGCCGTGCCACCGGACGCTTTCGACATACGCTTTTACGACGAGCGTGTCGACGGCGTCTTCACCAGACGATTGTGGTTCCGCTCGCTTTATGCGCTGCCTGACGACCCCATCGTTCACGAATGCGTGCTGTCGTTCATCAGCGATCTCTACTTCTTCGAACCCATAGTCGCTCAGCACGGCTTTCGGGGCAATGACCGCAGGATCCGATTCGCGACTACCGACCACGCGATGTGGTTTCATCACATACCCCGCACCGACGAGTGGTTAGTCCTTGAATCAAGCTCGCCCGTCGCAGGAGGCGGTCGAGGATTGGTCACCGGTGAGATTCGCACGCTGGACGGCCGCGCCGTGGCCACTGTGGTACAAGAGGTCGCCGTGCGGATGGCGCCCGCGCCATCGCGGTAGTCGAATGGCGGTAGGCCCGCCAGTGGCTCCTATAGTCCGCCGAGAATCGTTGCAGGAGACGGCGGATTCGCCGTCTCCTGCGCCTTCAGGGCCGAGCACTCGTCCCGCGGCAGCAACGGCGATCGTCGTCACACGACCCCGGGAGGGCGTAATCGCGGGCCCGTTGGCGCTTCACGCGGCGCTGCGCGGCAATGGCGAAGCGAACCGATCAGTTGGTTCACTCTCGGATGGACACGGGTCGGGGGATTCGGAGATGTGGAAGGCGAGGTCGCCAGTTCCGGGGGTTCGTGAGCCGAGCGTCGCGAACACCCGCAAGGATCAGCGATGAGGTACCGAAGAGCACTCCAACGATGGGGCAGAAGGCACCAACGCCAGCGGGACGCCGATCGCGGCGGGCGCCTACACTCTCGACGGGGTGCCGGGACAACGTCGCCCTGCGGGTCGAGCACGCGGTAGGCACAGATACCTAGGGATTCCTGAGGGCATGTCCAATCGCCTACTTGCCCGTGAACTGCGGCGAACGCTTCGCGAACGTCGCCGAGATAGCCTCGGACAGGTCCTTGGACGGCAGGAACGCCGCGTTCCATGCCGCAACATAGCGCAGGTTCGCCGCTACTGCCGAAATGCGTTGCTGGTCAAGGACATCCTTGATGCCGTGAATGGTCATCGGCGGATTGGCTGCGATCTCGGCGGCGGTGGCGTGCGCAACGGTCAGCGAGGCCTCGGCGTCGTCGAACACGTCGTTGACCAAGCCGATCTTCTCCGCACGCGCGGCGTCGATGTCCTTACCGGTCAGCGCCAGCTCGCGCAGGTGTCCGTCACCCAGAATGAGCGGAAGTCGGGCTAGGCTGCCGACGTCGGCGACCGCCGCCAGCTTCACCTCGCGGACTGAAAATTTGGAGTCGGCGCTGGCATAGCGGATATCCACCGCCGAGATCAGATCAACACCGCCGCCGATGCACCAGCCGTGCACCGAGGCGATCGTCGGGGTGCGGCAGTCGGCGACGGCACTGATCGCCTGCTGCATGCGCAGCACCTCGGCGTGAAAATCGGCGCGCGGTCGAGCCTGCGCACCCTCGGCCAGGATCGGACCAAGTAACCCACCCATCACCGACACATCCAGCCCGTAGCTGAAGTTGTCGCCCGAGCCGGTGAGCACGATTGCGCGCACATCGCGGTCGGCTCCCAGTGCGGTGAACACCTCCGGCATCTCCGACCAGAACGCCGGGCCCATCGTGTTGCCCTTGCCCGGTCCTATCAGCGTCACCTGCGCCACGTGACCCCTTGTTTCGACGGTGACGGATTCGTACGGCTGACCCATGGGCAGACCGTACCAAGGACATGTGATCCCACCCGCGGCCCGGCTCCGATTCGCCGCCACCGACGAACTGGCCAGCGCAGCAGTCACACTCGGTGTCCTGCAACGCGTTTAGGCCGTGCACTACCGATGGCAGCGGGTTACTTGCGTTCCGCGGCGGAATCTGATTCGATCAATCGAACGTTCGCTCAGGTAACGAGGTGCCAGTGCCAGGATGTCTGCAGCTTCGGGAAATCTTTAACTCAATGACTCAACAACTTGGTCGGCCGATTCGGCCACCACGAGTGAGCTGTTGAACGCCAAAGGGAGCACGTGGTCGCGTCTACAACGCTACGCACGCCGGTACGCGAGGTCGGCGCCTTCTTCGCGATGTCGCTGGACGCCCTGGTGACAGCGTTTACCACGCGGTTCTCATGGCGTGAATTCATCGAGCAGGCTTGGTTCACGGCTCGAGTGTCGGCGCTGCCCGCCATCATGTTGACGATTCCCTTCCATGTGCTGGTCACGTTCGTCCTGAGCGTGCTGTTCGCCGAGATTGGCGCTCAGGACCTCGGGGGCGGCGGCGCAGCTCTGGCCGCGGTCTCGCAGAGCGGGCCGTTTATGGTGATCCTGATCGTCGGTGGCGCCGCCGCCACGGCGATGTGTGCTGACCTCGGGGCGCGCACCATCCGCGAAGAGATCGACGCTATGGAAGTGACGGGCGTCGACCCGATCCAACGGCTGGTGGTGCCGAGGATCGCCGCAATCATCCTGAACACGGTGTTGCTGTTCGGACTGTCGGTCGTCGGCGCCCTGGCGGGGTGTTTCTTCTTTAGTGTCTACGTCCTGAACGTCACTCCAGGCTCCTTCGCGGCCAGCCTGACGTTTCTCATCGGGCTTCCCGACCTGGTCATCTCCACCTGCAAGGCCCTCATTTTCGGCCTGGTCGCGGGCCTGGTCGCTTGCTACAAGGGTCTCACTGTCGGCGGCGGTCCGCAGGGGGTGGGCAACGCCGTCAATGAGACGGTTGTGTACACGATCATGATCTTGTTTGTCGTCAATACGGTTGTGACCGCTGCGACCGTGTCGGTGGTTCTGCGATGAGCGCGACAAGACAGCGGTTGGAGCGCTTTGTGCGGGCCTCGGCCGGGGAATGGAATCGCATAGGCGAACAGACCGCGTTCTACGCCAAGACTCTGGGCGAATCCACGGAAGCCGTGCGCAAATACAGGGTCGAATTGACGCGGCTCATCGCCCAGATGGGCCTGGGCGTCGGCGCGCTTGCGTTGGTCGGCGGGGCCGTGGTTGTCGTGTCCTTCGTCGTGATGGGCGCCAGCTCGGTCGTCGCCATTGTGGGGTACAGCCAATTCAGCAACCTGAGCTTAGAGGCGCTAATAGGGTTCTTCTCCGCCTACGTCAACCCGCGCCTCGTCAGTCCGTTGATCGCCGCTATCGGTTTGGCCATCACCATTGGGGCCGGCGCCACCGCTCAGCTCGGGGCCATGCGGATCAACGAGGAGATGGATGCCCTTGAGGTGATGGGCATCCGCGCGATCGCCTACTTGGCATCAACCCGGGTGATCGCCGGTGTGATCGTGGTCATCCCACTGTTCTGTGTCTCGTTAATAGCCGGAATAGTGACGACCCAGATGGTCGTCCTAGTGTCCTTCGGTCAGTCAGTCGGTGTTTACGAGCACTACTTCAACACATTCCTGCGGCCCACCGATGTGATCTGGGCATTGGTACAGGTGACGGTGCAGGGGACCGTCATCATGCTGGTGTGCACCTATTACGGGTTTAACGCAACGGGGGGACCCGCTGGCGTCGGTGAGGCGACCGGTCGCGCGGTACGCGCCGCACTGGTCGCGGCGACGACCGTCACGATGATCGTGGGCATGATCCTCTATGGCCGATCCGGTGGCTTCAACCTCACGGGATAGCGACGATGACACCGAAACGCCGCGAGCTTGGCCTGCATCCCGCATGGTGGACACTCATAGTCGCCGTGATGGCCCTGGTGGTAATCGTGATTACCCCTATTGCGTTTAACCGCGACTTCCAGTCATACGCCAGGGTGACCCTCCTGTCGGGCCGGGCGGGTCTGTTGACCGAGCCCTACGCGGAGGTGCAACTTCGCGGCGTTCCGGTCGGCCGGGTGGCGTCGATTCACACGGGCGGTGGGAAGGATCCCGTCAAACTTGAATTGGAGCTCTACCCCGACCAGCTCAAGTACATCCCTGCCAACGTCGGAGCTCAGATCACGGCCCCCACGGCGTTTGGTGGAAAGTTCGTCGAGCTGCGCACCCCCAGCGATCCGAGTCCGAAGCGGCTGGCGGCGGGGGCGGTGCTGCGGTCGAGCGATGTGACTGTCGAGGTCAACACGGTGTTCGACAACCTGGTCGGAGTGTTGAACCAGGTGGACGTGACCAAACTGAACGCGGTGCTGTCCGCGGTGGCCGACGGTGTTCGCGGCAAGGGTGACGAGCTCGGTCAGACCGTGACCGATCTCAATCAGGTGCTCAGTGAGCTCAATCCGCGCAGCGAAACCATCCGCCAGGATTTTCGCGGGCTCCGCGATTTCAGCAACACCTTCGCCGCGGCTGCGCAGGACGTCCTGACGGTGCTGGACGCCGCCAGCACGACCAGCGCCACCATCACCGGCAATGCGCAGGCCTTGGACGCACTGCTGGTCGACGTGATCGGTCTGTCGCGCAGCGGCATCGAGTTGATCGGCCCGAACAAGGACAACCTGGTTAGCGGGGTCAACATGCTCGAGTCGACAACGCGGCTGCTGATGAAATACAACCCCATACTCACCTGCACCCTCGTCGGCGGAAAGACCGTGCTGGACATGGGCTTCGCTGACGTAGCCGGCGGTCGCAACGGATACTCGGCGATACTAGACACCGCCCTTCTGCTCGGCGACGACCCGTACCGGTACCCCGACCACCTGCCCATCAACGGCATCAAGGGCGGCCCGGGGGGAGCGCCGAGCTGCGGCGAGTTGCCCGATGTCACCAAGAACCTCCCGGTGCGGTACCTGGTGACCAACTCCGGTTGGGGCACCGGCGTCGACATCCGGCCCAACCCCGGTATCGGCTTCCCCGGGTACGCGAACTACTTTCCCGTCACCCGGGCGGAACCCGAACCGCCGACCTTCAACAATCGCGAGGGCCCGGCGCCCGGACCCATCCCATACCCGGGCGCACCGCCCTACGGGGCGCCGCGGTACGCACCGGACGGAACGCCGCTCTATCCGGGTTTGCCGCCGGCGCCGCCGCCGGGCAGGCCGGCCGAACCCGGTCCGCCGCCGGCGGGCTCGGACCCGGTACCCCCTGCGCCGCCCAATCCGGCACAGGTGCAGCCGACCCCGATACCGCCATCGTCGTTGCCACCTTCGCCGCCACCACCGATGCACGCCCCAACACCCTGACCGCGGAACGCGATAGAGAAAGGCACAGATGCGAGAGAATCTGGTAGGTGCGTCCTTGCGCTTTAGCGCCTACGCCGTCGCCTGCGCGGTCATGCTCGTTCTGCTCTTCGCCGTCTTCGGTCAGCTGCGCTTCTTCCAGCAGACAACGACATACAGCGCCGAGTTCGCGAAAGTGTCCGGGCTGGAGAGCGGAAACCTCGTCACCGTCGCGGGTGTCGAGGTCGGCAAGGTGCAAAACATCGCGATCAACGACGACGGCACGGTGCGCGTCGAGTTCTCCGCGGACGCCTCGGTGGTGCTCACCGAGGGCAGCCGGGCGGTCATCCGCTACCAAGATCTGATCGGCGGCAGATACCTGGCGCTCGAGGAGGGTGCGGGGGGAGTCGACAGGTTCGATCCCGGGGACACGATCCCGCTGACCCACACCGAGCCCGCACTGGACCTGAATGCGTTGATTGGCGGTTTTCGGCCGCTGTTTCGTGCGCTGCACCCGGACCAGGTGAACAAGCTGACCGGTCAGCTGATCGCGGCCTTTCAGGGGCAAGGGCCGACCATCGGCTCGTTTCTGAGCCAGGCGGCGGCCCTAACCAACACGCTGGCCGACCGGGACCAACTGATCGGCGAGGTCATCGCCAACCTCAACACCTTGCTCGGTTCACTCGGAGACCAAAGTGACCAGTTCGCCGAGGCGGTCGACTCGCTGTCTGAACTCGTGGACGGCCTCGAAAACCGCAAGCAGGACATCGCCAACGGGCTGGCCTACACCGACGCGGCCGCGAAGTCGATTGCCGACCTGCTGGCACAGTCCCGCCCGCCGCTGCAGAAGGTGGTGCCCGAATTGGATCGGACCGCGGGAATCATCGTGGCCGACCACGAGTACGTCGACAACCTGCTCGACACGCTGCCCGACGCCTATCAAATCCTGGGTCGGCAGGGGCTATACGGGGACTTCTTCAGCTTCTACCTGTGCGACGTCGTCCTGAAGATGAACGGCAAGGGCGGCCAACCCGTGTACGTCAAGCTGGTCGGCCAAACCTCGGGGAGGTGCACGCCGCGATGAAACGCTTCTCCGAACGCAATCCGTTTGTCATCGGGGTCATCGGGCTTGGCGTGGTTCTCGCCATCACGGTGCTGTCGCTGAACTATCAGAAACTTCCGTTCTTCGACACGGGCAAAACGTACTCCGCCTACTTCAGCCAGGCCGGCGGCCTGCAACCGGGTAACGCGGTCCGGGTCTCGGGATTTGAAGTCGGCAAGGTGTCCAGCATCGAGCTGGATGGATCGCGGGTGCTGGTGACCTTCACGGTCGATGAAACCGTTCGGCTCGGCGAGCGCACCGAAGCGGCGATAGAGGTGGAGACCCTTCTCGGTGCCAAACTCCTGGAGGTCACTACGCGGGGAGAAGGGCAGCTGACGAATCCAATACCCCTCGACCGGACCGCATCGCCCTATCAGCTGCCTGACGCGCTCGGCGATCTCACCACAACAATCAGTGGGTTGAACACCGACCAGCTATCGAACTCGCTGGCCGTGCTGGCCGACACCTTTTCCGAAACCGCGCCCGACTTGCGGGCGGCGGTCGAGGGGGTAGGGCGGTTCTCGCAGACACTCAACGAGCGCGATGCCGAGCTGCGAAGGTTGTTGGACAACGCGAACAAGTCGACGAAGGTGCTCGCCGAGCGTAGCCAGGACGTGGTCAATCTCGTCGTGCACACCAACGCGCTGTTGGTCGAGCTGCAAAACCAGAGCAGCGCCCTGGACCAGATCTCGAACAGCATTTCGGCAGTGGCCCAGCAGATCGAGGGTTTCATCGCGGAGAACCGCGAATCGCTTAAACCCGCGCTGGAGAAACTCAACGGTGTGTTGGCGATCGTCGACAGGCGCAAGACAGACGTACAGGAGTCCGTCAAGGGGCTCAACGCGTACGTGTTGTCGCTGGGTGAGGCGGTGTCGTCAGGACCGTTTTTCAACGCCTACGTCGTCAACCTGCTGCCCGGGCAGTTCGTGCAGCCGTTCATCGACGCTGCCTTCTCCGATCTCGGCCTCGATCCGGCCACCCTGTTGCCCACAGAACGCGCCGACCCGCAGACCGGCCAGCGGGCAACGCCGCCGCTGCCGGTGCCCTTCCCGCGGACCGGGCAGGGCGGCGAACCACGCCTTACCCTCCCGGACGCCATCACCGGTAATCCCGGTGACCAACCATGCCCGGGACCAGCACCAGGTTGCTATCCCTACCGGCAGCCACCCCCGGCGCCGCCGGCGGGCGGACCGCCGCCCGGACCTCCAGCACCGGAACCCACCCGCCAGCCCCCGGGCCCGACGTCAGCCGAGGGGGACGGACAGTGAATATCCGCAACGCGAAGGTGGCTCTGGCCATGGCGCTGGTGCTGGTGCTGATCGGCGGCGTCGTCGCGGCGGTGAGGGCCGCGAGCGGCGCAAACCAAACAAATCTCGTCGCCTATTTCGAAAACAGCAACGGCATCTTCGAGGGCGACAACGTGGTCATCCTCGGTGTGGCAGTCGGCAAGATCGAAAAGATCGAGCCGCAGCCCGAGCGCGTCAAGATCTCGTTCTGGATCGACGAGAAATATAGGGTGCCCGTCGACGCCAAGGCGGTGATCCTGTCGCCGTCGCTGGTGACGGTGAGGGCCATCGAGCTCACACCCGCCTACACCGGCGGGCCGGTGCTGCGAGAGGGCGCGGTGATCCCGCGGAAGCGCACCGCGGTTCCCGTGGAGTTCGACGACCTTCGACAGCAGCTGGAGAAGCTGGCGGACACGCTGCAGCCCACTCAACCGGGCGGAGTCAGCACCTTAGGAGCCTTCGTCAACACCGCCGCCAACAACCTGCGCGGCCAGGGCGCCGACATCCGTGACACCGTCATCAAGCTGTCGCAGGCGATCAACGCGCTCGGCGACCACAGCGACGACCTGTTCGGCACCTTCCAAAACCTGGCGACTCTGGTATCAGCGCTGCAGGACAGTACCGGCCTGCTCAAAGACCTGAACCAGAACCTGGCCGCGGTCACCGGCCTGCTGGCCAACGACCCCAACGAGGTCGAAAACGCGGTCCGCACCCTCAACGACGTGGCCGACGATGTCACAGCCTTCGTGGCCGACAATCGAGAAACGCTGGGCACGACGTCGGACAAGCTGGCGTCGGTGTCGACCGCCGTGGCCGAAATCCGCGAAGACCTCAAACAAACCCTGCACATCGCCCCCACAGCGCTCCAAAACCTCACCAACATTTACGAACCCGCGCACTTATCATTGACCGGGAACCTGTCCCTCAACAATTTCGCCAACCCGATCCAGTTCCTCTGCGGAGCGGTACAGGCGGCATCGCGGCTGGGCGCCGAGCAGTCGGCGAAGCTGTGCGTGCAGTATCTGGCGCCGATCGTCAAGAACCGGCAGTACAACTTCCTACCGTTCGGGCTGAACCCCTTCGTCGGAGCCCAGGCGCGTCCCAACGAAATCACCTACGCCGAGGACTGGCTACGGCCCGACTACATTCCGCCGCCGGCCTCACCCGGCGGCGCGCCGATCGGGGGGCCCGCGACGGGGGCGCCGCCCCCCGAGGGGCCGCTCCCACCACCGAACCAGATCTACACCCGGTTCGGCGAGCCGGCCGACCCCTACCACGGGCAGCCGCCGTTCGTACCGGCCAAGCCGCCGAACCCAATACCGACCAATCCTGCCGACGGCCTGCCCGGGATGATGGCGCCCCCCGGAGGTGGACGGTGAACCGATCGGCGCATTGGCGCCGCGTAGGCGCGGGACTCCTGGCGGCGTTGGCCGTAACCGTGCTGTCCGGCTGCGGATTCCTCCGCGACTGGCGGGGCGCGAACTCGCTTCCGCTACCAGGCACCGAGGGCGGCGGACCCGGGTCCTACACCGTTCGAGCGCAGCTGCCCGACGTGCAAAACCTGGATCGAAACTCCCGGGTCCGGGTCAACGACGTGACCGTGGGCAACGTGGAGAAGATCGAACGTCAGGGCTGGCACGCGTTGGTCACCATGACGATCGACGGTGACATCGACCTGCCGGCCAACGCGACGGCGACGGTCGGTCAGACCAGCCTGCTGGGTTCGCTGCACGTCGAACTGGCGCCGCCCACTGACGTCCCCCCCGAGGGCACCCTGGACGACGGGGCGCTGATCCCGCTGTCGTCGGGGGCCACCTTCCCCTCGACCGAACAGACGCTGGCCGCGCTTTCGCTGCTGCTCAACGGGGGCGGACTGGGTCAGATTCAGGACATCACCAAGGCGCTGAGCACCGCGTTGAGCGGTCGCGAGCAAGACCTCAGAAGCCTTATCGGACAACTGGACCAATTCGTCGCCTACCTCAACGACCAGAAAGGCGACATCATCGCCGCGACGGAGAGCATTAACAACTTGGTCGGCCAATTCGCCGAACAAAAGCCCGTCGTCGACAGGGCGCTGAAGACCCTACCCGACGCGCTGACGGTGCTTAAGGACCAGCGGCAAAACCTGGCTGAGGCGCTCGATCAGCTGGGTCAATTCGGCGCGCTGGCCACCGACTCGGTCAACCTGACCAAGGAGAACCTGGTCAAGGAGCTCAACGACCTGGGCCCGGTACTGCAGTCTTTGGCCGACGCAGGACCAGCGTTGACCCGTTCGCTGGATTTCTACGCGACCCTCCCGTTCCCCAAGCCCACGTTGTCCAAATGGCTTCGAGGGGACTACGCGAACCTGACCGCTGTCGTCGACCTGACACTGAGCCGGCTCGACTCGTCATTTCTCACCGGCACGTTCCTGGAGGGAGAGCTGACCGAGCTGGAGCTGCAGTGGGGACGCACCATCGGCCAGATGCCCAGCCCCTACACCGCGCGTAACCCGCTGATTGCGCCCTACCACTTCAACCAGGGGCCCTGACATGCGTCTGACGAGGCAAACCAGAATCCAGTTCGTGGTTTTCGTGACCGTCGCCTTGGCCGCGATCACCTACGTGTTCTTCGCCTACATGAGGGTTCCGACCCACTTCTTCGGCATTGATCGCTACAGGGTCACCATCCAGCTGCCAGAAGACGGTGGGCTGTATGAGGGCGGCAACGTCGCCTACCGCGGCTACGAAGTCGGCCGGGTGGACGCCGTTCGGCTGACCGACACCGGCGTGGAGGCGGTGCTGGCGCTGGACTCGGACATCCAGATCCCCGCCGATCTGAGAGCCGAGGTCCACAGCGTGTCGGCGATCGGCGAGCAGTTCGTCCAGCTATTGCCGCAAAGCGGGCAAGGCCCGCCACTGAAGAACGGCGACCTGATCCCCCAAGACCGCACGCATGTGCCGCCGGGCATTGCCTCGCTGCTGGAGGCCACCAATCGCGGCCTGAACGCGATCCCGCGCGAGGACCTCAACACGGTCGTCGACGAGGCGTATATCGCCGTCGGGGGGCTGGGGCCCGAACTGTCCCGGTTGGTGGACGGAACAACCAAACTGGCGGCCGACGCCCGCAGGACTTTGGACGCGCAGATCGCCCTGATCGAAGAAGCGAAGCCGGTACTGGACAGTCAGACGGAGTCGTCGGATTCGATCCAGGCGTGGGCGGCCAACCTGGCGACCATCACGACGCAGCTGCAAAACAACGACGCCGCCGTGCAAAGCCTGCTGCAGGACGCTGCCCCGGCCGCTGAAGAGGCGCGCGCGCTATTCGACCGGCTCCGACCGACGCTGCCGATCGTGCTCGCCAATCTGGTCAGCACCAATGAGGTGTTGGTCGCCTACCGAGACAACCTCGAGGGCATCCTGGTGCTGATTCCGCAAACCGCGAAAATCATCCAAGCCCCGCAGGTGGCCAACCTCAACACCAAGCAGGACTACAACGGCGCCTACCTGGACTTCAATCTGACCCTCAATATCGCGAAGCCCTGCACGACCGGGTACCTGCCGGTACAGCAGCAGCGGGCGGCGGCGTTCGAGGACTACCCGGATCGTCCCACGGGCAACCTGTTCTGCCGGACACCCCAAGACAGCGCATTAAATGCGCGCGGCGCGAAGAACTACCCGTGCGCCACCAAGCCGGACAAGCGCGCCCCAACGGCGCAGCTGTGTGAGAGCGACGAGGTCTACCAGCCACTCAACGAAGGCTGGAACTGGAAGGGCGATCCGAATGCGACGTTGTCCGGGCAAGACATCCCCGTGGTCGCGGGTGAGGAGGGAGCGCCACCACCGCCGGGGGTGTCGCCACCACTGCCTGCACCGCCACCACCTGGTGCGCCGCCGCTGCCGCTTTACCCAGCGGAGTACGACCCCGCGACCGGTACATATGTCGGGCCGGACGGGCGTGTGCACACCCACCAGAACCTGGCGCCCGGCGCCGGTGAGGAGCGGGCATGGCAAGACATGCTGACCCCTCCGCCGGGGAACTGAACACCACAGAGGAGACACACACGTTGCCGACATCGCCCGACCACACCGACAACGGTTCACCACAATCGCGGAACGGGAGAATCGCCGAGCCGAAGGCCGAAGATGTCTCAGCAGCCACACCCGACGCCGGCGACTCCGCCCCCGTAGACGGCGAGGAAGACGACGCCGCGACGGGATACGAAGACGAGCCACCAGCCGCGGTGCTGGCCAGACAGCCGATGTCACAGCTGCGGCGGGCCGCCCTCGTCGCTGTGGTCATGGTCGTCGCGCTGGGAGGGCTGGCCGGATGGCTCGGCTTTCGGGCAAACGAGTCCTATCAGACCGAGAAACAGCGTGAGCTGTTTGTTCAGGTCGCGCGCCAGGGTGCATTGAACCTGACGACCATCGACTGGCAACAGGCCGACGCCGACGTCCAGCGCATTCTGGACTCGGCGACGGGTACCTTCCACGACGACTTCGCAGCGCGGTCGCAGCCCTTCGTCGACGTGGTCAAAAAGGTGCAGTCCAAGTCGGTGGGCACAGTCACCGAAGCCGGGTTGGAATCGTTGTCCGACGATGAGGCTCAGGTGCTTGTCGCCATGTCGGTCAAGACCGCGATGCCCAATGCGCCCGAGCCGCAGCCGCGCTCCTGGCGGATGCGAATCTCGGTGCAAAAGGTCGGCGACGACGAGGTGAAGCTCTCCAACGTCGCGTTCGTGCCATGACCCAGCCGCAACTGCGCAGCGCACAACAATCGACCCGCCAACGCAGAAAGGAAACCAGCTGCTATGCCGGTCAAGCCCAATACCGTAACCGATACTAGGAACGAGCATCAGGAGGCGAAAACCCCCGAGGAGACGACCGAGCAGGTTCCGGGCGGAACCGCGTCCGACAGCACCGGTGGCGGCACGGGGTCGCCACGCACCCCCGCAGACGATGCCGAAATAGGCCACGACTCCGACACGGGTGGGCCTGTCAAGGGCAAGCGCCAGATCAACTGGTCTCGTGTGCTGGTTTTCGGGATGCTGCCGGCGGTGGCGTTGCTACTGGCGATGGCCGCCGCGTTCTTCAAGTGGCAGGACGCGTCGATGCGCCTCTCCGACCGCGCGCGCATCGAATCCGTCCAGGCCGCCAAGGACGCTACCGTGGCGCTGTTGTCCTACCGGCCTGACACCGTCGAGCAGGACCTCATGGGCGTGCGAGACCGATTGACCGGCGACTTCAGAGGCGAGTACACGAAGCTGATTCAAGATGTGGTGATTCCCGGTGCGAAACAGCAACACATTTCAGCGACAGCCAGCGTTGCGGCGGCGGCCTCGGTGTCGGCAACTCCGGGCCACGCGGTGGTGCTGGTGTTCGTGAATCAGACCACGACGGTGGGAACGACTGCACCCACCGACCTTCAGTCCAGCGTCCGGGTAACCATGGACAGAATCGACGATCGCTGGCTCATCTCCAAATTCAGCCCGGTCTAAGCGATCGTTACGAAGCGAGGTTGACTGTGGCTGCACCTTCTTCCGAACCCAGGTAACGGTCACCGGGCAGATTTTCTAGCAGACGGCCCGGCTGGCCCTGAGTAGTCTCACCGACTTGTCCACTCTTCTGAATTTTGCCGACCGCGCGACTTCCACAATTCGCACAAAGATCATGGCCGAACGCCGCCCACCAAGAGCTGGCATACCCAGCAAGCCGATGCGCGGATTCGGCCGGACGACCAATCCGGTACTCCACCCGGCGTCCAGCAAGGGGGTAACGCTGAGGCCAGTTCCGTGCCACGCCGGGCAGCGAACCGAGTCCGGCTTGCCGCTGGCGCCCCTTGCGCGGTTGTGCGTGGCCAGTAACACTTTCGACCAACTGTGGAATTTCATGCAGTTGGCGCGGACCTACACCCAGCTTATTGCCAGAGATGGTGGGGCCTGCTAACGTCGAGCATCGAACGTTCGATCAGCAATATCAGAAGATCCTCGTGACACGCACGCTGTGCGGAGCCACAGGCAACAGCGGCACATCGCATCGCCGAAGCTTGCCAAAAGCCCGCGCAGTCGCCGAGACTGCCCCGGCTGCGACAGCACCTCAAACATAAACAACGTCAATCGTTACAAACAGGAAGAGCACGAGATGACGCTATCGGCCGCTTTCATTCAGCCGGTGCCAGACGACCTCCGCGTCGGAGAAACAGCGGGATGGCTGTTCACCGCCTGGGTCATCGTTCTGGGACTGCTTTTTCTCGCCTATGGAGGCTACCGCTTTGCGAGGTACCGCGACAGCGTCCCCGTGATCATGTGGGCCGGAGGCGCGTTCATCTGCTCCTTCGTGGAGCCGATGGGCGACTTGGTCGGCCATCTCTGGTGGCCAACTAACGTGCCACTCACGCTTTACACCGCATACGGCGTCGAGGTCCCGCTGCTGATCCCGTTCGCCTACTCATCTTTCGTTGGGGGCGGAGGCTACTTCGCGTATCGGCTCATAGCCGCTGGAATAACAATGAAGCGCCTCTTCGCAGTCTTCGGGATCATCGCCGCCGCCGACTTCATCATGGAAGTTCCGGGCACGTCGACCGGAGTGCACGTCTATTACGGCAACCAACCGTTCGAGATCTTCGGCTTTCCTCTCTACTGGTCCTGGCTGAATGCGACAGCGATCCTGTCGATCGGACTCTTCCTCTACGTCTTGGAGCCACGCGTACACGGCAAGTGGCGCGCAGTGCTCTTGCTGGCCCCGACCGCTGGCCACATGTGCGCTTGGGGCATTGCGATGCCGCTTGCCTTCCTACAGCTCAACACGTCGATGGCCGAACCGATGCGTTACATCATTGCGATCCTCACACTGCCACTGGCACTGCTGATCGTTCGCGCCATCTGGGAAGTGATCAAGTTCGTCCGGCAATATGACGCCATGGCGATCGCCGTGAAAAAACGTCCTGATGCGGTTCACGAAGCATCCCGGTAAGTCCATGCTGCCGAACCACACGATCCGCTGAGCTGAACCACCTCAATGAGTTCCCAGCGCGGATATCCGCGGGCGGTTCAGCTTTGAATACTCGATCTTCGAATTTCTCGAACCAGTCTCCGCAGGGAGGAACCAATGGTAGTCGGTGAAACGACGCGGCAAGTGAAGACCGGCCTCACCGCTTGGTCGATGGTGAACCTCGAGATCAACGCCCAAGCGGCCGCCGTCTACGAGCAGATCGGCATGGACAGCGTTTGGGTGATCGACCATTTGCTCGGCCTGTCACATCCGGACGTGTGGAACGACCTTCCGGCCTCGGCAGTACTTGCCGATCCCGACGCATTTCTCGACCCCTTCTGCACGGCAACGGCGATTGCGGGCAGGACGTCGCTTCCGATGGGCAGCGCGGTCATCGACATCACTCGCAGAGGGTCGGCCGATCTCGCGCGAGCGCTGCTAACCGTGCATCACGCGCACCCGCCTGGCTTCATCCTCGGCGTCGGCGCCGGCATCCGGCTTAACCTCGAGCCGTTCGGCTACGAGTTCAAGCGTCGCGTGAGCATCTTCGAGCAGCGATTGACCGAGATCCGGTGCCTTCTCGACACCGGCCGCATGCCGAACGGCGTCGGACGGATCGGTCTTCCGCTTGAATCTGGGATAGGGCGGCCGCAGGTTTGGGCGGCCGCGCACGGCCCGCGAATGCGTAGGATCACCGGCCGGCTTGCCGACGGCTGGATCACATCAGGCGTGACTCCGGAGCAGTACGCGCTGGACCGCGAGCACGTGCTCACCGTGGCAGCAGAAGCCGGCCGACCACGCCCAACCTGCGCATTCGGTCCGCTCGTCTTCCTGGGACACTCCCGAGAATCGATCGCAGCGGCATTGGACGAATTCCCGGCGGCGAAGCTGGCCGCGCTGTTCCTTCCGGCGGCAGCGTGGCAGCGTCACGGTCTGGCGCATCCGACAGGGCCAAGCGCCCAGGGCTTTGCCGACGCGCTCCCACACCAATTCGACGCGTCGATGCTCCGTGATCTCGCGCCCCGCATCCCGTTCGAGCTCTGGGAGAAACTCGTCTTCGCCGGCAACGCCGAAGAGGTCTCTGCGCGTCTGCGCCCATACGCAGATGCTGGCTGCGAGCACTTCATCCTCGCCGACGCCACCGGTCTCGCGATGGCGCCCGACCAGGCGGCAGAGAACCTCCCACACTACGGCCATGTCCGCGCCCTGCTCGCCCAGGCGGCGCCGACGACCGTTAGCTAGTTTCTTAGGCGAGCGAACCGAGTCGGCAAACACGGGCTCGCCGTGGTGCGGTCCTGTGACCTGCCGGGACGAGGAAGCGCCAGCGGGCACGACATCCCGCGTTCCTCGCAGCTGCACTCGATCATTCCCGCACGAATTCGCCACCGGTCCAGCGATCTACGTGAACGATGACGCGATCGATGAGTTCAACCATGCAACGGCCGACAGGGCAAGCGCCCGTCGTCCTCAGCGACCACCGCCTCACGGGCATCATGTCGCGCGAGGAGCACTCGCTGGCGTCGCACCACATGACGCACATCGACCGGCGCGAGCCGCCGCTACGCCGAACCGGGCTCTTCTCACGTTCGACGACGAGGCAGCCAGCGCAGTCCAGATCACGACACTATGGCTGGCGACCGCCTGTTCGTCCTGCCCTTTCGGGAAGCGATTGCGCTCGCCGCGACACGACCGGAAGAAGGGCGCTGATCCGCCTGTGAAACACGGATAGTTGTTCATGGATCATAGTGATTATCCGTGTACGGGGTGGAATAGCCTGTGGTGCAGCAAAATTAGGACCGGTAAACCGTCACGGTGACGTATCGACTACGTACTAGCGGACTTAGCCGATCGAGGCGAAACCACGCATACTTTTGTTGGGTGGGTGGGCCGTTGGCAAGGATGCTACTGCCGCCCGTGCTCGTGTGGCCGCCAGCGACGGCCGCGATGGCGGCGTCCGTCCGTCGTCGCCATCGCCCACGCAATCGATTCGGTGGCGCGAGCCATTCTGTGAGCCTGAGAGGTGGGGGACACTGGCTGATTCTTCTGATGGAAGTGGCGAGTCAGTCTTCATGGATAATGCACACTATCCATAAAGCAAGCGGAATGAGTTGGCGCACAACATTATTGGGACCGCTAGAACCGTCACGGTGACGAATCGGCAACCGTTCACCCGGCAGCGGGGCACTGTCACTGGGGAGCCGCCGCTACGGTGTGCCTCGGCGATGAACGTGCGAATTTCCCCCGCGGACCTGGTCCTACGACCCACCCGCTCTTCGCGCCCCGCAATCAACCCGAATAGCCTTGGTCAACAGCAACATTCGGTGAACAGAAGCGACGGTCGCACCGGCGGGCGGCATCGGCCGATTGATTCATCAGATGAAAACGGCGACATTTTTCATGGATAATAGAGATTATCCATGAGTGGAGCGGAAGCGTTGGTGCACAACAGGTTTAGAGACTCGGGAACCGTCACAGTGACGTAATTGCCCCGCGGGAGGAATGCCGTCAGGCTCGGATTTGAAGACTTTTCGGTCCTTCACGCGGCCGCTCTCGCTCAGTGTCGCATCGCGATCGACAATCATTTGCTGACGGCCCCGAACGCGCGGTCGCTACAACGACGGACGCATCGGGCGGGCGCAGGCGGCAGCGCCCGGATACCCGCGCCCTTAGTTAACCATAACGGATGTTATCGGCGCTGGTTCTGGCGTGTAATCTGGCGCTGTAATTAGCGGAACTGCTACGATGGCGACATGGTGAATATCAGGCCCAGTCGGATGCGTTCGATCACCGACGCACGCAACGCGTTCAGCACTCTCGTCGGTGAGGCGGAGAATGGGCTCACCACGCACATCGTCAAAGGGTCAACCGTGGTGGCGCACCTGGTGCCGGCCACGGCGCCCATTCTTGACGATCCGGGTCTGCGCCATGCGCTCATTGCCTCCTTCGCCGCGAGCGAGGCTGCATCGGCCGGCGCCTACGAATGGCGCGAGGCCCGGCTGTGGCATGCCGGCGACACCGTGGGTCGTCTGCTGGCCTGGACTTGGCGCAGCGACTCCGATCTGTGCCTGCGTGCGTTCGCGGCCTTCCACGACGAGCTCCAGCAGGTTGTCGGCGAGACAATCGGGCTCAGCGCGATCTGGCCCGGCATCGAGGTGGCGTTGCGCGTAGCCCTCGACAGCGGTGAAATCGCGGAACTGTTTCAGTACCTCGATCGCCACTACGACGACTACTACCTCGGCCCCCACCGCAGCGCTCCACCTACGTAGGACGCGAAACCCGCCGAACCGTCACATGACGAAACGCATTGGCCCGCCAACCTATTGCCCAGCACCGGAGGTACGGATCACCATGACCCAGGCATCCCCGAACCACGGCGAGCAGGCCGGCCAGCTGCTCTACCAACTGCTCTACATTGAAGTGCTGCAACGAGTCTTGCAGAATGCACGCGACGGACTGCTTGTTCCGCACTGGCGCGAGTTGGTTGTGACGATGAGTCCGCTGTCTGGCCCGGACCCCATGAGCGTGCATCCACTTGTTGTAGCCGCCATCAATGAGCGGCCCCGTGCCGCCTGGGAACCCGGATGCTCACCTGGCTGGCGGGCAGCTGCGGACAGTTGGTTCGATGAGGCACGTCGTGCGCTGGCAGAGCACCGCAGACTCACGCTCGTGCAGCACGCCGAGTTGACAAAGCTCACTGAACTTCTCCCGGTGTCCACCCGAACCTCCATGGCGCCGTCTGTGGTCGACGCCCTGGACCAGATCTCCAGCCTCGACGCTCGCAACGACGCCCTGGCGCGCCAGTCCCTCTCCACCTTTGTCATGCAGCGAGACAAGCTCACGGCCTCCTACCGGGCAGCCCTGGCAGCCGGCGGCGAAGACGTGGACTGGCGCTCGTGGTTCGAGGAGCGGATCAGCACGTGGGACAACGAAGCCGGTGCAGCATCGGCCCGTATCACTCTGCAGCAGAACGCACAGGCATATATGCAGCGACTCCCCGAGTACTGGTGAGCCCGCGAACCCGCCACGGGCGAGACGGAGATTTGCAATGACGGCAGTGGATATCGGTAGTTACGTCCGCCAGCTACGACACGACGGGCACACCGGAGCCGTCGAATTCGGCGTCCCGAGAATGCATTACGAGAGTCAAGACACCTGGTCCGCCACAGTGACGAGCTGCCTGGACTGGCGAGGAGAAATTCACCTCTCACCGCTCGACGCACGCGGGAACGCACCTAACGTCATCGCCGGATACGTCGACTTCCTTGTGCTGCGCCTCGGTGAGCAACCGGTCGCGGACGTGCTTCACCTATACGGCCCCGTCGCGGCCGCTTTCGCCGAGCTTTTCGACGACGCCTGGCTTGCCGATGGACTTGACGAGGATGACGAGTTCACCGGCGGTATGCCGATCGGAACAGTGCTGCTGATCTTGCACGCCGAGCTCGATGCGGCTCTGCAGCACCACGACCGGCTTAGACCGTGGGCGGTCGCAGAGGTCGCCTACGCCATGCTTCCCACGACAACAGGCGTTGTGGCCATGCACACCCTCCCCGCGATCTCCCCGAAAGAGCGTCACCGTGGCCTATTCGCCGCGGATCGTGTCGATCCACACTGGCCCCAGGTCGGCTGCACTTGTATACCCGGACGCCCCCGGTTCGCCGGCCGAGCCACCGCCTACCGCTACCTCGAAGACGCCCGAGCGGCGCTGAGCGTCATCCGGCAAGAGACCTTCCGGGTGTCCGTCGACCTGGATTGACCAGCCCCGCCCCGCCCAGCAGAACGCTTCTGAACAGTGGCTCGTAACTGCGCACACGTCAGCGGCTCACCCAGCGCCATGTAGTGACGGTAGGTGTCCCCCGTGACGACCCGGAAGACACGTACGGTGAGCGTGGATGTCAACAGCCTTGCCCGGTTCCTGTGTATGCCCGATCCGTGACGCATCCTGTCGCTATCCGGGTTGACGCAGCCGAGAATAACTCCGGCGCGACAGTAGACCATCGATACGCAGTCCTCAGGACTGGCGTTCCTGGCGGGAATTCCGCGCTGCGGCAGTCCGTTTCAGAAATTCCTGCGGCGGACACTCCAGGGCTTCGACCACCTTGGCGCACATCAGGCTATACGGATCGGTACCGGTGAAGTGAAATGTGAGTGCACCTAGCTCACGCGCATCGGGCTTCGACTGTGCTAAGACAGTCATCCAGCTCGCCTGCGCGCAGTCGCTGCGCACGACATAGGTGGCATGTTCGCCGGCCAGCGGACTGATCGCGACAGCATGATCCCCAGAATCGTTGGCGGACTTGATACTCAAGACCACATAGTGGTTGTCGAAACCGCTGGACGAGGCGGCCCGTTCATGCCACTCGCACCGGTCGGCGCCGAAGTGCTTCTCGATGTCCTCCAAGACCGTGACCCGCTGTTCGTCGACCTGGCGGCCGCGATAGCGCCCAGAGGACCGCACGCCGTCGAGAAACCTTCGCAGCTGCTCACCGCGGGGCAGCACCGCGAAGGGCAGTCCGTAGTCCGTCCGGCGTGGAGTCTTCACGGTGGAGGCGATGTCTCGGAATTGCCGAAGGAAGTCATACCGTCCCGCGTGCAGGGCGACCAGTTCTGTATGCGCTTGGCGGAGGAATTGGCTGAGCGGTGCTTCGTCGGCGGTCAAAAGCGTTTCGACGTCCGCGATGAGCTCGTTGAGCCGCGCAATGGCGAACTCCAGCGCTGCGCTTGTCTCCACGAGTTGGTTTGGTGCTGGCGGCCGAATCCTGTCGAGGATGTCCCACAGGCGCTGGTCGCAGTCCGGGCTCGCGATGGCGAGAACGAGAGCAAGTTGCAGAAAGTCAGTCCGGGCCCGCACGCGGCGCCGCTCATCGGCTGCTGAGCGTCCGATGTCGTCGACGTCGGTGAGGTCGCTAAATTTAGCTTCGAGCACACGCTTTGCCAGGCCCGGCTGTTCAAGAACGGGACCATGGGCGAGGATGATGTGGTCGACGAGCTGTTTTTCAGTGTCGACTACGTGCGCCATGACCGCGAGGCTGTGATGAGCTGTTCTTGACGACAAGCCCGGGTACATGCGGCGGTGCGCCGCGGAGTAGCGCCATGCGAGATAGCCGTAGCGTCCGGCATCGTTTGGGATGAAGTCCTGCACCGAGGCTCTGACTTCGTCCGGATCGTCTTGGCTTGCATCGATGTTCACGATGAGGTCGACGACGCCCTCGGTGTTCACAGCGTCTACCTCCGGATGAAGGCTGCCGGTTCGCGGGCGAGGGCGACTGACCTCGGCCGCGCGCTTGGAGGATTTTCGCTTGGCCACGTACGCGCTGCGGTGGCGGTTCAAGTCTTCCGCTACGACAGCGCGCAGCGTTTCTTGCGAAACCCCGTATTGGTGTGCACATTCGGAATACAGCTGGTTGATCGCCGACTGGTCCTGCCCGGAAGCGGACGCCTGCCGAAAGCGCTTGCAAACGTTCGCCGCCTGAGAGGAAGTGAGACGCCGGGGCGCCGCCGGTGAGCCTGCGATCCGCGAAACCGTCGGCGTGACTGGGCTGGTGGTGAAAGGTTTCGCTGAAACCGGTGACCTTGACCGCGCTCGCTGAAATTCCCCACTGACGCTCATCGAAATTCCCCACCCGTGTGGCTCCGCCGAGAAGGGCGGG
>NZ_LQIM01000015.1:0-45517 GCF_001499985.1 Mycobacterium sp. IS-1556
GCCGGGCCTGCAGCTGCGCCCGGTCCCGTTCGACCTTCGTCGAACGCGGCGATGCTCGCGGTGGCGCGGCGGCGGGGGGGGGACCGGCGCAGGCGGCGGAACAGGCGGCGGAGCGGTCAGACCGGCCAGCTTGGCGATCAGCCGCGGTGCCGCGTCGTTGCGGACGGCCCTGCGCTCGGGATCGGGATCGGCGTTGGCCTCGAAACATCCCGCCGGCGCGTTCTCCACAACGGCCAACGCGCTGCGGTACCTCTCCCGGGCCGCGTCGGGTCGGTTCTCCCAGGCGTCCATGTCGCCTTGGCGTTCGCGGACGAGTTCCTGGTTGACCAGGATCGGACACGATTGCTCACGCGGCGTATGGCCGAGCGCGTCCGAGAAGTGTGCGTCGGCGTCGTCGAGACGGCCGTCGAGCACCGCGAGCGCGCCGGCCGCGAACGGCGCCCTCGCCGGTTCGACGACGTTGAGCACACCCATCACCGCGACATCGGCGCGCAGCGCATCGGCGTCGCGCTGCGCGAAGTTCGAGACCGCCGATTCGCCGGCCACCACGGCCGAGATCAGCTTCAAGGCGACCGCCATCACCGCGACCGCCAGGGGAGCCGAGAACAGCAGCAGCCGGCGCCGCAATCGCAACCGCGACGGACGGGGACTGTGCGCGCGCATCAGACGTCCTCATCCCGGCTGGCCGCGCGGCTGGTCCGAAACTCGCGCAGCGTGAGGTAGATCTCGAACAGCAACAGCACGGCCGCGACCATGGTGAACACCCAATACAGATCCGTGCGGTCGGGTGCGGTGCCGGTGGACTGCGCGGGCGATACACCGCTCACGTCGGGCGCCGCCTCGGTGACCGGGCGGGTGGCGTCGCGCGCTACGAACGGCACGCCGAGCTGATCGGCGACCCGTCGAAGGCCCGGCTCGTTTCGTGTTGCCCCGTAACCGAACACCGCCCCGCCGTCCACCGACCCGGGCACCGGGTCGAACTCGCCCTGCGGCACCCGCGACGACGGCGCGCCCGACCCGAAGTAGAACACCAGGTTCTGCGCATCCGGGTCGCGTTGGCCGGCCGCAATCAGCTGGTAGCGAAGGACATTCGCGGCGGCCGCCGCATTCACCTCGGCTGCGGTGCCGTCTGGGTAAGGACGCACACCTGCGACGACCGGCTTGAGGCTCCAGTTGTCCTCGGACAGCGGCCATTCCAGCGACGAGCGGGACGCGAACGTGATCAGCGCGAACCGGGCCCGCGGGTAACGGTCGATGAGCGCGGTGATGTCGTCGCGGATGCCGGCGATCCGCGGTTGCCCGGCAAGGTGATCGGTGATGGCCGAGTCGGCGGAGCGGTCGACGATCAGGAACACGTTGGCCGTCGCGTCGTCACCCGATGTGGTTTCGACCGAGGCCTGCTCCCCGCCGCCGATCGCCGGCCGGGCCGCGGCGATCAGCATCAGCACCACCGCCAGCGTCAGGGCCGACCATCGCCACACCGTCGTCCATCGCTGCCGCGCGGTGTGCGCCAACTGCCACATGGTGATGAGCCGGAGCACGATCACGGCCGCGGCGATCGCGATCAGAAGCACCGGAGGTACGACGGGTGAGAACGTCATCGCCGCAACACCGCCAGGGACAGGCACAACAGCGCCGACACCGCGACCGCGACCGCCAACGGGACGGTCGGGGTGTCTCCGCGGAACCCGGTGAGGACTGCGGACCGGTCGGCATCCGGTGGGTGCGCGCGGATCCCGTCCAACTGAGCCGCCAGGTCCGCCCCGATGGGCGCGTACCGCCCGTAGGTGGCTTCCACGACGGACCGCAGGGGACCCGGCGACGACACCAGCGCATTGACCTGGACGCCGCGCTCACGCGCGATCTCCGTGACCTGCTGCTCGCTGAACAAGGAGGGGCGCGGCTCGTCCGCCGTGCGTAACTGGCCGGGGCCCAGGTAGATCAGCGAGCGCCGGCGCTCGTCGGGCGGTTCGTCGGCCGGGAATCCGGCCAGGCACAGCGCCAGGACGTCGGCGGCGCTCGGCGCGTAGTCCACGTACGTGACGGGTGCGGCGAACGACGCGAGCGCGTTGCGCTTCCCCGACAGCTGAGCGGGCGAGAGCGCGCTGTCGGCCGGAAAGTCTGCCAGAGCGGCTGCCTCACGGAGCTTTTCGACCGCGAACGGGTGATCACGGGTCAGCGGAATCACTCGGCGGTTGACGGAGGTCAATCCGATGCGCTGAGTGCCGTACGCCCTGGCCTGCTCGGCGAAGTGGGACAGGAACTCGCCGGTGGTGGGCTCGGTGGCCGGTTGGCCGACGCACAGCATGATGTCCTCGGGTACGTCGGACGTCTGCATTGACCACCACAAGCCGCTGGGGCGGGCGCTGGCCAGTGCCGCGGCCCCGAACAACAGCACCAGCAAGGCGATCGTGACGATCAAGGACACGGTCCGGGCGCGCGCCACCCGCGCATACTCCGGCAGTCGGGTCAACCGCGCCGTGTTCGCCAGCGGTCGCAACTGTCGCTGCGAGGACTTCGTCGGCACCAACACGGCCAGCGCGACAGCGCCTGCAAGGCAAACGAAACCGAGGACCGCGACCGGCCACCAGGTCAGGGCCACGAGCGGATCAGCTCCTCGACCGCGACGCCGGTCTCACCGACGCGCACCGGTGACGCAGCGTTGAACTGCGCGTCGTCGAGCGCTGTGAGTATCGGCGCGGCAGGCGCCAACTCGCCGGACGCGACGTCGTCGAGGTGCATGTACTGCGCCCGGACACCCGTCGCCTGGTTGAGGAAACTGCGCAGGGTGCGGCTCATCGCGGCACCGGCCTCGGCGGCGGTGAGCTCACCGTCGCGGTGCCGGCCGGCGATACGCCGCACCGCCCGCGCGAAACGGCGGCGCAGCAGCTTGCCGTGCAGCGCACGCACCGCCGGTATGCGGCGCAGTCGCCGCGACGGCAGCGTCCACACGAAAACGCCGACATACCAGACGATCACGAGGGCGGTCAGCAGCACGCCGAGCCACAACCATGCCGGCGAGTACGGTATCGGCCCGCCGACGAACCGCAACAGGTCATCCGGCACGGGCGAACACCCCGGTCAACTCGACGAGCCGGGAGCGGATCTGGCTGCTGGCGGCGATCCTGGTGTGCGGAACCGCGTGGGCGGTCATGAACTCGTCGAGTCGGTGCGCCCGCATCTGCTCGCCGCGGCGATAGGCGGCCACCACCCGTGGGCCCAGCGTGGCGGTGTCGAGAACGAAACGCCCTGTCGAGACGTCGAAGCCGGCGCGGTCGTCGGCGGCGGTGCCCACGGCGGGCATGTCGGACACCGTCGCCCACATCACGTCGTGGCGGGCGGTCAGGCGCGTGACGGCGTCGCTGAGCCGTTCGTCGACCTCCGGTTCGTCGGACACCACGACGATCAGCATCGGATGCCGGTAATGCGTTGCGACGTAATCCAGTTGACAGACGATGTCGCTGCGGCCGGCTGCGTTCGCGGTGTGACCGTAGAACCGGTGCAGCAGGCTCTCGATGTGTGTCTCGCCGCGGCGTTGGCGGATGTTGACGCAGCCGCGCGCGTCGCCGAACACCATGCCGATCTGATCTGAGCGTCCGAGCGTGATGAGCCCGAATGCGCCGATGATGTTCACGGCCACATCGCGTTTGAGTTCGCCGCTCGGTGTCAGCGCGGTCATGTTGCGGCCCGCGTCGGCGACGATCAGCACCTTGTGGTGCTTTTCGGACACGAACCGCTTGATCAGCACGTGGCCGGAGCGGGCCGAGGCCTTCCAGTCGATATCGCGGACGTCGTCGCCGGGCACGTAGGGCCGCAGATCGTCGAATTCCAGGCTGCGGGTGTGCACGAGCGCGTAGCGGCCGCCTTCGAGCATGCCGCGGGTGTCGGTGCCGAAGTGCGTCCTCGCCGTGGTGAGGTGTTTGCCCATGACGGCCCTACGGGACTCGAACCGCTTGCAGGACAGCGTCGATGATCAGCTCGGGGGTGACGTTGGCGCTGGCGGCTTCGAAGCCGAGGATGAGCCGGTGCCGCAGCACGCGGTGGGCGAGCTTGGCGATGTCGCCCGGAATGACGTGGGCGCGGCCGGAGAGCAGGGCCAGCGCCCGGGCGGCGTTGCAGAACGCGATGGTGGCGCGCGGGCTGGCACCGTATTCGATGAGCCGGGCGAGTTGTCGCGGCAGGTGCTGGTCGGGTTCGCGGGTGACGCCGACCAACTGGCTCGCATAGTGCATCAGCGCGCGGTCCATGTGGATGTGACGCACGACGTCCTGTAGCCGCCGAATCTCGTCGAGACCGGCGACTGGCCTGCTGCGGTGGTTCTTGTCGTACAGCCCGGCGTCCATCCGGAACATCACCTCCACCTCCTGCTCGGCGGAGGGGTAGTGCACGACGTCTTTGAGCATGAACCGGTCTGTCTGCGCCTCGGACAGCGGATAGGTACCTTCCTGGTCGACGGGGTTCTGCGTCGCGATGACCAGAAACGGCTCGGGAATCGGGTACTCGGTGCCGGCGATCGTGGTCTGGCGTTCCTCCATCGCTTCGAGCATCGCGCTCTGGGTCTTGGCGCTGGACCGGTTGATCTCGTCGAGCAGCACGATGTTGGTGTGCACCGGGCCGAGCTGGGTGACGAACGAATTGGTCGCCGACTCGTACACCTGGGTGCCGATGATGTCGCTCGGCAGCAGATCCGGCGTGCACTGGATACGCCGGAACCCGCCGTCGATGGACTCGGCGATGACGCGCGCGGCGGTCGTCTTCGCCAACCCCGGCACGCTCTCGATGAGGATGTGGCCGCCCGCGAGCAGGCCGATCAGCAACGACTCGCGGAGGTTCTCCTGGCCGACCACCTTGGTCGAGAACGCGTCGGAGACCGCGGCGACGATGCGCTGCGCCTCCGCGAGATCGTGCTGGTCGATGCGTGTCCGTGCTGCGGTCATGAATGCCTTTCGGGTCCGGCTGCCGGATGCGGATACCCGGGCCAGAGTATCGACACACGGTTGTCATACGTAGCTGTCGTCAACTAAGATTGACACATGACCGATGAGGACCTGTTGGAAGCGATGCTCGACGGTGCCACCAGCACGGAACCCGCCGACGGGCTGCGTGCGATCCGGGCGCTGCAGCGACTGCAGGAACGACTGGAGGCGATTCACGTCGCCAACGCCCGCGAGCGGGGGTGGAGTTGGCAGGACATCGCCGCCGCGCTGGGTGTCAGCCGACAGGCCGTGCACAAGAAATACAACCGGAAGGTATGACGATGTTCGAGCGATTCGCCCGTAGTGCCCGCGTCGCCGTGGTGCTGGCGCAGGAGGAGGCCCGTGAGCTGAGCGCAGAAGAGATCCGGCCCGAACACCTGTTGGTGGGCGTCTTGCAGAGCGCGGGTCGTGGACTGTCAGGACTGCTCGGCTCGTACGGGTTGACCGCCGAGTCGGTCCGCGGCCGGTTGGAACCGTCCGATGACGCGGACGACCCGACATTCGAGGACGACGCAGAAGCGTTGCGCGCCATTGGGATCGACCTGCACGCCGTTCGGGACAAGATCGCTCGCACCTTCGGTGAGGACGCCTGGAACAATGCGCTGCGCAAGTCGGGTCGGCGCAGGCGCCGATACGGCCACCTTCCGTTCACCAAGGCGTCGAAGAAGGCGCTCGAACTCGCGTTGCGAGAAGCGTTGGCGCACAAGGATTCGACGATTGGCTGCGAACACGTGGTCCTGGGCATCCTGCGCAGTGGTGACCGCTCGGCCGTCGGGCTGATCACCGAGCACGTCGATGTGGATCGGCTGCGCGCCGAAATCGTCGGACTGCTCGACGAGGCCGCTTAAGCCAGGAATCGATCGACGTAGGGGGCGAACCGCCGTCGCAGGTCTTCGGGGTCCAGCCCGAACATCTCCGCTGACGTCGCGACCCGGCCCAGCCGGCCGCGTTGGTGTCCGGTCAGATAGTCGACCATCGCGGCGCGTGCCTCATCGGTGAGTGGCTCACCGGCCAGCTCGTAAACACTTGCGGCGGTGCCGATTTCGTCGGCCATGAAGTCGTCGAAGCGAACGTCGATCGAGCGCTGTGGCCCGATGGCATCGCGGTCGCGGATCAATGCGTTGAGCATGAGCTCGAGCCGGTCCACCCAGCACGCCGCGATCTGCTCGACCGGCACCGGCGCGCAGTGCATCCGCGCCGAGTACGTGAGCATCGCGAGCATCGACAACACCACCGGCACCGGATCGCGATGGGTGGCGATCACCACCACGCCGGGGAACACGCGGTCGAGCACAGGCAACTGCTCGAGATGCTGTGGGGACTTGAGCAACCAGCGCCTGCCGCCGCGCAGGAACTGCAGCGCCTTCAACTGGGTGGCCAGGTGCTCGTAGTGCGGTGTCTGGTCGTGGCTCAGGTAGTAGTCGCGCCACCGTGGCACGTGTCCGAGCGTCTCGAACAGCATCGACGAGAAGTCGTTGGCCAGCAGCTGGATCTCTTCGTGCACGTGGTCGGTCGTCATCTCGTGCATCAGCGCGAAGTGCGGCATCACCGCGTTCATGAACTCCACCGCGGCGTCCATCCGGGTGCGCCGCGGGTCCGGTTCGATGCCGGCCTCCGACGGCAGCGGAAACGGCTCATTGCTCTCCCAGTAGGGGATGGTCCGAAAGGTCCGCCCGGCGGCGAGCAGGTTGTGCAGATGCGTCGTGCCGGTGCGCGGCAAACCGGCGATGACGACCGGCGGCGCCAGCTCGATCTCGTGGATCTCGGGATGCCGGGTCAGTAGGTCGGTGAGAAGCAGACGGTTCTTCAGCCACTGCAACAGCTGGGTGTGGAAGTTGACGACGCCCGCATCGTGAAGACCCCGGATCTCCTGCAGCGCAGCGAGAAACACGTCGAGGCGCTCGCGGTAGTCGTCCGCTCCGAAGTCGTCGAGCCCGGTCTCGGCGCTGGCCTTGGCGTGCAGCGCGTCGGCGTCGAGCGGGCAGTCGGGCGCCATCGCGGCCATCATCTCGCGCAGCGGCTCCATCTCGGCGGGGAAGCGGGGCTCGGCGAGGTCGTCGAGCACGACGGGCGCGGGTGCTGTGGTGTCGGTCACAGCGAGTTATGTTACTGTCAGTTTCGTAATGATGACGGAAATCGGGCGACCTCGTGACAAACGCATCGACGGCGCCGTCTTGCGCGCGACGGTCGAGCTGCTCAGCGAGACCGGTTACGCGGACCTGACCGTCGAGGCGATCGCTCGTCGGGCGGGAACCAGCAAGCCCGCGATCTACCGGCGTTGGCCGGGCAAGGCGCACGTCGTGCACGAGGCGGTGTTTCCGGTCAGCACCGCCACCGAACTTCCCGACACCGGATCGCTGCCCAGTGACATCCGCGAAATGGTCCGCCGGACGGCCGGCGTGCTGACCACTCCCGCCGCCCGCGCCGCACTCCCCGGGCTGGTCGGTGAGATGGCCGCGAATCCGACACTGCATGTGGCGCTGCTCGAACGCTTCGCCGACGTGCTGTCACGCGGGCTGACCGACCGACTCGACGCGGCCGTCGCGCGGGGGGAAGTCCGGCCCGACGTATCGGCCGCCGAGGTCGTCGAGGCGGTGGCGGGCATGACGTTCATGGCGTTGATCACCCGCGGCGACGGTCTGGACGACGGATGGGTGGACTGCACCGCCGAATTCATCACGAGAGGACTCAGCGCATGACCGACCACGAATCCACGAAGGCGTGGCACGAATTGCTCGACACACTCGGCGGGCTGGACCGCAGCTTCATCGAGGGGGATCGCGCCGTCGCCGACGACCGCCACGTCGCCGACGGCTACCGCATGTTGGCCACCACGCTCGGGGTCGCGTTCGACACCTACCTGTTCGCCGAGCCGAGTCGGCCGCAGTGGGTCGAGCTCAACACCCCGTTCCGTCGCGACCGCCGCTGGGGCGGCGACAATACCGACGCCTGGTACTTCATGTGCCCGGTCGACCCGAAGCGCCGCTACCGCATCAGCGGTAACAAGGGCGACAGCGTGTACTTCTCGGTGACCGCCTACAACGAGCCGTCACCCGGCGCGTGGTCCGACCGCGTGGTGGCCATCGTCCGCGACGACGACCTCGACATCGACCGCGACGGCAACTTCTCGTTCGACTACGGGCCCACCGACGACGGCGTGGTGCTGGTGACCCGCGACTACCAGGCCGACCCGCTGACCGGCAGGCCGGTGGCGTGGCGGATCGAGGCGCTCGACGAGCCCGACCCGATCCGCCACGGCGACGCGGAGACCGCGGCCGCGCTACGGGCCAGTGCGGCGTGGCTGCGCACGATGTTCGCGATCGTGCCGCTGGCGGTCGGCGTCCGGGGCGAGGACCATCACACGGTCGGCCACGAAATCTCTCAAGTGGCAAACCAATTCGCCGAGCCGTACCAGGTGCCCGACGCGAACTTCGGCTGGTCCGCGCGTGATGCGTGCTACGCCTACGGCAGCTTCGTGCTCTCCGAGGACGAGGCGCTGGTCGTCACGCACCGGCCGCCGGCGTGCCGGTTCTGGAACCTGGTGGTGTGGAACCAGTTCATGGCCGGCGTCACCGACGCCAGGACATCGGTCAACGGCTACAGCGCGGTGCCCAACTCCGACGGATCGGTCACGGTCGTCATCTCCCGCGGGATGACCGCACACCCGAATTCGGTTACCACGGTGGACTATCCGCGCGGCAACCTGGCGTTCCGGTGGTTCCTCGCCGATGCGGTGCCAGCCCGGCCCGAGGTCCGGTTGGTCAAGGCCGCCGACGCCCCGACGACCGTTGCGTAGGCCGGTACAGGGACTGCCTCCTCCGGCTAGGGCCGAGATTGCAGTCAGGGTTGTTGGGCCATGAGCCGCCTACTCCACAGCCCTGATTGCAATCTCGCCCATAGGACCGTTCAAAGAACATCCCCAGCCAGCCAGAGCGCCAGCGCCACAGCGACGGCCCACACCAGCATCGTCAGCCCCGTGTCGCGCAGCACCGGGATCAACTCCTTGCCGCCGAGGCGTTTCCGGACCGGCGCGGCCGCGCGCACCGCGAGCGGCAACGCCACCAAGCCGACGGCCGTCCACGGCGTCGCAAGCATCAGCACCAACGTCAACGCGAACGCGACGGCCATCAGCGCCTGATACAACAACCGGGTGCGGGCGTCGCCGAGTCGCACGGCCAGCGTGATCTTCCCGGACTCCTTGTCGGTCGGGATGTCGCGCAGGTTGTTGGCCACCAGCACCGCCGACGACATGGCGCCCATCGCGACAGCGACCGCGGCGCCCACCCAGTCGATCCGCAGCGCCTGCGTGTACTGCGTGCCCAGCACGGCCACCAACCCGAAGAACACGAACACCGCGATCTCACCCAGCCCCAGGTAGCCGTAGGGCCGCTTGCCGCCGGTGTAGAGCCACGCCCCCGCGATGCACACCGCGCCGACCGCGATCAGCCACGGCGCGCTCACTGCCGCCAGCACCAGGCCGGCCACCGCCGCCAGGGCCAGGCTCACCACCGCGGCCGTGAGCACTGCCTTCGGCGTGGCGACCTTCGACCCGACCAACCGCAGCGGGCCGGCCCGAACGTCGTCGGTGCCGCGGATCCCGTCCGAGTAGTCGTTGGCGTAGTTCACCCCAATGATCAGAGCGACGGCCACAGCCAGCGCCAGCAGCGCCTTCCACCAGCAGGCGGCGTGCAGCCAGGCCGCGGCGCCGGTGCCCGCGATCACCGGCGCGATCGCGTTGGGCAGGGTGCGCGGTCGCGCGCCTTCGACCCATTGGGCGAATGTGGCCACGAGCGCCAGTCTCCCACGGGCCCGGACCGTGGCAGACTGAGCGCATGGAGGACCGACTCAGCAAGGCGGAGATTCGCAAGGACGCCGTGCAGGAGATCTTCGACTCCGGCGTCTCGACCGTCGGTGAGGTGGTCTCGATCATCACCACCGCGGTCAAGGACGTCGCCAACGCCGTCGGCGGCTTCGCCACCGACGCGTTCGAGATCCGCGACACCGTGCGCCTCGCGTCGCAACGGCTCGACGAAGTCGACGATCAACCGCCCACCTAGACCGTGCTCGGAGTCATCGGCGGGAGCGGTTTCTACAGCTTCTTCGGACCCGACGCGCGCAGCGTCAACCTCGACACCCCGTACGGCGTGCCGAGCGCCCCGATCACCGTGGGCACCGTCGGCGAACACGAAGTGGCGTTCCTGCCGCGGCACGGCGTCAACCACGAGTTCTCCCCGCACACGGTGCCGTACCGCGCCAACATGTGGGCGCTGCGCACACTCGGCGTGCGACGCATCTTCGGTCCGTGCGCGGTCGGCAGCCTCACACCCGAGCTCGGGCCGGGCGCCATGGTGGTGCCCGACCAACTCGTCGACCGCACCAGCGGCCGCGCCGACACCTACTTCGATTCGGGCGGCATCCACGTCGCATTCGCGGACCCGTACTGCCCGACGTTGCGCGCGACGGCCGCCGACCTGCCCGGCGTCGTCGACGGCGGCACCATGGTGGTGGTGCAGGGGCCGCGGTTCTCCACCCGCGCCGAGAGCCGGTGGTTCGCGAACCAGGGCTTCACCCTGGTCAACATGACCGGCTATCCCGAGGCGGCGCTGGCGCGTGAGCTCGAGATGTGTTATGCCGCAATAGCGTTGGTGACCGATCTGGACGCCGGCATCGAAGCCGGCGCCGGCGTGCGGACGGTTGATGTGTTCGCCGAATTCGAGCGCAACATGGTGCCGTTCAAGAAGCTCGTGCACGAGGCGATAGAAAGCACAGCCCAGGTCAATTCCTGTACGCACTGCCTGGCGCATGAGGGCGTCCGACTGCCGTTCGAACTCCCGTGAGAGTCCTGCTGACCGGCGCGGCCGGTTTCATCGGCGCCCGGGTCGACGCGGCGCTGCGCGAGTCCGGCCATGACGTGATCGCCGTCGACGCCATGCTGCCCGCCGCCCACGGGTCCGGCGCCGAGGCGCCCGCCGACTGCCGGGTGCTCGACATTCGCGACGCGTCCGCGCTGGCGCCGCTGATGAAGGGCGTCGACGTGGTGTGCCATCAGGCGGCGGTGGTCGGAGCGGGCGTGAACGCCGCCGACGCGCCGTCGTACGCCAGTCACAACGACTACGCCACCTCGGTGCTGCTGGCCGAGATGTTCGCGGCGGGCTGTCAGCGGCTGGTGCTGGCGTCGTCGATGGTCGTCTACGGCCAGGGCCGCTATGACTGTCCGGAACACGGGCCGGTCGACCCGCACCCACGTAGCCGCGCCGACCTCGACGCCGGCGTGTTCGAGCACCGGTGCCCGCTGTGCGGGGCGTTGGTCCAGTGGCGGCTGGTGGGTGAGGACGCGCCGCTGCGGCCCCGCAGCCTCTACGCGGCCAGTAAGACGGCCCAGGAGCACTACGCGCTGGCGTGGGCCGAGGCGGTCGGCGGTGCCGTCACCGCCCTGCGGTACCACAACGTCTACGGCCCCTACATGCCGCGCGACACCCCGTATTCGGGGGTGGCGGCGATCTTCCGGTCGGAACTCGAATCAGGTGACGTACCGCGGGTTTTCGAGGACGGCGGGCAGATGCGCGACTTCGTCCACGTCGACGACGTGGCAGCGGCCAACGTGGTGGCCGTGGAATCCCGGCTGGAGGGGTTCGGCGCGTTCAACGTCTGTTCGGGTCGGCCGATCTCGATCCTGGAGGTGGCCACCGAGCTGTGCGAAACACGCGGTGACGCGCCGCCGGTGGTCACCGGGCAGTACCGCAGCGGCGACGTCCGCCATATCGTCGCGGACCCCGCCAAAGCGGCTCGGCTGCTCGGCTTCCACGCGGCGGTGGACCCACGTGACGGGCTGCGCGAGTTCGCGTTCGCGCCGTTGCGGGCCTGATGCGCCGGCCGGTCGGCATACTCGTTATCGTCACGCTCGTGGCGGCGGGTCTGATCGGTCTCCTGTGGTCCCAGCAGCGGCGGTTGATCTACTTCCCGTCGCCGGGTCCGCTGCCGTCCGCCGCCACTATGTTGCCCAACGGGCGGGACGTCGTGATCGAGACCGACGACGAAATCCGATTGGCGGGTTGGTTTTTCCCGGTCAAGGGTGACGCTCCCGCCGTGCTGGTGTTCAACGGCAACGCGGGTGACCGGTCGATGCGCGTGCCGCTGGCCTCGGCGCTGAATCGGATGGGCTGTTCGGTGCTGTTGTTCGACTACCGCGGCTACGGCGGCAATGCGGGCCGCCCGTCGGAGGAGGGCCTGGCCGCCGATGCGCGGGCCGCGCAGACCTGGCTGGCCGCGCAGCCGGGCGTCGAGAAGATCGCCTATTTCGGCGAATCCCTCGGCGCCGCAGTCGCTGTCGGGCTCGCCGTGGAACGGCCGCCGCACTCGCTGGTGCTGCGCTCACCGTTCACCTCGCTGCCCGATGTCGGCGCGGTGCACTATCCGTGGCTGCCGGTGCGTTGGCTGCTGACCGACCGCTACCCATCGATCGACCGCATCGCGTCGGTACGGGTACCGCTGTTGGTGATCGCGGGGGCTCGCGACGACATCGTGCCCGAGTCGATGAGCCGCCGGCTGTACGACGCCGCCAACGAGCCGAAGCGTTACGTGCTGGTGCCGGGCGCCGGACACAACGACCCGGAGCTGCTCGTCGGCGGCCAGATGCTCGACGAGATCCGGAGGTTTCTCTCGGATACAGGTCTGACTTAGTGATACTGGTGGCGTGAAGCCCGCCATCTGTGAACAGTTCGGTATCGACTTTCCGCTCTTCGCCTTCAGCCACTGTCGTGACGTGGTCGCCGCGGTGACCAACGCCGGCGGTTTCGGCGTGCTGGGCGCGACCGCCTACACCCCCGAGCTGCTGGACCAGGAACTGTCGTGGATCGACGACCATGTCGGCGGCAAGCCGTATGGCCTCGACATCATCGTGCCCGCGAAGTTCGAGGGCAAGGGGGAGAAGCTGTCGACTGGCGACCTCGCCGCCCGCATCCCCGACGAGTACCGCGGTTTCATCGCCGAACTGCTTGCGGCCCACGACATCGAGCCGGAGGCGTCGCCGCGCACCGGTCCGCCCATCCTGTCCGGCAACACCGGCAAGGATCTGCTCGACGTGGCGATGAGCCATCCGATCAAGCTGATCGCCAACGCGCTCGGTGTTCCGCCGGACTACATGATCGAAGCGGGCAAGGAGAACGGCATCCCGGTCGCGGCGCTGGTGGGGGCCAAGGAGCACGCGGTGAAACAGGTGCAGGCCGGCGTCGACCTGATCGTGGCGCAGGGCACCGAAGCCGGCGGGCACTGCGGCGAGGTGACGACGTTGGTGTTGATCCCCGAGGTCATCGAGGCTGTGGCGGCTGTGGCGGCTGCCGGGTCCAAGGTTCCGGTGCTCGCCGCGGGCGGGATCGTCACGGGCAGGCAGATGGCGGCGGCGGTGGCGATGGGCGCCGACGGGGCATGGACCGGATCGGTGTGGCTCACCACCGAAGAGGCCGAGACCGCGCCGTACACCAAGCAGAAGTTCCTGGCCGCGACGTCGCGCGATACCGTTCGTTCGGCGGGCAGGACGGGAAAGCCTGCGCGCCAGCTCGTTTCGGACTGGACGCAAGCGTGGCTGCCGAGCGACGGCGGTCAGCGGCCGTTGCCGTTGCCGTTGCAGTCGATGCTGTCCGAGCCGGTCATCCGCCGGATCGACGTGCTCGCCTCGCAGGGCCATCCGGGTGCCCAGGCGTTGGCGACGTATTTCGTCGGCCAGGGCGTGGGGCTGATGAACAAGGTCAAACCCGCTCGCGAAGTCGTGCGGGAGTTCATCGAGGACTACGTCGCCGCGACCGAACGCCTGAGCAACTCGCTGCCCGATTAAATCACTCGTCGGCGAAGGTGATCCGTACCGAGATCGGATCGCTCTCCATCGCGCGCATCGTCAACGCGGTGGCCGACTGGCTGAGCTTGCCCGCTCCGCCGAAGCTGCGGGCCCGTGCGCGGACATCGTCCTCGGGCTCGAACGTTGCGGTGCCGGTGCGCCATTCGTCGTTGATGCGCACGCGCACCCTCGGGTTCGCGGCGATGTTGTGGGCCCAGCCGGCGCGGCGGCCGTGCTGAGAGATCACCCAGACGCCGGCGTCGTCGGCGCGGCCGGCCAACGGCACGCGGCGGGGTTCGCCGGTCCTGCGGCCGATCGTCTCCAGATCGACCACCAGCGACGACCGGATGCCCACGCGGTCGAGCGCCGCGACCACCGGATTCATCAGGACCCGGCCGAGTTGCCGTTCCAGCTTGAACTTCCGAACCGCCCTGTCGGCACTTCTCGTCGCCATCGCAACCTCCTACTCGGTCTTGAGTTACCGACGTTAATTGAGTGATCACTCAAAAACAAGACTGGATCCCGCGAGAGATGGCGTGCTAGTCCGCCGCCAGCGGCAACCGCACCTCGAACCGAGCGCCGGTGCCCAGGTTGCGCGCCGACAGCGTGCCGCGATGTGCCTGCACCAGGCCCGCGGCGATCGCCAGCCCCAATCCCGAGCCGCTGGGCAGTGACGAGTCCGCCCGTGGCACGCGATCGTTCGAGCCGCGGTACGCGACGTCGAACACCCGCGGCAGATCCGCCTCGTCGATACCGACACCGGTGTCGTCGACGCGCGCCCACGCGCCGTTCTCGTCGGACCCCAGCGCCAGCAACACCCGGCCCCCCGCCGGCGTGTGCGCGATCGCGTTGGCCACCAGGTTGGACAACACCCGCACCAGGGCGCGGTCGCTGCCCAGCACCCGCACGGGCGTCGCGGGGAGGTCGACCGTCAACGCCACACCTGCGCGCTCGGCGGCGATGCGGTGGGCGGTCAGCACATCGTCGACGACCTCGTCGAGCGCAACCTTGTCGAACACGGGCTGGACGGCACCCGCGTTGATCTTCGACATCTCGAACAGGTCGTCGACCATCTCCGACAGTCGGACCGACTCGTGCTCAATGGTTTTCGCGTGCACCCGCACTTCGGCGTCGGGTACCACACCGTCGGCGATCGCCTCGGACACCGCCCGTATCCCGGCCAGCGGGGTGCGCAGATCGTGGCTGACGAACGCGACCAGCCTGCGACGCGACTGTTCGGCGGCCCGTTCGGACTCGCGGATCTCCTGCTCCCACACCGTGCGGCGGGCCTGATAGCGCGCCAGCATCACCGCGGCGGGGATCGTCACCACCGAGACGATCACCAAGACGATCGCGGTCTGCTCGAAGGTCTCGGTGATCATGAAACCGCTGGCGCCGAGCACGCCGGTGAACGTCGCCAACACGGGGATGAGCACCAGCGCCACCATGCTCACCGCCAGCGACCAGGACCGCGCCAGGCGGATGACCAGCGCGCCGGCAAGCACCACGGGGACCGAGCACGCCAACGCCAACCCGATGATCTCCCAAAGGTCGGTCGGCACTAGGCGCTCTGCCCTTCCGGTGAGCGCGCTTCACTGCTCCACAGATAGCCGCGGCCCCAGACCGTCTGCACCCGATGGTGTTCACCGAGCTTGGAACGCAACCGCTTGACGTGCACCGTCACCGTCGACAGATCGCCGAAATCCCAGTGCCACACCCGCTTCAACAGCTCTTCGCGGCTGAACACCACGTCGGTGTGGGTGAGGAAGAACAGCAGCAGGTCGAACTCCCGGTTGGTCAGCGACACCGGCGCACCATCGACGGTCACCGTGCGCGCCGCCGTCGACACCGTCAGACCGCCGACGCTGACGTTCAGCGGAAGCCTTGTCGTGGGCGCGGGTGCGCGCCGCAGCACCGAACGCACTCGCAACGCCAGTTCGCGCGGGCTGAACGGTTTGGTGAGGTAGTCATCGGCGCCGGCCTCCAGGCCCGCGATCCTGTCGTCCTCTTCGCCGAGCGCGGTCAACAGAATCACCGGGACCGTGTAGCCGCCGCGCTGGCGCAGGTTGCGGCACAGAGTCAGCCCGTCCGGGCCCGGCATCATCACGTCGAGCACGGCGACGTCGATGCGCTGGGAACCGAGTAGCCGCAGCGCCTCCGTCCCGTCGTGGGCGATCGCCACGTCGAGCCCGTCGCGTTCGAGATAGCGACGCACGACGTCGCGCACGACGGTGTCGTCGTCGGCGATCAATACGCGCGTCACACTTCCCGAGAGTAGCCCGATGCGGCCACGACCTGCGCCGATGTCACGGATTCGTCATCAATCGGCTGGTTGGGGTAGTGGGGTGGTGGTTAGCCTCGACACCATGCCCGACTGTCCGGTGACCGTGGTGCTGCCGTGCCTCGACGAGGCGGAATCACTGCCCGGCGTGCTCGCGGCGATGCCGGCCGGATACCGGCCGCTGGTGGTCGACAACAACAGCACCGATGCAACCGCGCAGGTGGCGCTGCGGCACGGCGCCGAAGTGGTCGCCGAGACGCGCCCCGGTTACGGCGCTGCGGTGCATGCCGGGGTGGTGGCGGCGACGACGCCGATCGTGGCGGTCCTCGACGCCGACGGCTCACTGGACCCGGGTGACCTGCCGGCACTGGTCGACGAGCTCGACCGCGGCGCGGACATGGCGATCGGTCGGCGCCGACCGGTGCCCGGCGTGGAGTGGCCGTGGCACGCCCGGCTCGGCACCGCGGCGGTGTGCTGGCGGCTGCGCCGGCGCCACGGCCTGGCGGTGCACGACATCGCGCCGATGCGCGTCACCCGCCGCGATGCGCTGCTCGAACTAGGGGTCACCGACCGCCGCTCCGGGTATCCGCTCGAGCTGCTCGTTCGGGCCGCGGCCGCGGGTTGGCGCGTCGTCGAGCGCGACGTCGACTACGGCGCGCGCACCGGCGGCAAGTCGAAGGTCAGCGGGTCGTTTCGCGGCAGCGTGGTGGCGGCGCTGGACTTCTGGCGGGTGATCTCGTGACCGCGCTCCCGGTGACCGTGCTGGTCGTGGCCAAGGCGCCGGTACCCGGTTTGGCGAAGACCCGCCTCGCGGCCTCGATCGGTGCCACCGCCGCCGCGGACATCGCCGCCGCCGCGCTGCTCGACACGCTCGACGCCGTGGCCTCTGCGCCCGTCGAGCGCAGGGTCGTCGCAATGACCGGCGACCTGGACCGCGCTAGCCGCGGAGACGAAATACGCTGCCGCCTCGCCGATTTCACCGTACTGGCCCAACGCGGCGCCGACTTCGCCGAGCGATTGGCGAACGCGCACGCCGACGCGTCCACCGGTATCCCGGTCCTGCAGATCGGAATGGACACCCCGCAGGTGAGCGCTGATCTGCTCGCCGACTGCGGCGAGGGCCTGATCGACACCGACGCGGTGCTCGGACTCGCCGAGGACGGCGGATGGTGGGTGCTGGGCGTCTCGCGGCCGTCCATGGCGGACTGCCTGCGAACAGTGCCGATGTCGCGGCCCGACACCGGTGCGATGACCCTCGCGGCGTTGCGCAGCGACGGGGTCGACGTCGCCATGGTCGACGTGCTCGCGGACTTCGACACCCTCGACGACATCGACGTCGTGCGGCGAAAGTGCCTGCCGCAGAGCCGGTTCGCTCATGCGGCCAAGGCGGTGCGGGCGTGATGCTGGGACACCTCTACGACCGCGCCCTCGACGGCGAGCGCTGTTGGATCCGCCACGATGACGGTGAGGTGCGAAACCTGCCCGTGCACAACTGGATCGGCGGTGTGCACGCCGACGGCCGGTTCGACCGGGCCGTCGTCGAGCTGTGCGAAGGCCCGACGATCGACCTCGGCTGTGGCCCCGGCCGGTTGGTGATCGAGCTGATCCGACGCGGTGTCCCCGCACTGGGTGTCGACCAGTCCGCGACCGCCGTCGGCCTGGCCCGCCGCAACGGTGCTCCGGTGTTGCGCCGGGACGTGTTCGGGCAGCTGCCTGCGACCGGTCGGTGGCAGACCGTGTTGCTGGCCGACGGCAACGTGGGTCTCGGTGGCGATCCGCTGCGGGTGCTGCGCAGGGCGGCAGAATTGCTGCGCCGTGGCGGTCGCTGTATCGCCGAGTTCGAGGCGCTGACAAACGGTATCCGCACCGGCTGGGTTCGGCTGGAGTCCTCGCGCACGGTCGGTCCCTGGTTCCAGTGGGCCTCGGTCGGCATCGACTGCGCCGCCGAGATCGCCGAGAACGCCGGGCTGGCGTTGACCAGGGTCCATCCGATCGGCAACCGGGTGGTCGCGAGCCTGACGCTGTCCTAGCGTCTGCCCGCCGGCCGGATGGCGTAGACGGCCGTCACCAATTCGTAAGGATGAAGTGGTTGAGCAGCAGGGCGCCCACCACGTTGACCGCCAGCCACCAACGGTGTGTCCGGGGCGGCAGCAGCGCGCCCGCAGCGGTCAGCCAGATTGTGAACGGCAACCAGATGCGTTCCGTCTCGGCCTTGCTCAGCATCGACAGGTCGGCGAACAGGATCGCCAGCAGCGCTCCCGCGAGGATCATGTGCAGGCCGGATCGACGTCGAATCGCGGCGATGTCGAACGCCTTGCCGATCCCGGCCACGCTGCCCAGGCCGATCGCACACACCACGGAGGCCAGATTCGCCCATCCCCAGTACTGGAACGGGCGGTCGTTGGCGATGCCCTGCCAATACCGTTCCTGCACCAGGTGATAACCGTCGAACCACCAGAAGCCCAGGATCGCGAAAATTCCCACCACCACGAGGACAACGACAATCGCCGGCACCGCCGCGCGCAGCGCTGCCCGCAAGTCCGGCGCGCACAGCAGCACCGCGAGTGCCGGCAACACCATCAGACCCAGCCCGTAATTGAGAAAAATGCCCCAGCCCAGCAGCAGACCAGCGCCCGCGGACGCCAGCACCGGCCACCGGGTCGTGCGCGCGACGGCCAGCGCCAGCAGCGCGATACCCCACGCCGCCACGCCCGCGAAGTAGCCGTCGGCCGACACCGCGATCCAGATCGCCGTCGGCGCCACGGCGACGAACGGCGCCGCCCACCGGGCGGTCTTCTCCTCGGCCAGCGCGCGCACCGCCACCACGATTGCCGCGGCCGCGCTGGAGCCGACCAGTAGGCACAGCAGACCCGCCCATGTGCCGCCGCCCAACCCGATTCGGTCCAGCCAGACGAACGTCAGCAGCGCGCCCGGCGGATGTCCCGATACGTGGGTTATCCACGAATCCGGTTGATAGTCAAGGATTCTGTCGGCGAAGGTGCGCAGCGCATGCGGGATGTCGGTGACGGTGGGCACCTGTCGCAGGTACTCGTGCCGGGCGGTGAGCCGGCCGGCGAAGCCGCGCTGCCAGCCGTCGACCATCGCCAGTGAGAACGCCCACGCGCACGCCGTGAGCCAGGTGATCCACGGAACCACGCGCCACGGCAGCCGCTGCGCGAGCGACGGCCCCCACAGCACCGCCGCCGCGCCGATCAGAATCGCCGGAAGCGTGCCCCACCCGACGTGTGCGTCCCACCACCCGAAGATCGGGGCGGTGTCGGCGTAGTCGTGGAGGCGCTTCGGCGTCGCGTTGATCAGCGGTGTGACGATGCCCAGATGCAGGTGCGGTACGACGAACGCCGCGACGACCAGCGCCACGCCGACGGCGACGGCCACCGCCTCCCTGCGCCCTGTCCGCATTCCGCCACCCTAATGACTGGTGATTTCGGTGTAGTTGGTTGCGCTCACCGCGAGTGTCTACACCCGAATCGCCTGGGCGTCAGTACAGGCGGCCGCGGGTGTTCTCCTCGCTGTAGTACTCGTCGAGTTCGGCCTGACTCCAGTCGTACCGAATCGCCTTGAGCAGCTGCGCAACGCTCGGCAGCGCCGACGGATTCCAGGTCGTCGGATCCCATGCGTCCGAACGCAGAAACGCTTTGGCGCAGTGGAAGAACACCTCGTCGATCGCGATCTCCAGCGCCAGGATCGGTCGTTTTCCTTTCACGGCCAACGCATCGAAGTAGTCCGCGTCGGAGAGGATTCTGCCCGTGCCGTTGATCCGAAGCGTGTCGCCGCGGCCCGGAATCAGGAACAGCGTGCCGACATGCGGGTTCTGCAGGACGTTGAGGTAGCCGTCGACACGTTTGTTGCCCGGCCGCTCGGGAATCGCGATCGTGGTGTCGTCGATGACGTAGACGAATCCGGGCGGATCACCCTTCGGCGACACATCGACGCGGCCGCGGGCATCCGTCGTCGCGACGAAACCCAACGGCGAGTGCGCAAGCCAGTCACGCTGGACCGGTGACAGCCGGTCCTTGACCTTGTTGGCGACATAGCGGTCCGGCTGCCCGACGATCGCTCGCAGCTGCTCGACGGTGCTGACTTCACGGCGCATCGCTTCATCATGCTCGATGATGCTCGCCCATCATCGGATCGGGTTAGCTCCCCGGATCGCCGGGTAGCCGATCCGCGGAGGTGAGAGTGATGGCCCATCATGTCGACGTCGACCCCGCACTCTGGGAAGAGTTCCACCGGGTGGTGAACATGACCTCGCGGGAACTGATGGACTGGTTGCGCACACGGTCGGCCGGCGAGGACTCCGAGGAGATGCCGGACCAGGCCGGCACGCAGACCGGCCGCGCGGTGCTGGAGGTGCTGCAGAAGCGGCGCGGTGACCTGACCGACGAGGACGAACGCGTGATGCGCAAGGTGGTCGACCGCATCCACGCCGAACGCCGTGATGATCTCGAGCCCACGGCGGGACAGGAGAACTGGCGGCACCGGCTGATGACTATCGGCCACGATCCGCTCAAGCCCGCGCCGTGACCGTCTAGTCCGGGACGGAGTACCGGGCCGCAAGCGCCCGGCGGTCGATCTTGCCGATGCCGCGCCGCGGTAACTCGTCGACGATGTGAACTTCGCGGGGCGCCGCCGTGACGTCGAGCGTCAACCCGATGTGCCCGCGGAGTTCGGCAAGCGTGGGCGCGTCGCAGCCGGGCGCGAGCACCACGGCCACGGCGACCCGCTGGCCCAACCGCTCGTCGGGCACCCCGAACACCGCGCATTCGGCGACCGCCGGATGCCCGCCCACCGCGGTCTCGACTACCTGCGGGATGACGGTCAGCCCGCCGCTGCTGATCGCGTCGTCCGCACGGCCGAGCACGGTCAGCCGTCCCGAGGCATCTAGGGCGCCAACGTCATCGGTGCGAAACCAGCCCGCTTCAGCGAACGGGTCGGGAGCCACCGGGTTGCGGTAGCCCTTCGCGACCGTCGCCCCGCCCAGAACGATCCGGCCAGGGTCTGATGTCGCCGACCGCGCGGCTCCGTCGACGATCCGGACCCGTACCCCGTTCAGCGGCACGCCGTCGTACACGCACCCGCCGGCGGTTTCACTCATGCCGTACGTCCGCACCACCGAAATACCTGCTGCTACGGCCTTTTCAGCGAGTGGGGCGGGCATCGGTCCGCCACCGACCAGAACGGCGTCCAGGCTCGCCAAGGCGGCCGCCGCCGCCGTATCCTGCAGCGCTTTGTCGAGTTGCACGGCCACCAGTGAGGCATAGCGCCGCCCGGGTCCGAACGCCGCTATTGCCGAAACCAGTTCATCCGCAGCAAAACTCGACGAGATCGCTACCGGCGTGGTGCCAGCGACCACGCTACGCACCAGCACCTGAATACCGGCGACGTGATGCGCCGACAGCGCGAGCAGCCACTGACCCGGCCCGCCGAGCCGATGGTGTGTGGCCTCTGCGCTGGCGGTCAACGCCGCGGCGGTCAGCATCGCCCCCTTGGGGGTTCCGGTCGTGCCGGATGTCGAGACCACGACGGCGACGTCGTCGTCTATCTCGGCGCCGGCACGCAATGACGTTGACAGCAGCGATGATTCGCGTTCGTCGTCGGCGGGCACCGGCAGGATGCTGGCGCGTCCGGCGAGCATCTCCTGCACCGTGGGCAGGAGCGAAAGGGCCGCGGTACCTGAGCCGACCGCGACGGGGGTCAGGACGGTTATGGGTCGTCCTCCGGATCGCGCGGGTCGTCGAGCGGCCAGCCCCGCACCGCCAGTCGCTGGCGCACCCGCTCGACATCCTCCGGTGTGGGCAGCGCGTCGATGATCGACGTGATCAGCACGCCGATGTCCGCGTCGTCGAACTCGCCCGTCCGCTTCAACTCCATCGCAACGGTCCTCACCTCGTCGTCGGTGAGCCGTCGCCGCAGCAGCGAGAACAGCGGCACCCGGTCCGGCCCGGGCACCCCCTCGGGGTAACCCGCTGTGATCCACGCGACAATTCTGGCCAGAAACTTCGTCACTGTGCCCTCCCGCGTGTCGCATCGGGTTTACCCGCTGCCGATTGGATGATGCTAGTGCGAGTCCGAACAAGAACAAGTCGAGTCCGACGCCGTCGGCAAACACCCGACCGCCGTCGGGTTAACAATCGATGAACAGATTGCCCAGGACCGCGAATTCCCTGCTCGACACGCCCCTCGAAAGTGGCCATGAATTAGGCGAAAGAGCCGCCGTGGCCGCAGAATTAGCGCCGTGAGCACCGAGCTGATCGTCCTCGTGCTGTTGATCGCGACCGCATTGGCATTCGACTTCACCAACGGCTTCCACGACACCGGCAATGCGATGGCGACGTCGATTGCCACCGGTGCTCTCAAGCCCAAGACCGCTGTCCTGTTGGCCGGTGTCCTCAACCTCGTCGGCGCGTTCCTCTCGGTGGAGGTCGCGGTCACGGTGACCACGTCGGTGCTCAACGTGCAGGACGGCACGAGCGGCGCTCTGCTGCCGTCGATCGATGCCTCGACGGGTTTGACGATCATCTTCGCCGGGCTCATCGGCGGGATCCTGTGGAACCTGCTGACATGGTTGTTCGGCATCCCGTCGAGTTCGTCGCACGCGCTGTTCGGCGGGCTGATCGGCGCGGGCCTCGCCGCGCTCGGCACCGCCGGCGTCAACTGGAGCGGCATCACGCAGAAGGTGCTCATCCCCGCGGTCGCCGCGCCGGTCATCGCCTGCCTGGTGGCCGCGTGTGGCACCTGGCTGGTGTACCGGATCACCCGCAAGGTGGCGGTGAGTCGCCGTCGCGAAGGCTTCCGCTGGGGTCAGATCGCGACCGCGTCGCTGGTCGCCCTGTCGCACGGCACCAACGACGCGCAGAAGACGATGGGCGTCATCGCGCTCGCGCTCATCACCACCGGCCACCTCAGCGGCGACGTCAAGGAGAACGGCCTGCCGTTCTGGGTCATCTTCAGCTGTGCGGTCGCGATCGGCCTGGGCACCTACCTCGGCGGTTGGCGCGTCATCCGCACTTTGGGCAAGGGGCTTGTGGAGATCGACTCCCCGCAAGGCTTCGCCGCCGAAGCATCCTCGGCCGCAATCATTCTGAGCTCCAGCGCCGCCGGCATGGCGCTGTCGACCACCCACGTCGCCACCGGATCGATCCTCGGCAGCGGCGTCGGCAAGCCGGGCGCTGACGTCCGGTGGGCGGTGGCCGGTCGGATGGCCACCGCCTGGCTGATCACGCTGCCCGCCGCGGGCTTCGTTGGCGCGCTTTCGTTCTGGCTTTCGCACGGGGTGAAGACGCTGACCGGGTCCGGCCTCGCCGGTGACAGCCTGATCTTCCTTGCGCTCGTGGGGCTCTCGTTCTACATGTGGTGGCGGGCCCAGCAGCAGAAGGTGGACCACAACAACGTCAACGCCGACTGGGACGACGCCACCAACTCCGTCGTGCCCGCCGAACTGCGCGAGACGCAGATCAAGACCGCGGCGACGGTGTAGCGGAGGAACTCGATGACTTATCTGGAAAGCATCCTCAAGGTGCTGGTGGTGGGGCTCGTGCTGGGGGCGGGCCTGCCCGCGCTGTTCGCGACGGGACTGGTGGCCTTCTCCAGCGGATCGGGTGACGAGGCCGCCGACGGCACCGTGACCGCACCCAACCCGGGCCGGAAATACCTTGGCGTGGCGCTGTTCGTGTTCGTCGGGTGGGTGATCATCACCGCGGTGCTGTGGATCACCCGGTCCACCATCATCCACCACACCGGTATCGACCTGTTCCCCTTCATGCCCGAGAAATGAACGGCGACACCATGGCAGAGAACCTCAACGTGTTGGACAACGTGCTTTCGTGGCTGCGTCGCGGCTACCCGGACGGTGTGCCGCCGAAGGATTACTTCCCGCTGCTCGCCCTGCTGAAGCGGTCGCTCACCGAAGACGAGGTCGTCAGCGCCGCGCAGACCGTGCTCAGGGGTGCCACCGCCGACACCGTGACCGAAGGCGAGATCCGCGACGCGATCCACCGGGTCACCGCCCAGGAGCCGAATCCTGAAGAGATGCACCAGGTTGCGTCGCGGTTGGCGTCGGTCGGCTGGCCGTTGGCCATGCCGTCGCGCTGAGACCCTACTGCCGGGAGTCGCGACGCAGCGGGTGGGTCTCGGGCACCTGTACGAAGATCAGCAGGACACCGTCGGGATCGTTGACATGCATCTCGTGCAGTCCCCACGGTTCCTGGCGAGCCTCCCGCGTGATCGGCACGCCCCGACCCGAGAGCTCCTTCTCGGTGGCGTAGACGTCGCGGACCTGCAACCACATCGTGCCGCCCGCGCGCGGTCCGCCGTGGCCGGCGAGTTCGATCAGCGACTGTCCGGCGTAGAACACGGTGCCCGCACCGTAGTCGCGGGCGATCGCCAAGCCCAGCTCGTCGCGGTAGAACGCCAGCGACCGCTGATAGTCCGCCGGCCGAATCAGCATCCGGCTGGCCAGAATCTCCATGGCATCGTGTCTATCACGCCGAGTCAGCCGATCCGCCGCCCGACACCTTCCCAGTACGGTTCGCGCAGCGCCCGCTTGAGCACCTTTCCGCTCGGGGTGCGGGGCAGGTCCTCGGCGAACGACACCGACTTGGGCAGCTTGAACCCGGCGAGTCGGTCGCGCGCATAGGCGATCAGCTCGGACTCGGTGGGGCCGCCGCCCGAGGCGGGGACGACGATCGCCTTGACCGCCTCACCCCACGTCGGGTCGGGAACGCCGATCACGGCGGCGTCAACGACCGCAGGATGGGTCATCAGCACGTTCTCGACCTCGGCGGGATACACGTTCTCGCCACCCGAGACGATCATGTCCTTGACGCGGTCATGCAGGAACACATAACCCTCGCCGTCGAGGTAGCCGGCGTCACCGGTCTTGAGCCAGCCGTCGCCGGTGAGCGTGGCGGCCGTCGCGTCCGGGTTGTTCCAGTAGCCGCGCATGTTCTGTCGCGAGCGGGTCCACAGCTCACCGACGGTGCCGACGGGCACGGCGCGGCCTTCGGGGTCGACAATGCGCACCTGAACCCACGGGAACGGCTTGCCGCACGACCGCAGCAGTTCGGGATCGTGGCGGTCGAGTTGGGTGATGGAGCCGGTGGTTTCGGTCTGCCCGTACACCTGCAGCAGGTCACAGTCGAACCGCTCGAGCGCCTTGACCAGAACGTCGTCGGTGATCGGTGATGCCCCGTAGACGATCGCGCGCAGGCTGGTGAAATCCGTCCGCTCGACACCCGGGGTCTCGAGCAGCCGCTGGATCACGACCGGCACCAGCAGCATGTTCGTAACACCGTGTCGGCCAACGGCTTCGAGGATCGCCGACGGGTCGACATCACGCAGCACGACGGTGCGCGCCCCCTCACACAAACCGACCAGGGCCCAGCCCGAACCCGCCATGTGGAACATCGGCATCACGGCGAGGCTCACACTGTCGGCGTCGAAGCGCCACTTCTCGGCGATACCGGTGGCCTTACAGAAGTAGTTGTCGTTGGTCAGCATCACGCCCTTCGGCGCGCCGGTCGTTCCCGACGTGTACATCAGGAACGCGACGTCGTCGGGTTGCGTTGTGACACAGGGGTCTTCTGCGGGATGCTCGGCGAGCCAGGCGTCGAACCGCGGCCACCGAGGGTGTGCACCAACGGCGACGACGGCGGCCGCCAGCCGGTCCTCGATCGCCTCGACATGGCCGAAGAACTCGGTGCCTACAACCATCACGCGGGCACCGGCGTCGTCGATGATGTGGGCCATCTCGGCTGGCGCCAGCCGCCAGTTGACCGGCACGACGATCGCGCCGAGTTTCGACAGGGCGCAGACGACTTCGAAGAACTCGATACCGTTCTTCTCGATGAACGCGACGCGGTCGCCGAACCCGACACCCGCCGCGCGGAACGCCTGCGCGGCCCGGTTGGACCGTTCGTCGAGGTCGGCGAACGTCAGGGTTCGGTCACCGGCGACCAACGCGACCGCGTCGGGGCGTTCGGCGCCGTAGACACGCGCGATGTCGGCGACGGTCGCGACGTCGGGGTGTGGCATGTCAGGAGTTCGGTTGGACGCGTTGCCGTTTCATCACCATGTCGACGAAACCCGGCGCGAGGCTGTTCACGGCCTGGGCGGCGACGGCCATCCGCGGCGCGATGCGCACGGGTCGGGTGCGCGCGGCGGTGATCATCCAGTCGGCGGCCTCGGAAGCGGTCAATCCGGCGACTCCGTCGTAGGCCCGGGTGGGGGCGATCATCGGCGTGCGCACCAGCGGGTAGAACAACGTCGTCGAATGGACTCCGTCGCCGCTCCACTCCGTCTCGATGACGCGGCTCACCGCCGTCAGCGCCGCCTTGGACGCGTTGTACACCGCGAACAACGGCGACGACTCGGACAGCACACCCCACGTCGACACGTTGATGATGTGGCCGTTGCGCCGCTCACGCATCCCGGGCGCCAGCCCGCGGATCAGCCGCAGCGGGGAGTAGTAGTTCAGCGCCATGGTGCGCTCGACGTCGTGCCAGCGCTCCAGCGAGTCGGCGAGCGGCCGGCGAATCGAGCGCCCCGCGTTGTTGATCAGGATGTCCACCCCGCCGAGTTCCTCGGTGACCCTGGCGACGAGCTCATCGACCGCGTCGAGGTTCGAGAGATCACAGGCATGCGCCCAGGCGTCGCCGCCGTTGTCGTTGATCCGGTCGACCAGCGCGTCGAGCAACTCCTGGCGGCGCGCCGCCACCACCACGGTGGCGCCGCGGCGGGCGAACTTCTCAGCGGCGGCCTCGCCGATGCCCGACGACGCGCCGGTGAGCAGGATGCGCTTGCCTCGCAGGTCGACGACTTCGCGGCCGGGCTGGAACTGCAGTAGTTCGGGGACGATCGGCGGGCGCATGGTGGTCAGCAGCAGCTGGTCGGCCAGCCGGCGCAGCGGGTTCTTACTCACGACCCGCGAGTCTAAAGGGTGGTTTCGGTGTCCGAACGGTCGCGTCGCGACTGTTTGAGCACCGAAATCGCAGCTAGAAGTAGCGCGGGAACGCGCTCCAGTCGGGGTCGCGCTTCTCCAGGAACGCGTCGCGGCCCTCGACCGCCTCGTCGGTCATGTAGGCCAACCGCGTCGCCTCCCCGGCGAACAACTGCTGGCCCACCAGTCCATCGTCGGTGAGGTTGAACGCGTACTTCAGCATCCGGATCGCTTGCGGCGACTTGCCATTGATCGCCGCCGCCCATTCCAGCCCGACGTTCTCCAGCTCGGCATGGTCGACGACCTCGTTGACCGCGCCCATCGCGTGCATCTGCTCAGCGGTATACGGCCTGCCGAGGAAGAAGATCTCGCGGGCGAACTTCTGGCCGACCTGCTTGGCCAGATACGCGCTGCCGTACCCGCCGTCGAAGCTGCCGACGTCGGCGTCGGTCTGCTTGAACCGGGCGTGTTCGCGGCTGGCCAGCGTCAGGTCGCAGGTCACGTGCAGGCTGTGCCCGCCGCCGGCGGCCCAGCCGTTGACCAGGCAGATCACCGGTTTGGGCATGAACCGGATCAACCGCTGCACTTCGAGGATGTGCAGCCGTCCGGCGCGCGCCGGGTCGACCGTCTCGGCGGTGTCGCCCGACGCGTACTGGTAGCCGCTGCGGCCGCGGATGCGTTGGTCGCCGCCGGAGCAGAACGCCCAGCCGCCGTCCTTCGGCGACGGCCCGTTACCGGTCAACAGGATGACGCCGACGGCCGACGACATCCGCGCGTGGTCGAGCACGCGGTACAGCTCGTCGACGGTGTGCGGGCGAAACGCGTTGCGCACCTCCGGCCGGTCGAACGCGACACGCACCGTGGGCTGCTTCACGCCGTCGACGACGTGGCGGTGGTACGTGATGTCGGTCAACCCGAAGCCGTCGACGGGTTGCCACAGGGACGGGTCGAATGGGTTGGGGCTCACTGGGTTACCTTATCCATGCGGAACACGGGACACCGACCGGCGAGCGCCTCGAACTCGTCGGGGTCAGGCCCGGTGACCAGTCCGGCGTTCTTGATGAAGTCGACGCCGGTGGGCACCTTGACCGGGAATTCCCGCAGCAGCGGTCGCGCCTCCTCGACGGGCATCTCCACCATCCGGACCCGTTCGCTGCGGCGGCCGATGTGCAACGTGGCCTCGCCGGTCGCCCTGACGTTGGCGGCCCAGTCGGAGCCGGGCACTCCACCGACCACGTAACGGTGTCCGTCGACGACCATCGGCGTGACCGGGGTCATCCGCCGCTTGCCGGTTTTCCGGCCTGGAACGGACAGTACGACGGGCCCCTTCTCGCCGAGAATGCCCAGCTTCTGCAGGCCGATCATCACCTTGTTGACGTACTTCAGCCACCACGGCAACCGAATGTCGGACATAGCCGTGACGCTACGTGATCGGGTCGATGCGAAACACGGGCAGGCGGCCGGCCATGCACTCGAGCTCGTCCGGGCTGCCCGACTTCAGGATGCCTGCGCGTTTCATCAGGTCGACGCCGACGGGCACCTGGGCCGGGAACTCCCGCAGCACCGGTCGCGCGTCGGCTGGATCCAGCTCGATGAGACGCACCCGCTCGGTGCGCCGGCCCGTGCCCAGCGTGACCTGCTCTGCCGCGCGCACGTTGCGCGTCCAGTCCGCACCCGGATAGGCGTTGACGACGTAGCGTATTCCGTCGATAGCCATCGGGGTGATCGGCGTCGCGCGGGGCTTACCGGTCCTGCGCCCCGGCACCGTGAGCACGACGGGGGATTCGTGTCGCGAGATCGGCAACCCGAGGCGCAGCGCCACCATCAACAGCTTGTTGGCGTACTTCAGCCACCGCGGCGGTGCACCCCGAGCGTCCATGCCGTAACGGTATTGGTCAGATCGCGACGCCGTGCTCGGACAGCGCGACCCGCAGGCCATCGGGCCGGTCCGCGGTCGGCAGCGGGTCGACGAGGCTGAACTGGCAGCCGGCCGCGAGGGCGCCGCCGTCGGCCTCGTCACTGTCACCGACCATGAGCGCGTCCGCCGCGGCCACGCCGAGCCGGGTCAGCGCCGTCTCGAAGATCGCCGCGTCCGGCTTGACGGCCCCGACCTCGTAGGACAGCACGAACTCGTCGACGAACTCGGCTGCACCGATCGATGCGAACGCCGGCCGGACGTCGAAGGCGATGTTCGACACGACCGCGGTCTTGACACCGCGCCGGTGCAGACCCGCGAGCACCTCGGCGGTGTCCGGATACGGCGTCCAGTTCAACGGGTCGATCAGGATGCCGTACAGCGATTCGGCGTGATGGTCGGCCAGGCCGGACTCCCGCAACACATGCAGGTAGGCCTCGCGATGCAGGTGCGGCGCGAGGTCGCGGTTGAGCCAGGCGTGATACGCGTCCGGGCCCATCTCGACGTGCTGGCCGGTCGGCGCGGTGAGCCTGCGCATCAGCTCGGCCTGCACGTGCCCGTCGACCTCGCGGTCATCGACCGCCATGCCGTGAAACCAGCTCTCGTCCTCCTCGAGCCGGAACAGCGTGCCGGAGTAGTCGAACAGCACCGCGCGTATCTGGGTCACCACGCCATGCTAACCGTGTATCCGATCGGCCTTGTCCCGCAGCACTTCTCGTTCACGTTCGTTGTCGGTCATGGCGGCGGCGCGGTCGAACTCGGTGGCGGCCTCGGCCCCGCGGCCCAGGCGAACCAGCAGTTCCCCGCGCACGCTCGGCAACAGGTATGACCCGTCCAGGCCGGTCAAGCCGTCGACGATCCTCAGCGCGGCCTCGGGACCGTCGGCCATCGCCACCGCCACCGCCCGGTTGAGTCGCACCACCGGCGACGGCGACACCTGGACCAGCCCGTCGTACAGCACGACGATGCGGCGCCAATCGGTGTCGGCGGCGGTCGGAGCGGTGGCGTGACACTCGGCGATCGCGGCCTGCAGCGCGTACGGGCCCCAGCCGGAGCCTTTGCGCTGCACCGCATTCGCGGCGCGTTCGAGCGCTGCGACGCCGCGTTGGATCTGCGCGCGGTCCCACTTCGCGCGGTTCTGGTCCTCGAGCAGGATCGGCCTGCCGTCGCTGTCGGTGCGGGCGGCGAACCGCGACGACTGGAACTCCATCAGCGAAACCAGGCCGTGCACCTCGGGTTCGTCGGGCACCAGCGCCGCGAGCACCCGCCCGAGACGCAGTGCCTCGCTGCAGAGTTCGTCGCGAATCCAGCGCTGCCCGAACGACGCCGAGTAGCCCTCGTTGTAGATCAGGTAGATGACGCTGAGCACCGCCGACAGCCGCTGCGGATACTCCGAGCGATCCGGCACCTCGAACGGCACATCGGCGGCCGCCAGCGTCTTCTTCGCGCGGGTGATGCGCGCGGCGATGGTCGGAGTCGACGCGAGGAACGCGCGGGCGATCTCCTCGGTGGTGAGACCGCCGACCACCCGTAGCGTCAACGCGATCTGGCCTTCGCGCGACAGCACGGGGTGCGTCGAGATGAAGATCAGCCGCAGCACGTCGTCGTCGATGCGGTCGGGATCCCAGGATTCAGGGAAATCCCGGACATGGGTTTCCAGCTCGCGCGCCATCGCCGCGTACTTGCCGTCGAGATTCTCCTGGCGGCGCCAGTGGTCGATCGCCTTGCGTTTGGCGACGGTCGTCAGCCAGGCGCCGGTGTTGCGGGGCACACCGGTCCTAGGCCACTGTTCGAGGGCGTCGACGAGCGCGTCGGCGGCGAGGTCCTCGGCGAGCCCGACGTCACCGACCGTGCGGGTCAACGTCGCGACGATCTTGGCCGCCTCCATCCGCCACACCGCATCGACGGTCGCGCGCAGGTCGCTCGTCACGCGCCCATTGTGCCGGGTCTCCTCATTCTGCCGAGCAGACGCAAAAGGACCACGACACGCCGTCGAAATGGAGCACTTTACGTCTGCTCGGGCAGGAGAGTGAGAGCTATGACCCACAGGTTGGTCACCGCGTACCGGGAAGGCCGCAAGGCGTTTCCGCACACGCTCGCCAACCCGTATGCGGGCCTGGGTGACCGGGCCGTCGCGCGGATGTGGCGGCTGGGCTGGCAACGCGCCGCCGAGGAGCAGCAGGGCATCCCCAGCGAACAAGAACGGCTTGCTCGGTTCGCCGCCGAGATCGATGCGCTCCTGGACTGACCGCCTCCAGGCGCTCCTGCAGCACCGCCGCCGCGTCACCCTCTAGGCGCGACCGACCGTGTTTGTACACCGACACGCCGTGTCCGCCTGTACAAAAGCGGTCGCTCGCCGAACGGACAGTCGGCCGACTGATGCTGGAATGTCGGCTCAGCCGACTGATGCTCGATTGTCGGCTCAGCCGACGGCGCGCTCGCTACCCTCCCAGAATTGCGCGCGTACCGCCTTCTTGTCGGGCTTGCCGAGAGCGGTCACCGGCACCGAGTCGACGACGATGACCTGCTTGGGCGACTGCACCGAGCCTTTTCGCTCCTTGACGGCGGTCTGAATCTCGGTCGTCATGCGGGCCACCGCATCTTCGGAACGATCGGCGTCCGGGCGCAGCACAACCACGGCCGTCACCGCCTCGCCCCACTTCTCGTCGGGCGTGCCGATCACGCAGACCTGCGCGACTGAAGGGTGTTCGGCCACAACGTCTTCCACCTCACGGGGGAACACGTTGAAGCCGCCGGTGACGATCATGTCCTTGGTGCGGTCGACGATGTAGTAGAACCCGTCGGAGTCCTCACGGGCCAGGTCGCCGGTGTGCATCCATCCGTCGCGAAACGTCTCGGCCGTCGCTTCCGGCTTGTTCCAGTAGCCGCCAGACACCAGCGGGCCGGACACGCAGATCTCGCCGACCTCGCCCTGCGGCACCGGGTTTCCGTCGGAGTCGAGCAGCGCCACCCGCGCGAACACCGTCGGCCGGCCGCACGACGTCAACCGCTGCTCGTCGTGATCGCCCTTGGCCAGATAGGTGATCACCATCGGCGCCTCGGACTGGCCGTAGTACTGGGCGAAGATCGGGCCGAACCGCCGGATCGCCTCGCGAAGCCGGACCGGGTTCATCGCCGATGCGCCGTAGTAGACCGTCTCGAGCGAGGACAGGTCGCGGGTGTGCGAGTCGGGGTGGTCCATCAGCGCGTAGATCATCGACGGCACCAGCATGGTCGCGGTGATCTTCTGCTCCTCGATCACCCGCAGCACCTCGGCCGGGTCGAACTTCGTCAGTACGACCAACTCGCCGCCCTTGATGATCGTCGGGACGAAGAACGCCGCGCCGGCGTGCGAAAGCGGCGTGCACATCAAGAATTTCGGACGCTCGGGCCACTCCCACTCGGCGAGCTGGATCGTCGTCATCGTGGTGATCGACTGGACGGTGCCGATCACCCCTTTCGGCTTGCCGGTGGTGCCGCCGGTGTAGGCCATCCCGCCGATGTGATCGGGCGGCAGGTCCGCGGCCACCAACGGCTGCGGCGAGTACTTGGCGGCCTCGGCGGTCAGGTCGACGGCCACGCCCGCGAGCGCCTCGGGGACCGGCCCGATCGTCAGGATCTGCTTGAGGTTGGGCACCTTCTCCAACAGGCCCAGCGCCCGGTCGACGAACTGCGGGGTCGGGTCGATGATCAGCGCCGAGACGCCCGCGTCGGTCAACACGTACGCGTGATCGTCCAGAGAACCGAGAGGGTGTAGTGCCGTACGGCGGTATCCCTGGGTCTGCCCGGCGCCGATGATCATCAGCACCTCGGGCCGGTTCAGCGACAGCAGACCGGTCGCGCTGCCGGTACCGGCACCCAGCGCCTCGAACGCCTGAATGTACTGGCTGATGCGCTCGGCGAGCTGCCCCCCGGTCAGCGTGGTGTCGCCGAGAAACAGCACGGGCTTGTCCTTGTTGCGCTTGAGCGCGCCGACGGTCAGGTGGCCGGAGTGGATGGGATGGCGCAGCAGGTCATCACTCATGGCCCTCAGACTAGAACGTGTTCCAATCTCAGTCATCGGGTCCCCGGGAAAATGCCCGGCCGCGGCGCTCCACGCTGAAATCGACGGGCAACACCGCTGCACGAAACGCGAATCGAAGGAGCCTGCACTCGTGACAGCGTCAGCGGTCCGGCTCGGAGGGTGTATTCAGGAAAGCCCCGCCTCGGCTTAAGTTAATGTGCATACTCGTCGCATCCGAGTTACAACTGCCGCGCTTTGGGGCTAGGTTGCTGAGGCGGCAGCCGATGTCCTCCGGCGGAGATATTCCGAATACGCTGCGACGACCTGGTGCCATAGTGAATGCTGCCGACGAGGGGTGTAGGGCATTAAGTGAATGGCTGTTCATCATGACGACACGGGGTGACGGGGTCGAGGTCATCGGCGCATGGGCCGGTGGCTACGTCAAGCGTCACCCCCTGGCATCGCTCGCGACGGTCGGCGACCAGTTCGTGATCGGCGCGCGCACGCTGCAGTACCTGTTCATCGACCTGTTCACCGGACGTTTCCAGTGGTGGGAGTTCGTCCGCCAGGCGGCGTTCATGGCGGGAACGGCGGTGCTGCCGACGGTCCTGGTGGCCTTGCCCGTCGGGGTGACCCTCTCGATCCAGTTCGCACTGCTGGCCGGCCAGGTCGGCGCCACGTCACTGGCCGGCGCGGCCAGCGGTCTGGCGGTGATCCGCCAGGCCGCATCTCTGACCGCGGCGATCCTGATGGCAGCCGCCGTCGGCTCGGCGATCACCGCAGACCTCGGTTCCCGCAAGATGCGCGAGGAGACCGACGCGATGGAAGTCATGGGGGTGTCGGTGATTCGCCGCCTGGTCGTTCCGCGGTTCGCCGCGGCGATTATGATCGGCGTGGCGCTCACCGGTGTGGTGTGCTTCGTCGGCTTCCTCGCCAGCTACCTGTTCAACGTGTATTTCCAGAACGGCGCTCCGGGCAGCTTCGTCGCGACGTTCGCGTCGTTCACGACGACCGGCGACATGATCGTGGCTTTGGTTAAGGCAGTCGTCTTCGGCGCCATCGTCGCGGTGGTGTCGTGCCAGAAGGGGCTGTCTACTCAGGGCGGTCCGACCGGGGTAGCCAACTCGGTCAATGCCGCCGTGGTCGAGTCCATTCTGATCCTCATGGTCGTCAACGTCGCGATCAGCCAGCTCTACATCATGCTGTTTCCCCGGGTTGGTCTGTGACATGGCGTCGACGTTCGTACCGCCGCTGCTCGCGCCCTTCGTCCGCCTCTACGGGAAGGTCGTGCCGCCGATCGGGCAGCTCGGCCACATGCTGGTGTTCTTCGTCCGCGCGGTCGTCGCGGTCCCCGTCGCGCTACGGCACTACCGCAAAGAGTTCATCCGACTGCTGTCCGACATCGCCTGGGGCAACGGCTCTTTGGTGGTTGGCGGCGGGACCGCGGGGGTGGCGATCGTCCTCGGCGTCACCGTCGGTGCGCTCGTCGGCATCGAAGGGTACAACTTCCTCGACCTGCTGGGCTTGGGCCCGGCGACGGGAATCATCTCGTCACTGGTGAACACCCGCGAACTCGCCCCGATTGCGTTGTCGTTGGCGTTCGCCACGCAGGCCGGCTGCCGATTCACCGCGCAGCTGGGCTCCATGCGAATCTCCGAAGAAATCGATGCCTTGGATTCACTGGCAATCCGTCCCATCCCCTATCTGGTGACCACCCGGTTGATGGCCTCGGTGATCGCGGTCATTCCGCTCTACGTCGTCTGCCTGGCGGTCAGCTATCTGACGACACAGGTTGTCGTGCAAGTCATCAGCGGTGGTGCGACCGGCTCGTATCTGCACTACTTCACGCTGATGCTGTCGGGTCAAGACATCCTGTACTCGCTGCTCAAGGCGATCGTCTTCGTCTGGATCGCCACGACGATCCAGTGCTACTACGGCTTCTATGCCAGCGGCGGTCCCGAGGGCGTCGGGGTTGCGGCCGGACACGCCATGCGGGCCAGCATCACCGTGGTGATCATCGTCAACATGCTGCTCACCATGGCGCTGTGGAACGTAGACGCCGGCGCAAGGTTTGGGGGGTAGGTGGCGAATTCCTTTGACCTGGGCGGGCGCGGCCCAACCGATCGCCAGTTGATCGGTGCGGGGATCGTCGTTGTTCTTGTGACAGCGCTGATTACGACGACCCTTTTGGTGAAGGCGACAGGACGCCTGGATCCCTTCGTGCGCGTGGTCGCGAATCTCGTCAACGTCGGCGACGGACTGCCGCAACGCTCCGACGTGAAGTACCACGGCGTCTTGGTCGGTACCGTCCACAGTGTCACCCCGGCCGCGCACGGAAATCCGAACTTCGTCCACATCAACCTCAAACCCGAATACGCACCGTCGATTCCGAACAACGTGACGGCCCGGGTGGTGCCCAGCAACGTGTTTGCGGTGTCCTCGGTGCAACTCGTCGACCACGGCGGGAGGCCTGGATCGCCGATTCAGGCGGGTGCGCACATTCCGGAGGACACCGAGCTACCGACGGTGTTGTTCCAGACCACGATCAGCAAGCTGCGCGACATCCTGGCCGCGACCGGGCGGGGTCGCGAGGACAAGACCATCGGCATCCTCGCCGCGGTCAACGAGGCCACCGAGGATCGCCGTACCCAACTGCTCGCCGCCGGCGCGCAATTGGACCGGCTCATCAATGAAGTCGATGCGATCGTGGCCAACGAGCCGGACTCGACGACGGTGTCGGCGCTCACCGATGCGGCCGTGGGACTGCAGCAGACCACACCTGAGTTGTTCGACGCGCTGCAGAAGGCGGTGCGACCGATGCAGGTCCTGGTCGAGCAGCGGGCCCAGCTCGACGCGCTGGTCAGCGGTGGCGTCCACACCATGAACACCACGCATACCGCGCTGAACAACCACACCGACCGGATGGTCAAGATCACCTCGGAGCTGACTCCGGTGGTCGGCAACCTGGCCGATACCTCGCGCCACTGGGTGCCGGCCTTCGTCAAGCTGAATCAGCTGTCCGACAAGTTCTTCGACGAGGTGTGGATGCACGATCGCGACATCGGCAACATGCGGGTGAACCTGTCGTTCACGCCGACCTACACCTACACCCGCGCCGACTGCCCGCAGTACGGCGAACTCAAGGGCCCGAGCTGTTACACCGCGCCGTTGGTTCCGGTCCGGCCGCCGTTGCCGGACACGTTGTTGCCACAGAACTTCCAGCCGCCGAAGGATCTGGCGCCCCCGCCCGGCACGGTCCTGGGGGAGAACGGCAACCTGGTCGCCGTCGGACCGCCGCTGGTGAACCCGTATCCCAACCTGGCCGATCCGAATCCGCCGCTGCCACCGGGAGTTTCGCCGTCGCCGCCGGTACCCGGATCGGCCAACCCGGCGCTAGAACCCACGCCACCGCCGGTAGTGAACCAGTCCCCACCGGCACCGGTCGCGCCCAAACCGTGGGATCCGCCGCCGCCCGCCGGTCCCCAGCCCGCCGAGGCTGCACCGGCTCCTGCTGGATTGCCGGCTCAGCCGGCTCCTGCTGAATCGCCGGCTCAGCCGGCGGCCTTCGGCGGGAACGTGGGACCCGTTGGTAGCCAACAGGAACGCAACCAACTCTCCGTCATCACCGGCCAACCGGCCACCACGGCGACGCAGCTGCTGCTCGGACCGGTGGCCCGCGGCACGACCGTCTCGCTTGACCAGGAGGCCCGATGAGGTACCGCGGCGCACTGATCGGCCTGTCGCTGTTCATGGTGGTCGCCGTGACGCTGACCTGGCTGGTGTACGTCACGCTGCGTCGAGACGTCGTCGGCCGGACCGTGCCCTACGCGGCGATGATCACCGACGTCTTCGGCCTGCGCGAGGGTGATGACGTCCGGATGGCCGGGGTCCGGGTCGGCCGGGTCGAAAAGATCGAGCTGGCCGGCGATCTCGCCAAAGTGTCGTTCGTGGTGCAGGACGACCAGCAGGTACTCGGCACCACCGTCGCCTCGGTCACTTACCAGAACATCGTCGGCCAGCGATATCTCGGTCTGTCGCTGGGCAATCTCGGCGACCCGGGACCGCTGAAGCCCGGCAGTGTCATCCCCGTCGAGCGCACCGATCCGTCGTTCGATGTCGGCCGGCTGCTCAACGGCTACGAGCCGCTGTTCAGCGTGCTCGATCCCAAGCACGCCGACAACCTGACCAAGGGAGTCATCCAATCGCTGCAGGGCGACAAGGGGTCTATCACCGCCCTGGTGGACCAGACCGGCCGGCTCACTGAGTCGTTCGCCGGTCAGGACGAGCAACTCGGTGAGGTGATCACTGACCTGAACGTCGTGGTGGCCAACCTCGCCCGGCATAACGACGACCTCGACCACATCATCGGCGAAGCCCGCACGGTGGTGTCGACCTTCGACGCGCGACGCCCCGAATTGGTGGAGTCGATGAGTTCGATCGCGAAGGTGGTGCGGCAATTGTCGACGATCTCCGACGAGGTGTACCCGTCACTGAAGGAAATGGTCTCCCGCGAACCGGGATTCGCGGCGCACATGGTCGGCCTGGAGAACCAGCTGGCGTTCACCGGCGCCAACCTCCCGTTGCTGCTGAAGGGCTTCGCGCGCATCACCAGCGAAGGCTCCTTCGCCAACGCCTACGCATGCGACCTGAACATCCAAGGATTTTTCCCCGGCCTCAACGACGTGGTGCCGATCATCGTGGACGCCGCCACCCCGGGCAACAAGGCGCGTTATACCCCGAAGTGCAGGAACATGGCCAATGGCTGATCAAACGAAGGCGGATCAAACGACGGCGGACCCAACGAAAAAGCGCCGCCGCCCACTGGAGAACCGCAACAAGACCTGGATGGGTGTCGTTGCCGTTCTGGTGGTTTCGTTGCTCGTCGGAACACTGCTGTTGTTCAAGGTGGCCAACTTCGGCTACCGGCAGTACACCGCACACTTCCTGCAGGCCGCCGCCTTGCAAGTCGGTAACCCGGTCACCGTTGCCGGAATCCCGGTGGGCGAGGTATTGAGCATGAACCTCGCCGGCGACTACGTCGAGGCCAAGCTCAAGGTGCGCAATGACGTGGTGCTGGGTGAGGATTCGCGGGCGTCGATCAAGATCACCACGATCCTGGGCTCGCGGTATTTGGCCCTGATTCCCGATGGTGCGGGCTCGTTGCCGAACGACACCTTCGACCTGACCCACACCGAGGTTCCCTACGATCTGCAGGAGGCTCTGGCCGACGTCACCAGAACCTACGAGCAGGTCGACTCCGATAAGTTCGCCGAGACGCTGTCCGTCCTGGGCGAGCAGATGAAGACGTTGCCGCCGGTGGTGCCGCAGGCCTTGGAGAACACCCACACGCTGTCGACGATCATCGCCGAACGTCGCGACCAACTGGGCGAACTGCTGAAAACCACTGAGGTGGTCAGCAATACGCTGCGTCGTCAGCAGTCGACCATCGGTAGCCTGGTGAATCAGGGCAACTCGTTGCTCGGCGAGTTCGTCGCCTCGCGTGCCACATTCCACGCGATGATGGATGCGCTCACCAACCTCGTCGAGACTTTGAGCGGCGTCGTCATCGAGGACCGGCCGGAACTCGAGGAACTGCTGCGCAATCTGCGTGAGCTGTCCACTTTGCTCGCCCGCGACGGCGATGGCTTCCTGCGCAGCATCCTGCAGTCCGGGCCAATCGCGCTGCGTGGCTTGGCCAATGCCACCGGCAGCGGCAATGCCGCTGGGTTCAACGCCACCAACGGCCTGCTGGTCGACTCGTGGATGTGCGCCATCAGTGGCCGCGCCCAGCAATTTTCCATGATCGAGTACTTCCAGGACTGCAAATGAGGATCACCAAGACCAAGCTGCTGGTCGCCGGTGCGATCGCACTGGTCGTGGGTCTGGCGTTGGCCACCGTCGCGGTGGTCTACACCAAGGACCAGCTCGACGCCATGACCGTGACCGCCCAATTCGACAGCGCCGCCGGTCTATACGAGGGAAACACCGTCGCGGTGCTCGGGATGCCGGTCGGCGAGGTCACCAAGATCACCCCCAAGGGCGGCTACGTCGAGGTCCGTTTCACCGTGGACAAGGATGTCAAGGTTCCCGCGGACGCCCAGGCGGTGACGATCTCCAACTCGATTCTGACCGACCGGCAGATCGAACTGACGCCGCCCTACTCGGGCAGCGGTCCCATCCTGCAGAATCACGCAACCATCGGGCTGAATCGCACCCAGACTCCGGTCGAATTCGCCCGAGTGCTCGACGTTCTCGACAAGCTATCGGTTTCGCTGAAGGGCGACGGGAAGGGTAACGGCCCGATCGCCGATGTGGTCAACGCCAGCGCCGCGATCGCCGACGGCAACGGCCAGCAGATGAAGGACGCGCTCGGCGAGCTGTCGAATGCCCTGCGGCTCAGCGCCGATCGGGGCACGGTGACCAGGGATCAGCTGACCACCATCGTCCGGAACTTGAGTTCGTTGTCGGAGGCGGCGGCCAGGAATGACGAGACGCTGCGGGAATTCGGCTCGTCGGTGCGGGCGCTCAGTCAGATCCTGGCCGACGAGAACCTCGGCAGCGGTACCACCGGCAAGAAGATCAACGAGGTTCTGACCAACACCCGTGAGGTGCTCGAAATTCATCGCGACGCCATCAAGGACCTCGTCGCCAACGGCGACATCGTGCTGAACACCGCTGTCGATCACGAACGCGATCTCAAGGAATTCCTCGACGTGGCGCCGATGACACTGGACAACCTGTACAACATCGTCGACCAGAAGAACGGCGCCTTGCGGGTCAAGGTGCTCACCGACCGGGTGTTGTTCGACAACCAGTTCATCAAAGAGGTGTGCAACGTGATGGGGCTGCGGCAACTGGGCTGTAGCACCGGGACGTTGCAGGATTTCGGGCCGGACTTCGGGCTGACGCACATGCTGGACGGACTCGCGGCGATGGGACAGAAATGACGACCGCGATCCGCAGGCCGTGGCCGATAGCGCTCGCGACGGCGGCGTGCCTGGCCCTTTCCGGCTGTGGCACCGGCGGTTTGGCCAGCCTTCCGCTACCGGCGCCCGGCGTCGGGTCCGGCGGCTATCGGCTGACGGCGGTGTTCTCCAACGCGCTGAACCTGCCCGCCAACGCCAAGGTGAAGCTGGCCGGTGCCGATGTCGGCCAGATGGAGTCGATGGAGGCGCGTAACTACACGGCGGTGACCACCTTGCGCATCATGGACGGAGTGCAGTTGCCTCGGGGCAGCACCGCCGAATTACGGTCCGCGACACCGCTTGGCGATATTTTCGTCGCGATCAAGCCGCCGTCTCCCGCCGATCCGAACGCGCCGCTGCTGTCCGATGGCGACACGATCCCGTTGGACCACACGACAGCGGCCGCGACGGTGGAATCGGTGCTCAGTTCGGCGGCGGTGTTGGTGAACGGCGGTGCGGTGCGCAACTTCACCAACATCATCAACGGACTGGGCAAGGCGACCGGCGATCAGGGCGAGGCGTTCGGCAATCTCATCCGCAAGACCAACGACACCTTGGGCACGCTCAACGCCCGGTCCGGGCAGATCTCGAACGCGATCACCGAAACCTCCCGGCTCGTCGAGGCGATTGAAGCCAAGAACCAGACCATCAGCGAAGTGATGGCCGAAGCCCGACCGGCCACCGACACGCTGGCGGCGCACACCACCCAGATCGCCGACCTCGTCGAGCAGATCGGTGACGTGTCCGACCAGGCGCGCAAGTTCCCGTCGATCGCCGGCACCGACGCCAGCGGCCGAAGCGTCATCGCCGATGCCAACACCGTCGCCGGCGCGTGGAACGACGTTGTGCTCACCCCCGACGCGACGCTCTATGCGCTCAACCGGCTGATGCCCCCATTCGTCAAGGGGACGACCGGCAACGCGCTCGCGGTGAACGCGAGCATCGACCGGTTGATCCTGGGACACATACCCGATATCGGCTTCGCCGGGGACCCGGGGTTCCACGGACCCAAGTGGCACAACTGGTTTCACCTTGTGGGCTCGTTCAAGTACACGCTGTACCGGCTGCAGGAGAAGATCGTCGGTAAGGGCCCCGGCGTGCCGCAGGTCCCGGTGATCCCCAGCCCGACCGAGCCGGGGCAATTGGAGGTTGCGGGGCCACCGCCCGGCCCACCGACTCCGCCGGCACCGCTGCCCGTCGCGCCACCGGCGACCGATATTCCACTGCCGGCACTCGGGCCGGTGGCGGGGCCGCCGCTGCCACCGCCCGTGGCGGGGCCACCGCAGCCACCCGCGCCCGCCCCGCCGCCCGCACCCGCGCCGCTGCCGGCGGAGGCACCACAATGATCTCGAGCACTGCCGACCGGCTGGTCGAACTCGTCCGGTTCGGCCACCGCCGCCGCGCCTGGCTTTCGGCGGCCGGGTTGGTCATGGTTCTGGTGGTGGCGACCGGCTACCTGCTGCTCGGTGCATTGCGGGTGAACCCGTTCGCCTCGCAGTATCAACTCACCGTCCAACTGCCCGAGTCGGCCGGCCTGCTGCCCAATCAGGACGTCACGATGCGTGGCGTGCCGATCGGCCGGGTGGACCGGCTCGACATCACCCCGGCCGGGGTGAACGCGGTGGTCAACGTCAAATCGACGATGAAGATCCCGGAGTCCAGCGATGTCCGGGTGTCGGGCCTCTCGCCGGCCGGTGAGCAGTACATCGACTTCGTGCCGGAGTCGGACCAAGGGCCGTTCCTGGCCGACGGCGCCGTCATCGGCCAGGGCAGGGCCACGGTGCCCGTCAGCCTCGCCGAGCTGCTGGCCGACGCAGACGGGGCGTTGGCGCAGACCGATACCGAGAAACTCGAGCTGATCCGGCGAGAGCTGAGCCTGTCGGAGGCCGGCCCGCAGAAGCTGGAGGACATCGTCGAAGGCGGCACGTTCCTGCTGTCCACGATGGACTCGGTGTTGCCGGAGACCAGCAGCCTGCTGCGGACCAGCCGGGTGGTGCTCACGTTGGCCGCCGACAAGAACGCCGGAATCGCCGTCGCCTCAGACAATCTGGAGCACAGCTTTGTCGGCATCAACAAGATGCGCGAAGGCTATCGCCGGCTCACCAACCAGGGTCCGGATGCGCTGACCGCAGTCGACAACCTGTTCATCGACAACTCCGACACCATGGTGCAACTACTGGGCAACCTGACGACTGTCTCCCGGCTGCTGTACCTGCGGGTGCCGGCACTCAATGCACTGTTTCCGGACTACCGCACCTCGCTGCTCGACGCGCTGGGCACCGCGATGCACGACAACGGGCTGTGGGCCACCGGCGACATCTACCCGCGGTATCACTGCGACTACGGAACGCCGCGCCTGCCACCGTCGAATGCGGACTACCCGGAACCGTTCATGTACACCTACTGCCGCGACGATCACCCCGGGATGCTGGTCCGCGGAGCCAAGAACGCGCCACGGCCGGCCGGCGACGACACCGCGGGCCCCCCGCCCGGTGCCGATCTCGGCCGGCAGACGGATCCGACCCCGAAGGGCCGGTTCACCATTCCCACCCCCTACGGCGGGCCCACCCTGCCGATCGAGCCACCGCGCTAGGAGATGAAGATGTCAATTACCAGCGACTCCCTTACCAACGACGACACCGACAAGAAGCCCGACGGTGACAGCGACACAACTGAGGCAACGCCTGATACAACGCCGGACCCGGCGCCCGACGAGGCGGACGGATCCGACGGGCCTGAAAGCGCATCGGGCGGTGACGACCAGACACCCGACGACCCGGCCTCCGGCACGGAGAGCGAGGCGAACTGGCCCCGCCGCATCCGACTCGCCGCACTGGCCATCCTGGTTGTCGGGGTGCTGGCCGGCTCCGGCTTTCTGGGCTGGCAGCTGTGGCAGCAGCGGCAGGTGGAACGAGCCGGCAATGCCGCGCAGCAGGCGGCTGTCGAGTACGCGCAAGTGCTTACCAGCATCGACTCGAACAAGGTCGACGAGAACTTCGCGGCCGTGCTCGACGGCGCGACCGGCGAGTTCAAGGACATGTACTCGCAGTCCAGCACCGAGCTGCGCCAGTTGTTGATCGACAACAAGGCCTCCGCGCACGGAGTGGTGCTGGAGTCGGCAGTGCAATCCGCCACCAAGGACAAGGCGGTGGTGTTGCTGTTCGTCGACCAGGCGGTGCAAAACGCCAGCGTCCCGGATCCGCGCATCGATCGCAGCCGGATCAAGATGACCATGGAGTACGTCGACGGCCGTTGGCGCGCAAGCAAAGTCGAGCTGCCGTAATCATGCGCCCGCGGAATCTGGGCAGCGCGATGGCGGTGGTGTCTGCGCTGGTAATCGCCACCGCGCCACCCGTGTCGGCGTCGGCCCCGTCGTTCTGCGATGAGCTCGGCGGTCAGTGGGACGGACAGTTCTGCAGCACGTCGGTGATCTCGGAGCGCGAAGCGGTCCGCAACATCAAGATGGCGTTGCCCGGCGACCTGGTGGAAAACCCCGTCATCCGGGAGTACCTGACCAACCTGATGAACAACTGGCGCACCGCCGCCAAAATGATGGTCCAGGACAGCTTCGGCGAGCAGCACTTCGAGATCTTCCAGCATGGCGGCGCGATGACTGCCGTGTTCCACGAGATGTATTCGGGCACGGTCGGTACCGACGCCCTCGCACATCCGAACGCGCCCATCATCAGCGACGCCTACCGCACCTTCACCTTCGCCGGCGGACGGCAGCTGCAACTGGCCGACCTGTTCAAACCGGACGTCGACCACCGGGCCGAAATCCCACGCCTGGGTGCGCCGTTCATCGTCGCCGCACTCGACGCCGCACCGCCGCCGCACCAGCCCGGCACCTATCCGTTCACCCCGGACCGCTGGACCCCGGACAAGGTGTACTCCGGCGGGTACCGGGCCTGGGCGCTCACACCGGATGAGCTGATCCTCTACATGCCCGACTATCCGGTCGGCCGCGACACCCCGTTGGACTACACGATCGGCCGCATGCAGTGGGCGATGGACGGCGGCACTGTGCAAGCCCATATCCCACTCGCGGCGTTGGCGCCCGTCCTGCGCCCCGAATTCGGCGGTGCATAGCGATGTTTCGAACATTCGCCGTGCTACTGACAGGGCTGCTGGTGTTCGCACCGGTGAGCCGGGCCGAATCCGCCGCCCCGACGTTGCCGGTGTTCGTTCCGTACCCGTCGAATTGGTCGCCCGACTACACCGTATTCCCGTACAACCTTTGGCAGGTGCGGGTCACGCCGGAGCAGATTACGGCACAACGTGACTCGTGACAGTGGTTCAACGCCCAGTACGACGAACTCATGACCCAGGTGTACGGCTTTCAGGACTTCCTCGGCGACAAGGGCGACGACTGGTCGACACCGGGCGTGACGGAAGCCGGTGATGTGGTCGCCGCCAACCTCGACCAGTCCGCGGCCTTCCTCGATCCCCGCGCGCACACGCTGTTCATCGTCAACTACCCGGATCAGAGCGAGTATTCGCCGCTCTTCCACGGGGATTCGATCTACCGGCTCTGGTACCAGTTCACCCAGATCAGCGACAAGATCAAGCGCCGGCTGCCGTCAGGACAGATCAACGCGAACATCGCAACGGCCAACGTCTATGGCCGGGCGATCCGCGACTCCGGAGTGTGCGCTGGGGCGTGAAACCGGGTGTCTCGCCGTACCCCTCGATAAGATCGCACCAGCAGTCTTGTGCCAACAAGGAAGTCGGGAGTCGCCATGTCCGGCGATATCGAGCGCCTCCGCAGCGTCATTTTGCGCCTCGCCCGGGAACGCGGCCCGGACAAGACGATCTGCCCGTCCGACGCCGCCCGCTCAGTCGGTGGTAAGGACTGGCGCGACCTCATGAACGACGCCCGCGACGTCGCCAGGGACCTGGCGCGCCGGGGCGAGGTCGAGATCACCCAGAAGGGCGAGGTGGTCGATCCGGACGCGACGTGGCGGGGTCCCATCCGGATCCGCGCGACGTGAGTGCGCCGCCGGTCGCGTAGCAGTCAGGCCGGCCACTGAGCCCGGTGTCGGCAAAGTTCTCCCGAATCGCTGCCGGGGCAAGCTCGATGGGTTAGCGTTCGAGCAGTTCGACTCGTCGGGGAGTAGGTATGGGCGAATATGCTTCAGCGTCAATAATTTTGGATGACGCGCCATCGGGTGCCGCGCTGAGGAGCGAAAGATGAGTTGGCCCAAAGTCTCCGAAGTCCGCGACATCGTGGCGAAAGGTGCGGTGGCCGGGGCGCTCATCGTCATTGCCGCGATGGGCGCCGCCGTGCCGGCGAGTGGAATGCCAGCCCTCGCAGGACTATCCCTTGCGCCGGCGCCGCTGCAGCCTCCCGGCCCGCCGCCTGGACCTCCGACGAGCCCCGATGATCCCCGATGTGCGGCGATGCCGACGTACCCCGTGTGCCAGGGCGGCCCGTATGCGCCTCCGCCTCCGCCGGGGCCACCTCCGCCTCCGTCACCCATGACGGGGCCGCCTACCGGCCCGGCAGATCCCGCATGCATCAGCCAGCCTGCCAACCCGATATGTGCCGGCGGCCCGTACGGGCTGCCGACGCCACCGCCGCCTCCACGGT
>NZ_LQIM01000016.1:0-43176 GCF_001499985.1 Mycobacterium sp. IS-1556
CTGCAGCATTAACTGAGAACGGATCAAACTAACCCCGACTCGAGAACCGGGTGGACTCAGTATCGGGGACTCGCCAGTAGACCTGAGCGGTATGCATGTCCTGGTAATCGACGACCCCTGGAACACGAGCGCACGCGTGCAGTTAGCTTCGACCAGAACGTCGTCGCCAACGTCATTTCCTTACCACCGACAACTGGCTGCACTACGGTCTAACCGCCCGGCATGATCTTGGCGGGTCCACGCTCGGGCGTGCCGGCACCGCCAATCGCCGGTTAGGCGGCACCTATACCGGGGGAGGGGGCGGCTAACAGCACGTCGGCCGAAATCGCCAGTGCGCCAATGGGCGCCGGCAACACGCTCTTCCAGTGCCAAGCCAACGCCGACGGGATTGGGATTAGTAGACGTCAGGTTGAGCGCCAAAGTGACGCGCGGTTGGCGGGCCGCGGCACGTGTGGCCGCGACGCCAGAGCCGAATGGCGATGAAAAACCAGCCTGGTTAATTCTCCGGCAGCGTATCCAGATCGCCGACGTATTCCACAATGGCAAGTCCAAGGCGTGAGTACCTGGCGACCAAGTTCTCGACTTTCAGCTTGCCCGATGGGCGGTACCATTCGGGTATCGCGTTCAGCATCGCGATGATGGCGCGGTGGGCATCATCAGGGTAGGGGGTCTTGAATACGCCGCTATCGATGCCGTCGCCGATGACCTGCTCGAAGAGATCTTGGGCTGCCGAACGTCGGACGCCGATTTGCTTGGCGTACTGAGGATCGAGGTTTCGAACCTCCCGAATGAACAGGATGCTGTCGATTGGAGACCGCGCTCGATACTCGACCATACTTGCCACCAGAATAAGAAACCGCTCAAGGGGATCGGAGGAGGCGTTCTCCCACGCGTGGCGTGCTAGAACGGCATGGAAATCGTCGATCGCTTCGTTGAGGATGTCGAAGAGGAGTTCTTGCTTGGTGGCGAAATAGTGGTAAAGGACAGACAAGCTAAGGCCGGCTTCCGTCGCCATATCGCGGATCGACACCGCATGGTAACCCCGTGCCGCGAATTCGTGCCGGGCTACCTCTCGCAGTGTGGCCAGCCCGGCCGGGGTGGCCTTGGTCGTGCGCGACCCTGTCCGCGAACCGTCGATGGGTTTTGGCTTCGCCGTCTGGTCGCGACGAGCGGTCGCGCCGCGATTTGCGCTGCGGCGTAGGCGTGACGGCGCTTTCGGCGCCGCCACTTTCGATCGTTGTGGCTGACCATGTCGTGTCATGAACTCATTGTGCGTTTCAATCGGCGTCCGTAGTTGTCAATGTACTCCAGTGCGCTGGGCCACACCGGAGGGCGATGCCCCCAAATGCAGATGCCTTCGGCAGGAGCCCGTTGAGGTTTGTGCCCTAGTCGCGGCTGCCGCCCCGACGTTGGGCACGGTGTCTTAGGCAGCGGCGATGTCGATGGCTGGCTTCGCCGTCGCGATGGCTTGGCGTTTTTCGGACGCCAGACAAACGGTCAGGATGTGGCCTCGTACAAAACTTGCTTGGCTGGCAGCAGATGGTTGACCAGGCAGGCCCGCGCAACTGACGCACTGCTCGCGTTCTTTGCACCGAACACGTGTGATAAATCCCGGTCGGTCCAGATCTTCGGTGGCTTCGGCGCGGCTTCGCTGGGTGAGCGGCGATCACGAGTCGTAGTCTGAGGTGGCCGCATGTCATGCGGGGTCTACGAAGACGCTGAGCACCTGCCGATGCTCGACGTCAGGCCTTTACGCGCGGACAGATGTTGGGATCCCAAGAGCACACTGTCGGTCGGCCTGACAGACACACCACCGCAGGCCCTTGCCGACATGGTCGCGATAGGGAAAACGTATTGGTCGTGCGACGCGCATCCGAGGTGCACGCAGGCCAGGACCGTGTCGTGATCCCCGCCGGACGGGGGGCCGGGCAATCCGTGTTCGGCATCCATTTGCAGGTGCTGTCCGGGACGACGGCGACAAGCTGTCATTCGCGAAAGGCACGGTGTGGCGCTGCGACCCGGACCCGCAAGGGACCGGCCGCATCCTGCGCGCCGCGCTCCTGGGCACGAATCGGCCCCCAAGGCGGGAGTCATGAACGTTTCCCGCTGGGTTGAGAAGAACGTCGGTGGACCGTTACTGCGGTTGCACCACACCGTGTATCAGAAGACCCAGGACCGGATCGGACACAGAATTCCCGGTGTCCCGCCCAGCCTGCTGTTGCACACCACCGGGGCCAAGACCGGCCGGCCGCGGACTAATTCGTTGACGTATGCGCGCGATGGCGATGGCTACCTTATTGTCGCGTCCAACGGAGGCTCCAATCGTAACCCTGGGTGGTACTACAACCTGTGCGCCCATCCGAATGCCGAAATCAACGTTGGCTCAAAGCGATTCGGCATCACAACGCGGCTGGTGACATCTGACGACTCCGACTACGAGCGGATGTGGCGGCTCGTCAACAAGAACAACGGCAATCGATACAACGCCTATCAGCGCAGAACGGCGCGGCCGATACCAATCTTCGAACTGAAGGCGACGCACTAGGAGTCTGCTGAATTAATCCCGCGTGGCGAGGGTGGTTGTCCTGGGGTTTTCGGGATGATTGGCGGGTGCAGGGTCGATCTGATGATCAGCGTGAATTGTTGGATGCCGAATCGGTTGCCGGGCATCTTCTGAAGTCCGACAGCATGTTTGCGTTCCTGGCGACTCGTCGCAGCCAGTTGTTTCCCGAGGAGATGTTCGCCGATTTGTTTCCGTCGCGGCGGTGCCGGCCCAGTGTCCCGGCTGAGGTGATGACCAGCGTGATCACACTGCAGGCTCTGCACGGCTTGTCCGATAACGAGACCGTGGACGCGGTGACATTCGATCTGCGCTGGAAGGCCGCCTGCGGGTTGCCCATCACCGCGCCGGCGTTTCACTCCACAACGTTGACCTACTGGCGGCGCCGGCTGGCGGCCCCGGAGCGGGTGATCTCCACGGTGGATCCCGAAGCCCGCCATGCCCATAAGACGGTGCACCGCCGCCAGGACGGCTTCAAAGCCCATATCGCGGCGAACCCGATACCGGAATCATCACCGACTGCGCCCTGACTCAGGCCAGCGGATCAGACAACCACGAAGCCATCGTGGGGTTGGCCCTCCTCGAGGGCGAGCCCGGCCCGGTGCGGGTGCTCGGCGATTCGGCCTACGGCACCGGGGCCATCCGGGCAGCACTGGTCGAGATGAAGCACGGCGCAGTGATCAAACCGATCCCGCTGCGCACATGGGTGCCCGGCGGTTTCACCAGCGACGACTTCACGGTCGACTTCGATTCCCACACGGTGACCTGCCCCGCCAACCACACCGTCAGGATTACACCCAGCGGCGGCGCGATGTTCGAAAAATACTGCCGCTCATGTCCTTTAGCGACACAGTGCACGACAGCCAAACGGGGACGCAAACTCACCCTGAGCGAACACGAACCACTGCTACGTGCCGCCCGGGCGGCGGCGCGCGCACCCGAATGGCAGGCCGAATACCGCCGACACCGACCCATGGTGGAACGCTCCATCGCCTGGCTGACCCGCGGCAACCGCAAGGTCCGCTACCGCGGCATCTTGAAAAATGATCACTGGCTGCATCACCGCAGCGCCGGATAGAACCTGCGCCGTCTCATCGCGATGGGACTCACCCACACCGGCACCACCTGACACTAGCGATCTGTGGTCTTGCCGTGCCCCACGCCAATGTCACGCTCAATACCGGCGGGGCGATCTCACAGCCGTCGACCTCCGGGTCTGACTACACACACGCGCCACGAGCGCTTGAGACGCCCCACCCCAAATACCCCTAATTCAGCAGACTCCTAGAGCCGCGGCGGCGCTCCGCCGCCGCGACCGCCCAGAACAGCTCCTTGGCGAGCACGAGCAGGTCCAGCATAACTTCGCGGCCGGGCGATGTTGCGTACTGGTGCCATCTCGCGCCGGGGCCAGCTGGATGGATCATCATCTCGTCAATGCGGTAGTGGTCCGCGCGATCATGTACCTACTCTCGTCGGCAACGTCGCTGCTGGATTAGCCTGCCGCGCAACTCAACTCAGTCCGCTAGCGCTGCGCCGACGCCCGCGACGATTTAGCCATCGCGCACCATTGCAGCTTGTCGTTCAGCGGCTTCCCGGCGAGGACACTAATCGCTCTTGTTGAGCCCACCCCGATGGCGTTTTTGGAATGCGGTGAGGCGGGAATTGAACCCTCGGTAGTAAACAGGAACCTTTGGTTGGTCCATTCGAGCGCCATATGAGCTTCGGCTGAGGTTATCCAGGCGGTACGCAGGGCCCGCTTTGTCAGCTGAGCGGCCAGGGTGGGCTGGGCCGCATACTCACGCGCGATTTCAAGGGCTGCTTCCCACGCTTGGCCCGCTCCCACGAGCCGGTCAGCGATGCGAAGACGGTACGCCTCGGCTGCATCAATGGTCTTTCCCCGATGAGAAGGTCCAGTGCGGCGCCGTGACCCGCGACACGGGGGAGCAGCCAGCTGAGACCAAGTTCTAGGGCCGAGCCCCGCGTCGATGTACCCGGCTCGAAACCGACTGTCATCGGCTGCGACGCGCACGTCGGCCAACAACGCAAGAGTGAGTCCGCCGCCGACGACTGCGCCGTGCAGGGCGGCGACGATTGGCTTGTCGAGGGACAAAAACCGCAGAGCAAGCCGACTCGGTCCGAGCCGTCCAGACGCCGCTCGTTGGGCGAGGAGTCGCCGAGTTCGTGATCACCCCCTAGCACACCGGAATGCACGAGGTCATTGATGTCGACGGGCTGCTGGGGATCCACACCGGTCAGGTCGGCGCCGGCGCAGAAGTGATCGCCCGTTGCGCCCAGCACCACAGCATGGATGTCGTCGACGTGCTGGGCGTCGTCGAGTGCCCGGTGAAGCGCTATCGGGATCGTGCCACCAATTGCGTTGCGCAGCCTCGGCCGATTGAGCCGTAGTAGGAGGAGGTGGTCATCGGTGCGCTCGACGATCGCATCGCCGTGCGGACGCTCGGTTGCAGCGGTCATGCCGCTAACAGTGTGCCAGTGCCGATGCCTCCACCGCAGCACATCGTGACAAGCGCGGTTTCACTGCCCGTTCGCGACATCTCGTGGGCGGCCTTGGTGATCAAGACGCATCCGGTAGACCCGAGCGCATGTCCGAGCACAATTGCACCGCCGTCTGGAATGGTGCGTGCCGAATCCGCGCCGGTCACTTGTTGCCAGCCGAGCACAACCGCGGCGAACGCCTCGTTTACCTCGAAAATATCGATGTCGTCGATCGTCATACCGCCCTTTTTGAGGAGGTCTGCAGTGACGGGTATCGGGCCTTCCAGCATGATCCGCGGATCACATCCCACGAAGCTGGTCGCGCGCACCAGCGCCAAAGGCGTCAACCCTTCGGCCGCAACGCGATCGGCGTTCATCAGGACAACGGCTGCTGCCGCATCGGCGATCTTCGAGCTCGTTCCGGCCGTGTGAATTCCACCGGTGACCACCGGCTTGAGCGCCGACAAGGTGGCGAGGTCGGTTGTCCTCGGGGCCTCGTCGGTGTCGAACAACGTCGTGGTCTGCTACTCGACCGCGATAGGCACGATCTGGCCGGCGAAATATTGTTGCTCAATCGCGGCGAGCGCCCGTCTCTGGGATTCCAGACCGAAATAATCGGTTTCCGCCCGCTCACACCGTACTTAGCGGCCAGCGCCTGAGCGGCGGCGAACTGGTCCAATTGGCCGTGACGCTAGTCGTAACCTCCTGACTGCGGGAGTCCGTGTCCGGCAGCCGCTCCATCGAGAATGGCGGACCCAAGCGGGATGAGACTCATCAGCTCGACACCGCATGCCACGACGACGTCTTCGGTTTAAGCAGTGATGAGAGACGCGGCGAGGTTGAAGGCCTGCTGGGATGATTTCCGCACGCGCTGTGCATCGTGCTCGCCGGCGTGTGAATGGGGCCACCGACCGCCAACCACGCCATGCGGGTGACGTTGGCGGCTTGAGTCCCGACCTGATCGATGCAGCCACCGATCACCTGGCCGACGGATCCGGGATTGACGCCAGCTTGGTCCAGCGCATCGAGCATCACCGTGCCTAGCAGGGTGGTGGGATGCATCGCCGCCAACGATCCACCGCGGCGCCCGACTGCAACTGCGGCGCGCACTGACAATGGCGACATCGGCCATGCAACCAAACCTTTGACCGTCGGCGGCTGGACCGGACCGTTTAGCGACCGTCCGGTCATGGACACCCGTGCCGCGATACCGTACCATTAAGCGTACGTTCGATAAGGGATGGAGTCACATGGCGACTACCGACCGCAGTACCAGGGACATGGTCGTCCGCAAGATGATGATTGATTTCACCGATGCAAAGGTGTACTGGAGCCCTGGGCAGCCGGAGTTTTCGCAGATCATGAATGCGGCGTCGGCAAGTCTTCCGGAGCTGGAGCCGTTCCTATGCAAGGTAGTCAACGCGGCACGGGAAAAACTTTCGGAGCACGACGTTGAACTGGCTCGCGACGCCGCCCTGTTCGTCGGGCAAGAGGGACGTCACTCGCGACTGCACCGCCAGTTCAACGACACATTGATCAAGGAAGGCTACACCTGGCTGCACAAACTACAGAAGGAGCTTCACGACCATCTTGAGGATATTCGCGTCCGCCGAGGACACAAGTTCGCCCTGGCCTATTCTGAGGCGTTCGAAACCTTCGGGCCTTTGGCCGCGAGCTTCTGCTTCGACAAGGGCAGGGACCTGTTCACGCCGTGGGACGAGCCGACAGTCTATTTGTGGCTCTGGCACATGGCCGAGGAGTACGAGCACCGCACCGTGTGCAACTACCTGTATAGGGAACTCTACGACGACTACTTCACCCGAATTAGAGCCCTATACGCCTTCTGCGTTCACTTTTTGGGCTGGGTGATGCGGGTTGCGTTTCAACTCATCCGTACCGATCGCAACAGCGGCCGCCTGCCCAACACGTGGCTCAGCCGGGTCCGGGAGGTCAAGGCACTCTTTCGCCTCTTCAGCTTCGTGATGCCACGCCTTGTCGTACGGGGGCTGAAGCCTCACCATGATCCCGCTTTGCTGCCGCCGCCGTCGGGCGTCATGAGCCTGCTCGCCGCCGCCTCCGAGCGCTACGGCGTTGCCGATCCGCCCCAACGCTGAGGTTCGGATGACTCACCGAATGCCGCGATCACATCGTGCACGGTCTGCGGCAGTTGAGCTCATCGGTAACGACATCCGGTAGTTGATCTCACAACCCGAGGAGGGCATATGAACACGCTGAGCGCAGAGGCCGAATCGGTTCATCTGCGTCCGGACGGCGCTCCGGACAACTGGCAAGAGAACTGCACCCTCATGGGTTATGACGCAGATCGAGACGTCAGCATCTATTTCCATGTGGCCCGGCTGATCGATCGGGTGGAGATCAAAGCGGCCGCAGGACGCGGAGATGCGATTAACTGGGTGGATAGCAACGACGATGTGTGGCCAGAGATCGTAACGCCCTACGAGCATTTACGGCTCGACTGGTCAGGCCAACAGATCGGATTCAATCTCGAACTTCGATCGGAGATTGCCGCCATAGACCACGCGGCGGCGATGATCAGCTTGGGGCTGCCGGGTGTCGAACACGACCACTACGAGGCGGTGGGACGACTTATCGGGTCGGTGCACATTGACGGTGGTCTCGTCGACTTCGACGGCGTCTTCTGGCGCGACCACACCTGGGGCGCACGCGAATACGATCTATTTGGCACTTCTTGGTGGTGGCCTACATGCATCGACAACGGGGGTGCGTATGCCGGGGGCGTGGCGGTCGAAGTTGGCGATAGCGTCCTCGGGTACGGGCTCGTCGCAGACGAACATGGAGTCTCCGCCGCCGGCAAGGTCGACGTGAACGTGAAGGGCGGACAAGTGAGTCCGGGGAGCTATACCGCCGTCAGCGTCGAGTATGAGCCGGAGGGCCGCGAACCGGTGAGGCTCGACTACGCGACGCGCCACCACCTGTGCTCGACATTCCCAAGCTTCAACGCGGATCGTCAATGGAACGACGCATATTCACTGTGTAAGTGGGGCGATCGGCAGGGTTATGGCTCCATCGAGCTGAGCGTTAATGAACCCGCGGCTGATTAAGCGCTACTGAAATACCGATCGGGTACTGCGATGTTTGACAGTGCGATCGACCCAGTCCACGACCTACGACATACCGCGGACGCTGATCCCGCCTACAACGAGAGCACATACTACAATTTCTCGTGCCAGACGGCCGGCGCCGTCAGCGGATGGCTCAGGGTTGGCATCCAAGCCAATCAGAACACGGCGCAGGCAACGATCTGTCTGTTCCTACCTGACGGACGGATCGCGTTCGCTTACTCCCGCGGGGCTGCGCCCGCACCAGACGAGTTCTGCGCCGGCCCCCTGTCAATCTCCATCGTGACACCGCATGAGGAACAGACAACGTACTATCGCGGGCCCGTCTCTGTACTCTCCGACGGACGGGCGATGGTCAATCCCAAACGTGCGTTCAGCAGCGCACCGAGTTCGCCGTGCACCGTCAACCTGCAAGTCGTTGGGCGCGGGGCAGCGCTCGGACACGACGGCTCAGACCAGTCCAAGGCCACGGATCTTACGATGGCACTAGGCCATTACCAGCAATTCATCCGCGTGGAAGGGTCACTCAGTCTCGGCGACGAAAGTTGGCAGATCTCGGGCGCCGGCCTGCGGGATCATTCGTGGGGGCCCCGCGACTGGGCTGGTCCGCTGTACTACCGCTGGATCACAGCGGCTTTCGATGACGGCTCGGCGGTCATGGGTATGCAGCTCGGTAACCGCGGCGGTACTACTCACGCGAAGGGCCTAGTGCTCTCCGGTGGACAGACCACCGAGGCGCAATTGTCCTCGCTCATCGTTGACTGGACTCTGGACTACTATCAGCGCGCGGTGGCGATGTCCCTCGAATCGCCGCTGGGGACGCTGACCGTCACCGGCGAGTCCAATGACGGTCAATGGATACCGCTGCGGCACCGTAGACAGGATGCCGACGGATCCGAGTCCGTCACCCGAATCGCTTACGCTCCTTTTGTTTTCCGGTGCGACGGCCGCTTCGGCACAGGCTTTGTCGAAGCTCTGGACCAGATAGTCGACGGTCGCCCCATACCCGCCGCACAACCACAACTGTCGCCAATTAGCTAGTGCAACTTAATCAATGGTTCACGACGACTTAGCCGTGGAGGGCAGGAGGCGGCCCGCCACCGCCGTGAACAGCCGTTGATAGCCGGAACCGGTTAGCCGCACGATCAGGTCCTGCACCTTGGCGTCGGGGCCGACCAGCACCCGAGCCTTGTTCTTGCGCACGGCTCCCAGAATGATTCGCGCGGCCCGTTCCGCGCTGGTGATGGCGAGCCGTTTTTCGAAGAATCGGGCGAGCTCGTCCATGTCGACTCCCTCGGCCGCGGTGGCGTGCTGGGCAATCGCGGTCTTGATGCCGCCGGGATGCACGGCGGTCACCCGCACCGGGTGGCCGGCCAGCACCATCTCCTGGCGCAGCGCTTCGGTAAAGCCGCGGACGGCGAACTTGGCGGCGTTGTAGCTGGCCTGCCCCGGCAGCGCGAACATCCCGTAGACGCTGGAGAGGTTGATGATGTGCCCGTCGCCGGAGGCGATCAGGTACGGCAGAAATGCCTTGGTGCCGTTCACCACGCCCCAATAGTCGACGTCCATCACCCGTTCCATGTCCTTGAACTGGCTGACCTCGACGTCGCCCATGAACGCGATTCCGGCGTTGTTGTAGATCTGATTCACCGTGCCGAAATGCTCATTGACCGCATCTGCGTAGGCCATGAAGTCCTCGCGTTCGGTGACGTCGAGGCGATCGGCCTTGACCGGCGCGCCGATGACCTTGAGCCACTTCTCGGTCTGCGCCAGTCCTTTGGAATCGACGTCGCTGATGGCCAGTTTGGCGCCTGAGCGGGCTAACTCGACGGCCAGCGCTTGGCCAATCCCGGATCCTGCGCCTGTGACGACGGCGACCTTTCCGGCAAACCCTTCCATGGTCACTCCTTGCTACTTAATCGCCAATGGATTGATCGGAGATCCCATCCCTCCTGAGAACTTCAGCGGGGGTGCGCAGAAGAAGAACTCCCAGATACCGTCGGCATTGCAATCGGCCGTCAGCTCCTCGAAATCGAGAATCTCACCGAGAGTCATTCCCATATCGCGGATCAACACCATATGAACGTTCAACACGTAGTCTGGATTCTCGCCCGGCAACGCCTCAATCGCCCAGTTGTCGGAGGCCACTACGGCAACATCCCGTTCGCGCAGCCAGGCACAACACGCTTGGCCCAGACCGGGTTCACCGGCCATGAATGACGCCGCATCCCCGTCGGTCAGGAATTTCTTCCGCCACCCAGTCCGGAATAGCAAGATGTCGCCGCTGCCCACGGCAACGCCCCCTTGGCGCTCCATCGCGGCTTCCAGGTCCTCGGGCCCGATGACATCGCCAGGCTGCAACCAGTCGACGCCCCGCAGCCCCGCAATGTCCAACAACACGCCGCGACCAGCAATCCCCTTGGATTGCTTGTCGATTGCGTTGTGAGTAGCGCCCTTGACGGTCACGTCCCCGGCCGGGAATCCGTTGTAGAGCTGATCGTCATAGTAGACGTGCGCGAGTGCATCCCACTGCGACGCAGCTTGTAGCGGCATGAACACGTAGTCATCGGCGTACTTCATTCCGCCCGGAAACACCTGCAGGGCGCCAGTTTCCGACATCAACCGTACCGGATTGAGCCGCACCCCACCGGGCTGCGGGCCCTTCTCGTCGAAGGGGATGCCGAGATCGAAGATGTGCCCCGTCTTGATCAGCTTGGCCGCCGCGACCAATTTGTCCGGCGTGATTAGGTTGGTGGTGCCGCGTTCGTCATCGTCACCCCAGCGACCCCAGTTGCTAAGCGACGCGCCCAGCGCCCGCAGGTCGTCTGTCCTACCGGCTGCACTCATGTGCCCATCACCTCTGACTCTCGGGTGGAAGGTAGGTCAAATCCGTCCTCATTTGGTTCGCCCCTCACTCGACCTCATGCCGGCGCCAATCGAAGATGTAACTTATCGAACGTACGCTTCACGGTACGGTATCGTAGCGCTGGTGTCTACAGACAAGGACTGCTGACATGGACATTTATGGGTGACAGAGATGGCGATGGGCTGCGCGACGCTCTTGCCGCTGTCCTCGCAGAGGTTCTCGGCGAGCGGGTCGTTGTCCGTGGTCTGCATATCCTCACCGGCGGTGCTAGTCGCACAACGTGGGCATTCGAGGCGGAGACCAGTTCGAGGGTGCGGTCGCTGATCCTCCAGATCGCCAGACGCGGCGGCCCGCCTGCCAGCATGGAACGCGAAGCGCATGTTCAGGCCCTGGCACGGTCAGCAGGCGCGCCTGTGCCGCAGGTCCTGATTGCCGCGGACAGCTCCGATCTGCTGGGGGATCCGTTCCTGGTTACCGAAGCCGTCGGCGGTGAGACCATCGGGCGCAAGATCTTGCGTGGCCTCGACCAGGAGGGTCGGTCCCGAGTGCTGGTGGACTGTGCTCGGTCGCTAGCCGCAATCCACCGATCCGAACCCTCCCAGGCCTCGAGCAGTCAGTCGCGGCTCGAAGCGATCGACCCATTGGTCGAAACACGCGATTGGCTCAACGAAATCGGCGACACCACAGCTGTTTTCGAGTGGGCACTGCGCTGGCTTGCGCTACATCGACCACCTCAGGCGCACCGCCGGCTGGTGCACGGCGACTTCCGCATGGGCAATCTGATCGTCGACGATGCTCAGCTTGCCGCCGTTCTCGATTGGGAGGGCGCGCGCATCGGCGAGCCAGCGGAGGATGTGGCCTGGTTCTGCGCACCTGCGTGGCGATTCGGAGCCCCGGCTAGCCGCGCCGCTGGCGGCCTGGGCAGCATCAGGGACTTCCTCGAAGCGTATGAGAATGCCGGCGGGCCGGTTATCGGTCCAGCGAGATTTCTGTGGTGGTCGGTCATGGCGGCGCTACGTTGGGGCGTCATCTGCCGCCTTCAAGCCCACAGACACCTGTCCGGACAGAACCGGTCGGTCGAGCTCGCCGCTATCGGACGACGAGCATGTGAGGCCGAATGGGACATCCTCGAGCTATTCAATTCCAATAGGGCACCACTGCAATGAATTCACGCCAGCATGGCACGCCCACCGCCGCCGAGCTGCTAGATGCCGTGGCGGAGTTCCTTGAGAACGACGCTGAACCCACGACAACCGGCCAGTTCAAGTTTCATCGGCGGGTCGCTGCCAACGTTCTGCACATCGTCGGACGCGAGCTGCAATGTGAACGCTGCGAGTCGACCGCCCAAGCCCTGCGTGATTTCGGATATCCAGACGAGAGTCTGCTCGCAGCCGCTATCCGCAGGGGTGAACTCGACGAGCGCGCGGAAGAGCTCCGCACCCTCTTACAAACGATCGTGATGCACAGGCTTACAATCGCCAACCCGCGATATCTCGGCCGGGACAGCTAGGCAGTGAACCGGTAGTCGTCGAGATCGAAACGCCGGCTGCGCCAGTAGGCCTCGACGGTGGTGGTCGGCCGCAGAAACGGCACGTCGCCGTTCTTGTCGAAGTAGTAGCTGTGGGCCACCCGGCAACTGTCCTGCCAGAACACTTGGCGGTGTCGGCGCCGCATTACCTTGTCGAAATAGCGGTCGTTGGCCTCCCTGGTGACCTCCACCCGGGACGCGACGCGTCGATCGGCCTCCTTGAGACACCGCACGATGTGGTGCCCCTGGGCCTCGATCAACGCAAAATACGACGACCCGACATAGCCGTACGGGCCGAACACGTGAAACAGGTTCGGAAAGCCCGGAACGGTCACGCCCTCATAAGCCTGAAACCTGTGCTCGCCCCAAAACCGGCTCAGCGAACGCCCCCCGCTGCCCGTGATCGCAAATGTGGGCACGTCGATGTCCAACACGTTAAAGCCGGTCGCCAGCACCAGCACGTCGATCTCGTGGTTCTCACCGTCGGTGGTGGCCACCGCCGAGGACGTGATCTTGTCGATCGGCTCGATCACCAACCGCACATTGTCGCGGTTGAATGTCGATAGATAGTCGTTGTGCAGGCCCAGCCGTTTACAGCCGATCGCATACCGCGGCGTGAGCTTTTCGCGCAGCACAGGGTCTTTGACCTGCCGACGCAGATAGGCTCGCCCAGCCCGCTCCATCCACCTCGGCAGTGGGAACACCGTGAAATAGTGCACCGGAATCGCGGTGGTCGCCTCGACGAAGGCCTGGCTGACCCACCGTTGAATTGCCTTGCCGCCCGGCAGGCGCATCAACCAATGCGACCATCTCGGCAGCATCACATCGAACTTGGGGAAACACCAGATCGCCGTGCGCTGAAAGACGGTGAGCTCCTTGACGATCGGCGCGATCTCGGGAATCACCTGGATGGCGGACGCGCCGGTGCCGATGACGCCGACCCGCTTGCCAGTGAGGTCTTGGGTGTGGTCCCAGCGCGCGGTATGCATGGTGATGCCGCCGAACGAGTCGACACCGTCGATGTCAGGCAACTTGGGCACCGTCAGCACCCCGCTGGCGTTCACCAGAAACCGCGCGGTGATCTCCCCGCCCGGATCGGTCTGCACCCGCCACAGCGCGTGCTCGTCGTCAAACGCGGCGGCCAACACCTTGGTGTTGAACCGGATCTTGGAGCGGATGCCGTACTTGTCCACGCAATGATCGGCATAGGCCTTCAGCTCGTTGCCCGGTGCATAGGTCCGCGACCAGTCCGGGCGCTGCTCAAAGGAGAACTGGTAGGAAAACGACGGAATGTCCACGGCGATCCCGGGATAGTTATTCCAGTGCCAAGTCCCCCCGACACCGTCGCCGGCCTCGATCACCAGATAGTCACCGAAGCCGGCCTCCTCGAGTTTGATCGCCGTGCCGATGCCGGAGAATCCGGCACCGACAACGACGGTGTGGTAGTCGGGCCTCATGATTGGCTCTGTTCGCCGCGACCCCAGTGTGCGCTCATGGCCCTGCTCCCTTCACCCACTCGGGATGGCAGGTCGGTCAAGCCCGTCCCCATCCGTTCGCTCCTCACAGACCGACGTACCGGTCGATCACTCGAAGACGTCCGCCTACTTATCGAACGTACGCTTACTATGATGGCATCGCAGCACGGCCGGTGTCCACATCCGCGTGATGATCGAGACATGTCGGGATGAGTAGGCCAGCGAATTTGACGCTGACATGGGTGGTGCGGTCGGCGGGCCGGGGCCGCGGAATGGGCGGTCGCTGAGAGTTTTGCTCTGACGCGTCGTAGACACCGGCGCTGCTCTGCGACTATATTAAGCGTACGTTCGATAAGTAGATCGCGCGATCTGCGGCCGCACTGTGGATGATGGGCCAGCGGCGCGCGCTGAGCTTGGAAAGGGACCGACATGGTCAACGATGCAGAGGCCACGGCCATCCTGACCGCGCCAGGCGCTCCGTTCGAGATGGAGAACATCGACGTCGCAGGCCAAACGATGCGCGCATACCGCAACGCACCGCCCACGATGCGGGCCGTGTTCGAGTCGATGGACCAGTACGCCGAAAGGGATGCGGTGCTGTGCGAGGGTGAGTGCTACACCTATGCCGATCAACGACGAATAGTCGCCCGGTTCTCGCACGTGCTGACAGGTCAGTTAGGAGTGCGTCCGGGGGATCGGGTTGCGCTCGCATCTCGCAACGGTCCGGAGTTCATCTTCTCGTTCTGGTCCACTCAAGTCCTCGGCGCCGTCAGCGTTCCTCTCAACGCATGGTGGACCACAGAGGAACTCGAAAACGCAATTCGAAGCTGCGAACCCAAGGTCGTCATCGTCGACGGTGAGCGCTGGCAACGTCTGTCGGATGTGTGGCAAAAGCTTCCGGTTGCCCACTGGGTCGTGGTCCGACCTGATGGCCCCCTGCCTGACACCGCGCACCGCTGGGAGGTTCTGTTGGCCTCGGCGCCAGAGGATCCGCAGCTACCCACCGTTGACGTCACACCAACTGATCCCGCAACGATTCTCTTCACGGCCGGCAGCACCGGTCGACCCAAAGGCGTTGTGTCGACCAATCGAAACCACTGCATGGCCCTGATGAATATGATGTATTTCGGGGCGCTATCGAGGACAAAAGCGGACTTGGGCCTGCAACCGACCGAGCAGGCGGTGTCCCTGAATCCTTTTCCGCTCTTTCATATCGGTGGGCTGCTGTTGTCCTATACGGCCGCGGCAACTGGATCGAAGCTGATCCTGATGCCTCGCTGGGATACAGAGGAAGCTCTCCGTCTGTGTGAACAAGAGCATGTGACAACTCTGGCTTCGGTTCCAACCCTGCTTCACCGCATCCTCGAGGCACCTGAACTCGAAAAGTACAAACTATCAAGTTTGGGTGCCGTGACCTCGGGCGCTGCACCCTTGCCGCCAAGTCTGGCAGCCCGGTTGCAGCAGAAGTTCGGTGGCCGTGTCATCGGGGCAAATGGCTTTGGCGTAACCGAAACGACTGGAGGGATCAGCGCGAACGCCGGTGAGGACTACTTCGCACAACCACAGTGCGTCGGCGCGCCCTTTCCTATTGTCGACGTTTGCGTCGTAGACCAAGAAGGTAACCCGCTCGACCAGGGGCACATCGGTGAATTGTGGGTCCGCGGGTCCAATGTGGCCAGTGGTTACTGGCGCGATCCGGAGGCGACCGCCCAAGCCTTCTCGAACCGGTGGTTCCACAGCGGCGATCTGGCGCGCATCGATGAGCAGGGCCGGATGACGATCGTCGACCGGCTAAAGGATGTTGTCATTCGCGGCGGTGAGAACGTCTATGGCATCGAGGTCGAGTCGGTGCTCCAAAGCTGCCCTGGCGTGGAAGACGTCGCCGTGATCGGTTTGCCGCATCAAGATCTCGGCGAGGAGGTGGCTGCCGTCGTGGTGCTGAAGGACTCCCAGACAACCGTTGAAGAACTTCAGCAATTCGCCGCACGGCAGTTGGCGGCCTTCAAGGTGCCTTCGGCGTGGATTCTGCGTGAGGAACCTTTGCCCCGCAACGCCGCAGGAAAGGTTCTCAAGCGCGAACTCCGGCAGGTGGCGCATCGGTGAAGGCCAGGCGCACGACAGACTACGGCGGGCCTATTCGCCGGTGAACTGCGGCGGGCGCTTCGCCAATCTCGCCGAAACAGCTTCGCCGAGATCGCGAGACGGCAGGAACGCCGCATTCCACACGGCCACATAGCGCAGGCTCGCCGATATGGCCGAAATCCTTTGCTGGTCAAGCACATCCTTGATGCCTTGAACGATCAGCGGCGGATTGGCGGCGATCTCGGCGGCGGTGGCATGGGCGGCGGCCAGCGAGGCTTCGGCGTCCTCGAACACGTCGTTGACCAGGCCGATTTTCTCCGCACGCGCGGCATCAATGTCCTTGCCGGTCAGAGCCAGCTCCCGCAAGTGTCCGTCATTCAAAATGAGAGGCAGCCGGGCCAGGCTGCCGACGTCGGCGACCGCCGCCAGCTTCACCTCGCGGATGGAGAACTTGGCGTCAGCGCTGGCATAGCGGATATCCACCGCCGAGATCAGGTCAACACCGCCGCCGATGCACCAGCCGTGCACCGACGCGATGGTGGGGGTGGGGCAGTCGGCGACGGCATTGATGGCCTTTTGCCAGCGCAGCACCTCGGCCCGAAAATCGGCACGCGGTCGAGCCAGCGCACCGTCGGCCATGACCGGGCCGATGATCGCAGCCATCGTCGACACATCCAGCCCGTAGCTGAAGTTGGCGCCCGATCCGGTGAGCACGATCGCCCGCACATCGCGATCGGCTCCCAGTGCGCCGAATACCGTGGGCATCTCCAACCAGAACTCCGGGCCCATGGTGTTGCCCTTGCCGGGTCCTATCAGCGTGACCTGCGCGACGTGATCCCGTATGTCGAGTTCGACGGATTCGTACGGCTGCTTCATCCTCAGTGGGTCACCCCGTCAGGATGTAGTCGCGGTCGTGTGGCTCGGTCAGCATGCTGGTCAGCCGTTTGCGGTCGAATGGCCACAGATCGATGTGGTTATCCTCGCCGAAATACCACGAGTTGCAGCCGGTGTTCCACACCGTCGGACCCATTGCCTCGGCGACATCGTCGGCGAAGCGGCAGGTGGCTTCCTCGGTGATCTCGACGGTCGTGACCTCGCGGTCGCGGAATCGTCGCAGCCATGCGGTGATGTAGCGGGCGGTCAGTTCGGCGACGTGTTGCAGTGACATCGATCCGTAAGGGGAGTTGGGGCCGAGAACGGTGAACAGATTGGGAAATCCGGGGATTAAGGTCGTCGCCCAGGCCCGGGGACCCTTCGCCCAGGCGTCGTCGATTGAGATGCCATCGCGTCCACGCAGCTTCATCGGGCGCATGTAGTTGTGCGGCTGAAAGCCGGTGGCCAGCACTATCGCGTCGAGATCATGATGGGCGCCGTCAGCAGTGCGTATTCCGGTCGGGGTTACCGCGGTGATGGCCTCGGTAACTAAACCGGCGTTCGGCTTGCTGATCGCGCGGTAGTAGCTGGAGGAAATTACCTGTCGTTTGCAGAGCGGTTCGTAGTCGGGTGTGAGTCGGTCGCGAAGATCCTTGTCTCGTACCTGCATTCGCAGGCACGACCGGACGCCCCCCTGAATTAGCCGTCGCCGCCAGGTCGGTCGGGTCACTAGGTCGACGGCGAAGTCGGAACCGACGCGTTGCATCGCGTCCACCATCCGCTCGAGTCCAGGCAGCGACCGCAGCAGCCGGCTGATGACGCGTGGCTGCCGCACTCCCATCGGCATCCACATCACCCACTGCGGCGTGCGGGTGAAATGCGTGATGTGCGCCGCGTCGGGTTGCAGCGCCGAAAAGACCTGAACGCCGGTCGATCCGGTGCCGATCACCCCTAGCCTTTTGCCGGCTGTGTCGATGGGGGTCCAGCGTGCGGTATGCACCACGGGCCCGGCGAACGATTCCAGGCCGGGAATGTCGGGGACGAAGGGGTGGTGCAGCACACCGGTGGCTGCGACGAGGAAGTCGGCGTCGAATTCGTCGCCGTCGGCCGTGGACACTCGCCATCGGTTGTCGACGAATGCCGCGGAGGTGGCCTCACATCCCAGCCTCAAGTGCGTACCGAGCCGGAGACGTTCGACGACGTCGCGGTGATACCGCTGGATCTCCTGACCAGTGGGAAAAAGGCTGCTCCAGTCGGGCTTCGGCGCGAAGGCGAATTGATAGGCGTGCGATACGAAGTCACATCTCAGACCGGGATAGTGGTTCCAAAACCAGACCCCACCGACGTCGGAACCCTTTTCCAGAATCAGGAAGTCATCGAAGCCTGCCTCCTTTAGCGCGTGAGCCACGGTGATGCCGGCCATACCGGCGCCGATAATCACGACGCGAGGTTCCCGCCACTGCGGCTTCGTGTCGGCAATGCTCGTTTCGGTCATTTCGGCGCTCAAATCGCGATCATCAGGGTGGGCTTCGCAGCTCGGTGGGTCGAACCTCATACGCCCGACCAGGGTTTCATCTTGAGGAAACCACCGGCGTCGACCAGAAGCTGTTGGCCGGTTATATAGCGGGAGGCGTCGCTGGCAAGAAAAACCACGGCCTCGCTGATGTCCTCGGGTTCGATATACGGAATTGGCATCGCCTGAATAACCGAGAACGCCGCTTCTGCGTCCTCGCGGGTCGGTTGCTGCAGATCGGGCCGAAACGCTCGATACATCGGCGGGCTGTGCAGCATGTCGGTATTGCAATTCGTCGGGTGGATCGCATTCATCCGAATTGACTTGGGCGCAAGCTGTAGAGCGAAGTCGTTGACGTAGTGCGCGACAAGCTGCTTGGCGAAGGCGTATCCGGCACCACCCGGACCGGCGTTGAAACCGCCACTGTTCATCGACGCCAGGAACCCTGCTAACGATCCCGTTGCGATGATCGACGCGCCGGCTTTTAGATGTTTGAGGCTCGCGTGTACCAGGTTGATCACGCCGACTAAGTTCACGTCGACGGCGTCGGCGAAGGCCTGCGGTGGTAGGCCCGTCGTCATTGGTGCGATCCCCGCATTGGCGACCAGGATGTCGAGATGGCCGAATTCAGCGACACCCCTGTCGATCGCTGCGGACAGGGCTGGCCGGTCGCGGACGTCGGCGATCTCAGCCAGCACACGCTGGCCCTCTTTTTCGACGAGCCGCGCGGTCTCGTCGAGATCCTCAGTCCGGGCAAGCGGGTACTCGTTGGTTTCGATGTCGGCGCACAGATCCACTGCGATGATGTCGGCGCCTTCGGCGGCAAGCATCCGCGCATGGGAGCGCCCCATACCGCGCGCCGCTCCGCTGATCAACGCCACCTTGCCGTTCAACCTGCCCATCGTCGGTCCTTTCTCCCACTCCAGTAGGTTGAGATTCAATGTTGTTCGCGCAGGCCGGACCGAGTGTTGGCCGTTGGGCTCCATTGCACCTCTCACGACGCTGGGCCGTTGCCGTAGAGATCATGAGCTTTGACGGTATCTAGGCAGTGAACCGGTAGTCGTCGAGATTGAAATGCCTGCTGCGCCAGTAAGCCTCGAGCGTGGTGGAGGGCCGTATCGGCACGTCGCCGTTCTTGTCGAAGTAGTAGCTGTTGGCCAGCTGGCAGCTATCCTGCCAGAATGCCTGGCGGTGCCGCTTACGCATCATTTCGGCGAAGTAGCGGTCGTTGGCCTCCTCGGTGACCTCGACGCGGGTTGCGCCGTCGCGGCGGGCCCGCTTCAGGCAGCGCACGATGTGGCGACTCTGGGCCTCGATCAACGCGAAATACGACGACCCGACATAGCTATACGGGCCGAACACGTGAAACAGGTTCGGAAAGCCCGGAACGCTGGCACCCTCATAAGCCTGCAGCCGATGCTCGCTCCAGAACCGGCTCAGCGACCGGCCACCACTCCCGGTGACCGCAAATGTGGGCATGCTGTTGTCAAGGTCCAATACATTAAAGCCGGTCGCCAGCACCAGCACGTCGATCTCGTGGTTCGCACCATCGGTAGTGGCCACCGCCGAGGACGTGATCTTGTCGATCGGCTCGATCACCAACCGCACATTGTCGCGGTTGAACGTCGACAGATAGCCGTTGTGCATGCCCGGCCGTTTACAGCCCATCGCATAACGCGGCGTGAGCTTTTCGCGCACCACCGGGTCCTTGACCTGCCAGCGCAGATAGGCCCGCGCGACCCGCTCCATCCACCTCGCTAGCGGCAACACCGTGAAATAGTGCGCCGGAATCGCAAAGGTCGCCTCGACGTAAGCCTGGCTGACCCACCGTTGAATTGCCTTGCCGCCCGGCAGGCGCATCAACCAGCGCGCCAACGCCGGCATCGGCACATCGGGTTTGGGGAAACACCAGATCGCTCTGCGCTGAAAGACGGTGAGCTCCTTGACGATCGGCGCGATCTCGGGAATCACCTGGATGGCGGACGCGCCGGTGCCGATGACGCCGACCCGCTTGCCAGTGAGGTCTTGGGTGTGGTCCCAGCGCGCGGTATGCATGGTGATGCCGCCGAACGAGTCGACACCGTCGATGTCAGGCAACTTGGGCACCGTCAGCACCCCGCTGGCGTTCACCAGAAACCGCGCGGTGATCTCCCCGCCCGGATCGGTCTGCACCCGCCACAGCGCGTGCTCGTCGTCAAACGCGGCGGCCAACACCTTGGTGTTGAACCGGATCTTGGAGCGGATGCCGTACTTGTCCACGCAATGATCGGCATAGGCCTTCAGCTCGTTGCCCGGTGCATAGGTCCGCGACCAGTCCGGGCGCTGCTCAAAGGAGAACTGGTAGGAAAACGACGGAATGTCCACGGCGATCCCGGGATAGTTATTCCAGTGCCAAGTCCCCCCGACACCGTCGCCGGCCTCGATCACCAGATAGTCACCGAAGCCGGCCTCCTCGAGTTTGATCGCCGTGCCGATGCCGGAGAATCCGGCACCGACAACGACGGTGTGGTAGTCGGGCCTCATCACGGTCACCTCCGTCCGCCCACGTGCACACCGCGCCCGGTCCGCAGGGTCAGCGCCTCCACGTCAGCCAATCCACAGTGTGCGCTCACGGCTCTGCTACCCCTACTACCCACTCGGGATGGCAGGTCGGTCAAGCCCGTCCTCATTGGTTCGCTCCTCACAGACCGACGTACCGGCCGGAATACTTATCGAACGTACGCTTAATCATATGGTACCGTAGCCCTGGTGTCTATGCGCCAGGTAGGGTCCGCCGGTGAAGTCATTCTGGCGGCATTGGCGGGCTCGCACCTATCACGTAAGGGGCTGCCCGTGGACTCGGGAAGGCGCTGTTGGCTTCGGCTGGTCAATGTGTCCGATTTAGGGACTGCGCGCACGGGACAACTTTGAGCGACGCCGAGATCGATCCGGGGGAAATCGCGAAGTGGGATCCCGAATTCACTGAACGCGTGATCGGGGTTTTGCGACGGTTCGTCAAGCTGTATTACCGGTCGGAGGTGTACGGCCTGGACAACATCTCGCCCGCGGGCGGCGCACTTGTGGTCTCCAACCACTCCGGTGGGATGCTTCCGATGGACGTCCCGATCCTCGCTGTCGACTTCTACGAGACGTTTGGCTATGGCCGGCCGATCCACACCTCAGTCACGACATACTCTTCGTGGGGCCGCTGGCGAACTTGCTGCTGCGCACTGGCTACATCCGGGTCAATCCCGAGAACGCGGTTGAAGCGCTGCGCTCCGGTCACCTGGTGGTGGTGTTCCCCGGCGGTGACTACGACGCGATGCGGCCTACGGTGTCGGAGAACATGATCGACTTCGATGGCCGGAAGGGCTACGTCAGGACCGCGATCGAGGCAGGGGTGCCGATCGTGCCGGCGGTGTCGATCGGCGGGCAGCAAAGCCAGTTCTTCCTGGTTCGCGGAGCCGGACTGGCGAAGCGGCTCGGTTCATCACACGTGCGGCCCGCATGAAAGTCGTGCGGTCACTATCGGATTCCCGTTCGGAGTCAGCCTTTTTGGCGTCTTGCCGCCCAACCTTCCGCTGCCCACCAAGATCGTCACTGAGGTGCTGGAGCCCATCGACATCGCTGCGCGATTCGGCGAGAACCCTGATGTCGCGGTGGTCGACGCACATGTGCGCGAAGTGATGCAAAAAACACTCAACGGGCTGGCGCGCAAGCGCCGGCTGCCGGTCCTGGGCTGAACCATGGGACTGCGCAGCCGTCTAGAGAACATGGCCGGCGTGATGGCCACCATGCGCCGCCGCGGGTGATCGCGCCGATGTGACCCGACAAATACCTGCGGATCGCGGCGGCAATGCGTCGCGAAAACCTGGCGGCCACCTCCGGTTTCGCGTCGTCCACCCAGCGCTGTCCGGACCGGTCCGGGCTCGTCGACGAACTCGGCACGTACGTGGCAGCAGCTCGACGAGCGCGCCGACGCATTCGGCGCGGCCCTGCAGGCACTGCCCGGGGGGCAGCCGAAAACCATTGGCATCATGTGCCGTAACCATCGCGGATTCGTCGACGCGCTGGTCGCGGCCAACCGCATCGGTTCCGACGCGCTGCTGCTGAACACCTCGTTCGCTGGCCCAGCGCTGGCGGAAGTCATGGACCGCGAATGTGCCGACGCGGTGGTCTACGACGAGGAGTTCACCGAGACGGTAGACCGTGCCCTGGCCGAGAAGTCGGACGCAATAAGGATCGTCGCGTGGACCGACGAACCGCCGGCGCACGATCTAACCGTCGACAAAATGATCGACACGCACGCTGGCCGACTTCCCAAGCGCGCCAAGCAGAAGGGCAGAACGATACTGCTCACCTCGGGCACCACCGGCATACCGAAGGGCGCGAAGCTGGCCGGCGGTGACCCGAGCGTCGTGAAGAACATCCTTGACCGGACGCCGTGGCGAGCCGAGGAAACCACGGTCGTCGTCGCACCCATGTTTCACGCCTGGGGGTTTTCGCAGCTGATCTTCGCGACGATGATGGCGTGCACGATCGTGACCCGCCGCAAATTCGACCCGGAAGCGACGCTCCAGCTGATTGATCGGCACCGCGCGACCGGACTTTGCGTCGTTCCGGTGATGTTCGACCGGATCATGGACTTGCCCGACGATGTGCGAAAGCGCTACAGCTGCAGATCGTTACGGTTTGCCGCGGCATCCGGGTCGCGGATGCGGCGCGACGTCCTGACGAAGTTCATGGACCAGTTCGGCGATGTGGTCTACAACAACTACAACGCGACCGAGGCGGGCATGATCGCGACCGCTACGCCCGGCGATCTGCGCGCGGCTCCCGACACCGCAGGCAAACCCGCCGAGGGAACCGAAATTCGCATCCTGAACGAGAACTTCACGGAGTTGCCCCCTGGTGAAGTGGGCCAAATCTATGTACGCAGTGGCTCTCAATTCGAAGGCTATACCTCAGGCAAGAGCAAGAACTTTCACGACGGGTTCATGGCCTCGGGCGACATGGGCTATCTCGACGAAGCCGGCCGGCTGTTCGTGGTCGGCCGCGACGACGAAATGATCGTCTCCGGAGGCGAAAACGTCTATCCGATCGACGTGGAGGTGGCGCTTTTGGCTCATCCCGAGGCTGCCGAAGCGTCGGTGATCGGCGTGGACGACGAGCAGTACGGTCAGCGGCTGGCCGCCTTCGTCGTGTTGCAACCCCGCGCATCGGCACCCCGGAAGCGCTCAAACAGCATGTCCGACAAGGCCTGGCCAACTACAAGGTGCCGCGCATGATCGAGGTGCTCGACGAACTCCCCCGCAGCAGCACCGGTAAGATTCTGCGCAACGAGCTGCGGGCCCGGGTTAGGAAAGGGCGCCAGCGTGCGCTAGCTGGCGACTGTGGCTGGGGCCATTGCGGTGTGGACCCTGGTTAACTGGTCGGAAAGCCCAGCAGCAGCGCAGATTTCGCTGAATGCCCGGATCATCGCGTCGGCTACTTCATGGGGTTCGTCGACGGTGCGGTCGTCGGTGATCACCGAGATGTTCAGTTGATCGACGTAGCTCCACACCGTGATGTTCATCCCCACCCCGGCCAACGGCGGCCCGACCGAATAGATTTCGCTGATCGTTGCGCCGCCCAGGTGGCTGCGCTCGCGGGGCCCGGGCACATTCGAGATAGCCACGTTCATCAACTTGCTCTGCGCCTCGCGATTTGACAGCCAGCGAAATGGCGCCGGAGCCACCGGCGGCGGCAGATAAGCCACCCACGATGCGAGGACCGTCCGGCGCCAGTATTGGGTCGATCCGCGGGATCACCCGACATTGCCCACTCGATCGCCCGGGCGAAACCATCGGGAATGCCGACTCGACGAAGGTCCGGCACTGGTTCGCGGGTGATCCTAAGAAATTGAGCGACGACCTGCTCACCGCTTTGGCGCTCGAACGCCGTGTGACCGGTCAGCGCACAAAAAACGTCGCCCCTAGTCCGTACAGGTCGGAGGCTACGGTCGGACTCTGGCCTGCAAGGATCTCAGGGGCTGTGAAAGCGGGCGTTCCGATGACATTCCCCGTGTCGGTCTGAAAGGCTCCCGCGATACGGGCGATACCGAAGTCGGTAAGGGCAGGTTCGCCGTATTCGGTGAGCAGGATGTTTGCTGGCTTGACGTCGCGGTGCACAACGTCGGACCGATGGGCCGTCTCCAGCGCCCCCGCAACCTTCACGCCCACGCGAAGTGATTCTCTCCAACTGAGAGGACCATGGGTGCGAATTCTCATGTCGAGCGAGCCGTACCGATGAAACTGCATCACGATAAATGGCCGCCCGGCGGCGATGGTGCCGACCTGCATGATGTTGACGACGTTCGAATGACCTGACAGCCTGCCCATGCACGTTGTTCACGCAGGAAACGATCGAGGGCTTCCTCATCTAAGTCGGCGCTCAACACCTTCACCGCGACGGTCCGCTCCAATGAGGGCTGCAGACAGCGGTAGACCACCCCAAAACCGCCGCGCCCGATCTCCTCCAGTTCCTCGAAGCCGAGGGCAGCGAATTCGGCGGCTACGTCACCGAGTAGATCGGGTTTATTCCGCTGCGAGTTATCGGCCATCATGTGCCTCGATCCACGCGCCACGCGAATGGCTACCAGCGACGGCGAACCGGCGGCCTTCACTCGAAAGCCACGTTGCGCGCAAGGCAATCCTATGCCAAGGCCGTCCTTGCTGACCCCATGATGGGGTGGCAAACTCTCGGCGGCAGCGTCACCAGCGGCAGTTTCCCTGCCTGGCGACACCGGATCCATCGCCCTAGTCTCGAGTCTAGTCTAAGTAACTCGCGTGGCTTCGTGTCTGCGGTGGATGAGCGCTGTTGTATGCTACTCGCCCCGCGGAGGCGCAGCATGAAATGAAGCGCCGCCGATACGCGAAGGATCGGGCGATGACTGAACCCCGCTGGATCGACGTGCATGCCCCAGAGGTGGAGCTTAAGGCCCTGACCTGGGGACCGTCTGATGCCCCGATTGCGTTGTGCCTGCACGGATTCCCCGACACCGCCTACGGCTGGCGCAAAATTGCCCCTCGACTGGCCCAGTCGGGCTGGCGGGTGGTGGCGCCGTTCATGCGGGGCTACGCGCCGTCATCGATTCCTTCCGACGGCAGTTATCACGTCGGGGCGCTGATGGACGATGCGCTACGGGCGCGTCTGGCGGGCGGTGGCACCGACCGCGATGTAGTGATTGGCCACGACTGGGGAGGGTTCACGGCAACCGGCTTGGCCGCCATGCCGCACAGTCCATTCGCCAAGGCGGTGATCATGTCGGTGCCGCTGCGGGCGGCGTTTCGTCCGCTGGGGCGCGTCGCGGACCCGGGCAGGCTGCTTCGTGACCTTCCACGTCAATTGTTGCGCGTGTGGTACAGCATGTACTTCCAATTGCCTTGGCTGCCATATCGTTCAGGCTCGTGGATGGTGCCGCTGCTGTGGCGGCGCTGGTCACCGGACTTTGACGCCGAGGAGGATTTGCGCCATGTCGATGCCGCGATCGGGCAGCCGGAGAACTGGCGCGCGGCATTGGGGCCGTACCGGGCGACGCTGCGCAACACGCGGCCACCCGCACGCTACGCTGAGCTGCACCGGCATTGGACCTCGGCGCCAAAGCTACCGACCCTGTATTTGCACGGCCATGACGACGGCGCTGCCATACCGACTGTTGCGCACTGGAACGAGAAAGTGCTTCCGGCCGGCAGCGATGTGGCCGTCCTCGAGAAGGCCGGTCATTTCCTGCAGCTCGACCAGCCGGAAACGGTTGCCGAGCTGATACTGCGATTCATCGGCTCGGCCGACTAGGCCCGGCACTACAAACCCCGTAGTGCCCGATGGGTGGGTACTGGTCGAACGTTCGATGTGTTAGCGTTGTCACATGGGGCTCTGCGTATTGCGATCCTCAGCCGTTGAGTTAGGAGGGAGCAACAATGCTCGACGTCGTGATCAAGGGCGGAACAGTGGTCGACGGCTGCGGAGGGCGTCCACGCACCGCCGACATCGGTATACAGGGCGGTCGGATCGCAGAAATCGGCAAGCTCACCGAGGCGGCACACCGGGTGATCGACGCCGAGGGAGCCGTCGTGACACCGGGGTGGGTTGACTCCCACACACACTACGACGGGCAAGTCACCTGGGACGATGCGCTCGAGGGCTCTGCCGCCAACGGCGTCACAACCGTCGTGATGGGCAATTGCGGCGTCGGTTTTGCCCCCGTCCCCGAGGGCGGCGAAGTGGCGCTCATCGACCTGATGGAGGGTGTCGAGGACATCCCCGGAACCGCATTATTCGAGGGGATGCCATGGGGGCAATGGGAGACCTTCCCCGAGTACCTCGAGTTTCTCGACGGCCGTCGCTGGACTAGCGACGTCACCGCGCAGATCGCGCATGGTCCAATGCGCTTTTATGTCATGCGTGATCGAGCGGTCTCCCGCGAGGCGGCCACCGCGGACGAGATCGCACAGATGGCTCGCCTTGCCGAGCAGGCTGTGCGGGCCGGCGCGGCGGGGTTCTCCACATCGCGAATCATGGGACATCGCGCCATGTCCGGCGAGCCGGTGCCCGGGACATTCGCCCATGAAGACGAACTCTCGGCGATCGCCGCGGGGCTGCAGGCCGGTGGCGGCGCAGTGTTGCAAGCTATTCCAGCCGGAGGAATCGGCGAAATCGGAGGGGGGCTCGAGCCCGAACATTCGTCGTTGTTGTCAGAGATAGAACTCTTCGCTCGGCTGTCGCAAAATCACGGGCTGCCCATTGTCTTCACGACCCTCCAGAACAACGATGCCCCGGGGCGGTGGCGCGAGGTGTTGGAGGCCGTAAGTACGGCGAACGCGAACGGGGCCCACCTGGCGCCGATGGTCGCCCCGCGCGGGGTGACAGTTCTGACAACACTGACCGGCTACCACCGCTTCATGCAACGCCCCACCTATATGAAGCTCGCAGAACTGCCTCACGGTCAACTTGTTGACGAGCTTCGCCGCAGCGATGTCAAGGCCGCAATCCTTGCCGAGCCGGATGTTCCGAACCCAGACGCCGGTGCCATGGACAACATCATGACCGGCATATGGGAGGGTCTGCTGCCACTGACTTTCCCGATGGCCGATCCAGTGGACTACGAACCGCCACTAGACCAGTCACTGGCCGCTCTGGCGGCCCGGGAGAACCGCGACCCGATCGAATTCCTCTACGACTTTCTGCTGCAGGACGACGGCATGGCCGTCGCGATGCTACTGGGTGCCAACTATGTCGAAGGCAACCTTGAGGCCTGCCGGGAGATGCTGGCGGATCCCAACACCGTCACCGGGTTGTCCGACGCGGGTGCACACGTGAACTTCATTTGCGACATGTCGAGTCCGACATTTACTCTCACTCACTGGGTGCGCGACAGGCAGCGCGGCGAGCGGTTGCCGATCGAGTTGGTTGTTGAGAAGTACACGCGTGTCCCCGCGCAGCTGTTCGGCTTATCCGACCGCGGCTCACTGGAAGTGGGAAAGCGAGCCGACGTCAACGTCATCGATCTCGACAATCTGCGAATCCACCGGCCTGTGCTGCGCCGCGACCTTCCGGCAGGGGGCTCTCGCTACCTGCAGTCATCCAGCGGCTATGTGGCTACCTTCGTGGCAGGTGAGCTGACGCGCGAAGACGATCGCGATACAGGTGCCCGGCCGGGCCGACTGGCCCGACCGGCTCGGTAGAACGACTCGGGTTACCCGTTCAGCACCTGACGGATCTGGGCCAACGCCTCGGCGGCGCGGCGACCGGGCAGGAACATCCACACGTGCATAGCACCCTGGGTTTCGTACCAGCCGATGTCGAGTCCCTCGGCGATCGCGCGTTTATGGAAGTCCCGGGCATCGGGGTTGAGCACGTCATGTGTCCCGGTGAACACCGTCAGCCGCGGCAGTCCGGTCAGCGGTCCGGCACCCGGGCTGACCAAGGGCATGTCGAGGGGATCACCGCCGGCATAGCGAATTCCCGCGGCACGCAGGTGGTCGACGTTGAGCAACGGATCGATCTTGGCGACCGCCGGTACGTCGGGGTGGGGGAGTGCGATGTGCATCCACGGGCAGAGCAGCACAGCATCACTTGGCTGCGGTAGATCGGCGTCGCGAATTGCATGACACAGGGCCAACGCCATCGCGCCGCCGGCCGAATCACCCATAAACGCAATCGAACTCGGGTCACGGTCTTCCAGCAGCCGGCGGTACACCTGCATAAGAAACGGGAAAACTTCGCGGTAGGTGTGCTCGGGCGCGAGCGGGTAGATCGGCACAGTCATCGTGCGGCGCAGGATGTTGGCCAAGTCGGCGATCGCCGGCCAGTGGATATGCGGAAACAGGTCGCGTACGTAGGCACCGCCGTGCAGATACAGCAGGTGACCATTGAGCGGTCCCGGTTCCGCCCGGCGCGGGCTGACCTCGTACACCGGGCGACCGTCGAGATCCGAGCGCTCGACATGGATTTTCTTCAGCACCCGTTTGGACGGCCAGCCCGAGTAAGGCGGTCGTGGGTGCGCAGCCCAGCGCTCGAGCATCGCGGGATGCAAGACCCAGTGCCGCACCCCCGTGAAGCGGAGCAACCGCTGAGTGACGTTAGGCGCGAGCGTCCTACCCTCGATGTCCTCCATCAGCGACAGTCGCGGCTGTGCGCCGGTTGATCGCGGTGGGTCCGCTCGAGTCCGGTCCGGGTCACCCGGTAACCCTCTGCTTTCCTATCCCATGTCGTCGGACCGTTGCCGCGAGCTCTCAGCAGGTACTTCTGTACCCGCTGGGTCGGGGTCTTGGGTAGCTCATCGATGACTTCGAAAAACCGCGGCACCATGAAGTACGTCATCCGATCTGTCAGGAACTTGAGCAATGCGGCAAAGTCCATCTCGGTGTGGCCGACCGGAACGACAAACACCTTCACCTCATCGTCACCGCCGTACTCGCCGGGCTGGGCTACGCATGCCACTTCGGAAACGCCGGGGTATGCGAGCACCTCGCGTTCAACTTCGCAACTCGAGATGTTCTCGCCACGCCGACGCAGCACGTCCTTGTACCGGTCATGGAAGAAGTAGTGGCCGTCCTCATCGACGCGCAGCGCGTCGCCGGTGTGAATCCAGCCGTTGCGTGCCGTTCGGATTGTGGCTTCCGGATCCCCCCAGTAGCCTTGGGACTGCACCCACCGTGCATCGGCGCGTGCGATCAACTCTCCGACCTCGCCTCTTGGCACTTGACAGTCCTGATCGTCGACGATGCGGACCTCGAATCCCAGCCGGGCTTGGCCGCAGCTTCCGGGCCGCGGTGGGGCCGATAAGGTGCTGACGAGCACTAGGTTGGCTTCCGTGGAGCCGTAGGCGGTACATAGTCCGTCGAGACCGAATCGCTCAACGAAGCAGGCAGGATCGGGCGGTAGTGGGGCGCACAACATGAACCGTATCGAATGCTCGCGTTCCGCTCCCGACCGAGGTTGCGACTGCAGGAACTGCGCCACCGTACCGGGCGCAATCGCGAAGGTAACGCCGAGAGCTTGCGCTGTTGGCCAGTATTCGGTCAGTGCGGGCGCAGCGCGCACTGCGACCTTCCCGCCAACTCGCATCATCTGTACTGCCGGTGCGAACGCGGACAGATGAAACCACGGCATGTCCGCGAGGAACACGTCGTCACAATTGAGTCCGCAACCATCGACGAGCCAGGCAGCAAGGTTGCACACGTAAGCGTGGGTGGTGATCGACGCCTTGGATGGGCCGGTGGTGCCTGAGGTCATAAGCAAGCAATGCGTGTCGGACGGCTTCGCCGGGGGGTCCAGTTCGTCGATGGAAGCCACGAGCTCACACAGTTCGGAGGGGTCCAACACCAGCTCGTGTTCGCTGTCGTTAAGTCGTTCAGCCACGTTTGCCTCGGCTACGATGACCTTCGGCCTGATCGTGTTGCATACGTCTGTGAGCAATTGGCCTTTGTAGGCAGGATTAACCGCGGCCATGATGCCGCCAAGAAGGGCCGTACCCCACCAGGCGCGCAGCCAGGCTCCGCCATTAGGCACGAGGAGCATCACTACATCTCCTCGACCGACACCTCGGGCGGCGAATGCCGTTGCGGCCCCGGATGCTTCCTTCAGACAGCGTTGCCAAGTCCAGCGGGCGCCGTCTTCCAGGACAATGAAATCGCGATCAGGCCAAAGCGCCGCGCCACGGCGAAGCAGGGCATCGACAGTGGCAGGAATCTGGCCAGCGGTCATTGCCCATGGCTTTCTACGTACGCGCACCGAGCCGGCTGTGTTCGACGGTCACGTGATCCATCAAAACTGACTCCCTCGCGCTATGAGCAGGCGGACAAGCGTGCGGTCGGGCCGCAATCACGGCGACAACGTTGCGGGTAGCCACCAACGAGCGCATAGTGATCGAACGTTCGGGCGGCTAGCCTAGCTGTCGACGCAGGCTAGTTCAAGGCGGGCGGGCGGAACGAATCGCCCTCGACCTCGGTAGGGCGTCGTTCGCGCTCGACGGTTTTGAATCGACAGGAGCGCCCGCAATGCAGCCTGCGGCCGGCCGACTCAACCGAATGTGAGGAAAATTGTCATGACAAACGGTGAAGCCGAACCGAACGTGCTCGTCGAACGCAACGGCGCCGCATTGTGGATCACGCTAAATCGTCCCGCGGCGCTGAATTCCGCGAATGCGGACATGCTGCGGACGGGAGATTCCAGCGGCGGCGACACGCTCACAGCTGCCAACCGAGCCATCCTGGCGATCAGGGAGATCGCCAAGCCGGTCGTGGCGGCAGTAAACGGGTTAGCTGCCGGTGTCGGCGTGTCACTCGCCGCAGCATGTGACGTGGGGGTGGCCGCGGAAGGCGCATACTTCCTTCTGGCCTTGACAAACATCGGGCTCATGCCGGATGGCGGCGCCACGGTGTTACTTCCTGCGGCAGTGGGCCGTGCGAGGGCCCTTCGCATGGCTTTGCTAACGGAGCGTATTGGCGCCACGGAAGCTGCCGAATGGGGCCTGGTAAGCCACGTCAGCAAAGCCGAGACATTTCAAACCGATGTCGACGGGTTGATCGACCGTTTGTCGGCCGGTCCGCCGCTGGCTTACGCAGAAACCAAGCGCGCCATCAACTCTGCGACGATCGACGACATCGCAGGCGCCATGGACCGCGAGACGGCGGGCCAGAAGCGACTGGTGCGAAGCCACGACTTCCGTGAAGGCGTTGCGGCGCTTAGAGAGAAACGGCCACCATCCTTCTTGGGGCGCTGATCGTATCGCCAGCCTGTCCGGCGGGGATCACCCATGCGGACCGGCATCCGACTTTAAGGCTGTTCCGTCGACAGAAGTCTGATACCATAGCTAGATAATCGAACGTTCGCTCAGCTCTCTTGCGCGATTGGTGGGCCGGCCTGCTGGCCGTCGGTGCGGTCGCCGAAACCTACTCCAAGATACGAACTGAAGGAAGTGAAGCGATGGGCACAGGAGCAAGAAACCGCAACGGGTTTCCAAGTTCCAAGTTTCCCGAGGGATGGTTCCCCGTGTCATGGAGCCACGACCTGGCGCCAGGTGACGTCAGGCGCCTAACCTATTTCGATCGTGAGCTGGTGCTCTGGCGTGGAGCCGGTGGCCAGGCTTACGTGCAAGATGCGTACTGCCTCCACCTCGGGGCGCACCGCGGCGTTGGTGGATGGGTCGTCGGCGACGATCTCGCATGCCCATGGCATGGCTGGGAATGGCGGGGCGACGGGCACAACAGCCGAATCCCGTATTCCGCTGAAGGATGCAAGCCGAACCTGAAAATCCGCACCTATCCGGTGCGTGAATTCTGCGGCGCGATCGTCGTCTGGTATTCAGAGGACCCGGAGAAGCAACCGACCTGGGAGCCGCCGGTGATACCGGAGTACGGGCGCGCCGACTTCTTCGACATGCATCCGGGAGTTCCATCGTGCACCGCACGAAGACTCACGTTCAGATGCCGATCGAGAACGCCGTCGATCCCGCGCACATCGCTTACATCCACGGTGCCGGAGAGATCCCGAAGCAGGTCAGCTTCCGTTCCGAGGGGCATTGGTTCCAATCGATCGTCTCGGTCGTCTACGGTGCCGGCAAGGAACGCACGGAGTTCACGCCTGACGGTCCGGTCGAGGCTTTGGTCGAGATGAACACGTACGGCATCGGGCTCTCGCTCATCCGCTGGACCGAGCCGATTCCGACCATTCAGTTCACTGGCTTCACCACTGTGGACGGCGAGTACATCGACTACTACTTCGGTCAGTGTTCGCAGCAACCGGAAGGCGCCGACCGGACGAAGCCCGAAGGGCCCGGGGTCACATTCATCAAGGTGCAGCAGACGGTCATTGAGCAAGACTTCCCTATCTGGGCGAACATGACCTACCTTCAACGCCCACACTTCGCTGCAGAAGAAGCCAAGGCTTACTCGGCGATGCGTCGTTGGGCTGCTCAGTTCTACCCGGCCGAGGACCACGACAAGATGATCGCCTTAGCCGGTCATTCACAGGATTAGCCGGTCGTCACAGGCTATGTCGTCTCATGCATCAACCACCCGCTGGAAGCCGTCCCCATGTGAAGCCCAGGCGACGTCGACCAGTGGCCGGTGTTGCCCTCCGACTTCGGCACACCGGCACCCGCCGATCGTTGTGCAACCACCAAAGTCATTCCGGCTCACCCGAACCGAACAAGTTCCGATGTGCCGAATGAACGGAATCGTGTCGAACCAGATCTTGCGCCGATGACCAATGACCTGAACATCGGTGCACTGATCCGGGCTGTCGCAGCTAAGGTTCCGGATAGAACCGCCGTGCTCCAGGGCGGCAAATCGTTGACGTACGCAAAGCTCATCGACAGATCTTCGAGGTTGGCAGCATTCCTCAACGAGCGCGGCATCGGTCACTTCGTAGACCGCTCGGCGTTGAGCGGTCACGAGGCGGGACAACACCTCCTGGCGCAGTATCTTCACAACGGAGCGCACTTCGTCGAGGGCCTGGTGGGCTCATTTCTCGGAAGAGCTGCGCCGTTCAACGTCAACTATCGGTACACGGCTGATGAGTTGCGTTATCTGCTGCTTGATGCATCTCCTTCCGTGATTCAGTTTCATGCTGCTTTCGCCCCGGCGCTGAGTAAGGTCCTGCCTGACCTGACAGGTATCAAGACGCTGCTGCAAGTAGCTGACGGAAGCGGTCATCCTCTGCTGCCCGGAGCGATCGACTACGAAGAGGCGCTGGCATCAGTGTCACCGGTGGCACACGACGAGCTCTCGCCCGATGACCTTTACGTCATCTACACCGGAGGCACCACGGGAATGCCGAAGGGTGTGCTGTGGCGCCAGGGCGACGTGGCGGTCGCCACGCTCGGATTGCGAAACCGGCGCACGGGGCGCGAATGGATTGATCTCAATGAAAGCCTCGAGGCGATTCGTAGCGAGCCGATCCGCGTATTGCCGTGTGCGCCGATGATGCACGGCGCAGCGCAGTGGGCGGCGCTGCAGGCCATTTGCGAAGGCAACACGGTTGTATTCCCACAGCGCGCACAAAACTTCGCCGCCGCGGACGTGTTGACAACGGTAGAGAAACACCGCGTCGGCGTGATCACGTTCGTGGGCGACGCATTCGGATGGCCGCTCGTGCAGGAACTGGAGCACACGCACTACGATGTGTCGTCGCTCCGCGTAATCGTCTCGGGCGGCGCTGCGCTGCACGCAAACTGCAAGCGGCGCCTGATCGAGCTCATGCCCGGCGTTCGCGTGATCGTGAACATCGGGTCCTCCGAATCCGGCATCCTCGGTAGTCGGCTAAGTGTCGACGACGCCTCAGCCGCGGACGTCACCTTCACCCCCGACGAGTCGATGAGAGTGGTCGCCGAAGACCGCACCCGCTTCCTCGAAGCGGGGCATCAGGGCGTTGGGTGGCTTGCACGCTCCGGTCGAATCCCGCTGGGATATCTCGGCGACGCTGACAAGACCGCGCGCACGTTCCCCGTCGTCGACGGTATCCGATTGACCATTCCAGGCGATCGCGCGCGACTACTCGCCGACGGCCAAGTTCAACTCCTCGGGCGAGACTCGTTGACCATCAACACAGGTGGAGAAAAGGTCTTCGTCGAAGAGGTCGAGGCCGTGCTCAAGGACCATCCCGACGTCGTCGACGCACTGGTCTGCGGTCGACCGAGCGAGCGATGGGGATCCGAGGTCGCTGCCGTCGTGGTGGCTCCAAATGGCATCGATGAGACTGAGCTCATTGGCTTCTGCCGTCGCCGGCTGGCCCGCTACAAAGCTCCCAAAGTTGTCCACGTGGTTCCCAGCATCGTCCACAGCGATACCGGCAAGCCCGACTACAAGTGGGCTGTGCGCATGGTTAGCGAACTGGAAGCCGCTTCTCACCGGACCGAAGCAGCGGAACCGCTGGTGACTGGTAATCCAAGGAAGGAAGCAATCAATGAGAAGTTCATCAGCGGTGATCGTTGACGCGATCCGCACGCCAGGCGGGAGGCGCCACGGAAATCTGTCGGGCTGGCATCCCGTCGACCTCGCAGCAGAGGTGCTCAATGGGCTCGTCGTGCGGAATCGATTGGATCCGGAGCTGATTGACGACGTCATCATGGGCTGCGTAACGCAGGTAGGGCATCAGGCCTTCAACATCGGTCGCAGCAGTGTTCTGGCTGCAGGACTGCCGGAGAGCATTCCAGCCACCACGATCGATCGTCAGTGTGGATCGTCGCAGCAGGCCGTGCACTTCGCGGCGCAAGGGGTGATGGCCGGCGCTTACGACATCGCGGTAGCCGCCGGAGTGGAGGTCATGAGTACGACCCCGATGGGTGCCTCGAACACGCCTGGGGGATATGTGTACGGGCCAGCGGTGCGCAAGCGCTACAAGCCTGCCGGCGGACTTGTTCCGCAGGGAATCTCGGCGGAGATCATCGCCGACAGGTGGAATCTCTCTCGTGAGCAACTCGACGAGTACGGGGCACGCAGTCAGCAGCGAGCGGCGCGTGCGCGCGACGAAGGACGGTTCGACAACGAGATCCTGCCGCTGCCGGCCAAGCGGCGCCACAAGGAAACCGGCGAGGTGACCGAAGGTGACGTCGTCGATTCCGACGAAGGCATACGACCGGAAACCACGGTTGAATCCCTGGCAACGCTCAAGCCGTCGTTCAAGGAGGGCGGCAAGATCACCGCAGGCACATCCAGCCAAATCTGTGACGGCGCAGCGGCGGTACTCATCGCCAGCGAAGAAGCGGCGGAGCGGCTTAACCTCGAGGCACTGGCGCGGGTCCACACCTTTGCTCTCGCCGGTGTGGATCCGGTGTCCATGCTGACTGGACCCATCCCTGCCACCGAAAAGGCCTTGAAGAAGGCCGGTTTGACGGCTGCCGACATCGACGTCTTCGAGGTGAATGAAGCATTCGCGTCAGTAGTGCTCGCCTGGGAGAAGGAAGTGCATCCCGACATGGATCGGGTCAACGTCAACGGCGGCGCCATCGCGCTGGGCCATCCGCTAGGTGCATCGGGCGCGAAGCTGATGGCCACCATGCTGAACGAGCTCAAGCGCAGCGGCGGTCGCTACGGCTTGCAAACCATGTGCGAAGGCGGCGGTCTCGCCAACGCCACGATCATCGAACGGATCTGAGACATGAATATCGACGGTGTAGCCGCGATCGTCACCGGTGGCGCCTCCGGCCTCGGTGCGGCCACCGCCAAAGCGCTCGCAGAGCACGGCGCCAGGGTCGTGATCTCGACCGACAGGAAGACCTAGGCCGCAAGGTGGCCGCCGAGTTGGGCGGAAGCTTCGCTCACGCCGATGTCAGCGATGAAGCGCAGGTACAGGCCGCAGTCGACGCAGCGGTCGAACTCGGCCCGCTATGCGTGCTGGTCAACTGTGCCGGTCTCGGTCCGGCGGCCAGAATCGTGGACCGCGAGGGGACCCCGATTCCGCTCAAGAAGTTCGAGTTCGTCGTCCGAGTCAACCTGATCGGTAGCTACAACTGCGCTCGCCTTGCTGCCGCCGCCATGACGCGTTCGGAACCGCTCGACGACGGTGCCAGGGGGGTAATCTTGTACACGGCGTCGGTCGCGGCATTCGACGGACAGATCGGTCAGACACCGTACTCGGCCGCCAAGGGTGGAGTGGTTGCGATGACTCTGCCGATGGCCCGTGACCTGGCTCTACACGGCATTCGGGTGAACACCATAGCGCCAGGCCTTATTGACACCCCCATCTACGGTCAAGGGGAGAAGGCCGACGCATTCAAGGCCAGACTTGGCGCAAGTGTTGGCTTTCCGCCACGACTCGGCTTCGATCACGAGTTCGCCTCCATGGCGATGGAACTGATCACCAACAGCTACCTGAACGGCGAGGTGGTCCGTCTCGACGGTGCCGTTCGTCTTCCGCCTCGATGAATCGCGAATCAGGGGAGGGAGAATGACAGATGAGGTAATGGTCGAATACAGTGACGGCACGCTGCTGATCACCATCGATGGTCAATCCGCGCGGAAAGCGATCGACACTGCGCTCAGCAATGGTCTGCTCGCTGCCGTTGACCGCCGGAACACAGAAAGCACCGCTTGGCGTGAGCGCGTCGCGTCAATTCGTGCGCTATGCCCATGGTCGCGGAGACGACTTCTACTCGTATCAAGCGCCTCTGATCAAGGAGGTGCTCAGGTCGGCGGACGCCCAGGAGGGCCACGTGCCGTCGCCGAGACGTGTGGACCGCAGTGCAGCGGCGCACAGTCGGCCGCGGAACCAAGGCATCATTCGCAGCCGAGAAGGGACTCGCGATGCTTTGTTGGTCAGATGAACAATTGATGTACCGCGCTGCGGTCCGCCGCTTCGTGGAAACGGTGGTCGCCCCGCAGCGGGAGGCGATCGAATTCGACGGCGTTCCACCTTTCGATATCCTCCGAAAGTTCTACGCAGACTTCGGTGTTGGCGAGAGCGCGATGGAACGCTTCGAGGCGACGCTGGCTGGTGAGAGGCCGCCGCGCAACGCGAGCGAGAAGCTCATTCCGCTTCTGGAGTTCTCCCGGCACTCACCCGGCCTGGTGACCGCGCTTGGTGCCAGCATCGACTTGACGGCAGGAGCCATCCTGCGGACAGGTAACGACGAACAGAAGCGCCGCTGGGTTCCAGATCTACTGACACTGACTAAGGTTGGCGCCTGGGCAATCACCGAGCCGGAATCGGGCTCAGATGCGTTCGGTGCGATGCGCGCTACCGCCCGACCGACCGACGGCGGGTGGTTGCTCAGTGGGAGCAAGACATTCATCAGCAACGCGCCGAACGTCGACACTATTGTGTTCATCTGCAAGCTCGACGATGAGACGCCGCCGGCTAAGCGCAAGATCATGACGTTCGTGCTCGACAAGGGGATGCCTGGGCTTTGGCAGAGCGGACCCCTGCGCAAGATGGGATTGCACTCCTCGCCGACCGGTGAACTCCAGCTGAATGACGTCTTCGTCACCCTGGATAGATTGCTGCGGGGGACGGGCAAGGATGGCCATTCCGGCAAGTCCGGGGAGTCATCGGACTCCGGACCCAAGGCAACCTTTGCGATGGAGCGGGCAAGCATGGCTGCCAACGCGCTGGGGATAATCGAGCGCTGCCTTGAATTGTGCACCGAGTACGTGCGGACCCGCGTTCAGTTCGGCACGCCGATCGGTGACTACCAGCTGATCCAACTGAAGTTGGCCAAATGGAAGTTGCGCGTCTCAATACCGAACACATGCTGCTGCAGTACATCGCGATGTCGGATGCGGGGATTCGCCCCACGCTCGCAGAGGCGTCCGCCATCAAGCTGCACACAGCGCAGGCGGCGATGGAGGTCGCCCTCGAAGCGGTTCAGATATTCGGGGGCAACGGTTACATGGCCGAGAACAACGTCGAGCAGCTCTGTCGTGACGCCAAGGTTCTGCAGATCTTCGGCGGGACCGATGAAATCCAGGTGCGGACGATCGCCCGCAGCCTCCTCGCGGGAGCGAAGAGATCGCGTTCGCCCAGACGCCTCGGTGGCAGCAATCGACCAGAAGTGAGGGTGTAGACGATGTCGCGCATGTTCAGCACACTTAGCATGGAAACCGCTTCCGACGGAGTGATGACACTCACCTTCGACAGACCCGAACGGGCGAACGCGGTCAACAGCGCCATGCACAACGAAATCCTTGCCTTCTTGCGCTGGATACCAGAACAGCGTGACATTGGTGCAGTCGTGATCACCGGGTCAGGCCGCTTTTTCTGCGCAGGCGGGGACACCGAGCTCATTCAGCAAACCCGTGATGCGGACCCATGGTCGACAGCGCGAGCGATGGGTGATGTGAGCAAGATCGTGCGCGAATTCCTGGAAGTTCCACAGCCGGTCATCGCGGCCGTCAATGGTGCGGCCGTCGGCCTCGGTGCCACCCTGGCATTGCTAAGCGATGTCGTCATCATGGCCGATACCGCAACTATGTCCGACCCTCACGTCCGGATGGGCATCGCTGCAGGAGACGGCGGCACCGCGATATGGCCTGCGCTGATCGGACCAGCACGGGCCAAGGAATTCCTACTGACGGGTGATCCGGTCGATGCGTCGACGGCAGAGCGAATTGGACTGGTCAATCGAGTCGTTCCCACAGCCTCTGTCCTTGCCGAGGCCCGCTCCCTAGCCGCGCGCCTATCGGCTGGCCCGCGCCAAGCGATTGCGTACACCAAGCGGGCCATCAACGCTGCTCAAGCGAGGGACGCAGTGCTCAACGTGATGTTGTCCGCGTCGTTGGAGGCGCAGACGATGAAGGAACCTGACGTAGTCGAGGGGATGGCGGCTTTCCACGAACGACGCGCACCCGAATGGCCCAGCGCGGCGGCGACCGTCGCCGTGAACTCTGTAATCTCATGATTTATAGGACGATCGTTCGTTCTGGGATGAGATGATGTTGCGATGGCGCAACTTCGTCACAAGACGCATATCGCGGAGGGGCCGCAGTCTCGCCACGTCGACGACCAGGGAAAGCGATGAAACAGCGCGACGCGGCGGCCGACGGCTTTGGAGGCTCGCGTACCACGGCGCGAGCGCTCAAGAACAATCCCGCTGGGCTTGGCACCTTACGGGATGTTGCTCGTCGCGAGTTCGTGGAGCGTGGCTATCACGCTGTCTCAATCCGCGACATCGCCAGAGAAGCTGCGCTCAGCTTTTCTGTGCTATACCACTACTACGCGAGTAAGCAAGAGCTGCTCTATGGCGTGTTGAATGAGGCGATCGACAGTTTCCACGACATTTTGGCTCGTCATTCGGCATCCGATGAAAGGGCAGGGGACGATCCGGTCGATAGGTTCTTGATTCTCATCGAGAGCTTGGTCGAATACCGCGCAAACCGCCGTGTTGACAGCCTGTTGTTTATTCGAGAGATCCGCAATCTCGAGCCTGAATATGCCGAGCGGCTATCGGATCGACGGGCCGCCGTCGCGGGATTGCTCGATGAGGTTATTGCGCAAGGAGTAAAGACCGGCGCGTTCAAGACACCGTATCCCGACGACGCGCGCCGGACGCTCATCGCCGCGTTGAATGCGATCGCCGAGTGGTACCGCCCAGCCGGGAACATAACTGTAGACATGCTCGTGTCCCGGTACTTGCGCATTGCGTTAGCAATCGTCGAATACGACGGCGACCTCGATATAAAGCCCTCGGCCTAGTCCGCGGATACGCGGGCCCGAAAATGTTAGGCCACGGCGCGATTGACCCCGATATCAAAGGCTAGTCAGCTCGCCGCCCAGATACTGGGCATATTCGAGCTCGACCGCGTCGGTTCCGAACGCTCATGGCGTTCACGAAACACCGACCCGCGCCGCGGCCGGATGTTCGGCGGAACGACCTTGGCATTGACCCTTGCGGCGGCGCGCGAAACCGTCGGCGCATGCCCATGGCCATGAGAAAGTCCCCGTTTGTGGCCAGTAGGAAGTCCCCACTGGTGGCCATGTAGAAGTCCCCACTCCTTTGCGGGCTCGCGTGTCATTTCCGGGAGCTGTGGGCCTGGGCGGTGACGGTGATAGCGCCAACTGTCACCACACCGCCCAGGGAGCTCTATTGAAGTCTGCAAGGGAGCGTATGAACATCATTTCTGCGTATCGCCAGGTCGGGTCGTATCGCGGCGCGGCTGAGCTGTGCGGCACCACCCATAAGACGGTCAAGCGGGTCATCGAGCGGGCCGAGGCCGGCGGGCCGCCGCCGCGCGAACCACGACCACGCAATGTCGATGCGTTCACCGACCTGGTCGCGACTCGGGTGGAGAAGTCGAAGGGCAAGATGTCGGCGAAGCGGATGTTGCCGATTGCCCGGGCGGCCGGCTATCAGGGCTCGGCACGCAACTTTCGCCGGTTGGTGGCCGAGCAGAAAGTGTTGTGGCGCAACGCTAACCGGCATCAGCGCCGTCCGGCGGTGTGGTCACCGGGTGAGTATCTGGTGATGGACTGGGCCCAAGCCGCACCGGGCTTGATGGTGTTCTGCGCGGTGCTGGCGTATTCACGGTGGCGGTTCGTGCGCTTCGCCGCTGACGAGAAGGCCTCCACCACGCTGGCGATGATCGCCGAGGCCCTCGAGGCGATCGGCGGGGTGCCGGCCAAGATCCTGGCCGACCGGATGGGCTGCCTCAAAGGCGGCGTGGTCGCCAATGTCGTTGTCCCGACACCCGGATTACGTGCGGTTCGCCTCCCATTACGGGTTCGACCCAGACTTCTGCCACGGTGCCGATCCCCAATCGAAGGGCATCGTCGAGCATCTGTGCGGCTACGCCCAAGACGACCTGGCCATCCCGCTGCTCACCGAAACCGCCCTGGCCGGCGAAACGGTTGATCTGCGTGCCCTTAACAGCCATGCCGCATCGTGGTGCACCGAAGTCAACGCCGCGGTGCATGCCGAGATCTGCGCAGTGCCCAATGTGCGGCTGGTGGAGGAACGCACGGTGCTGACGGCTCTGCCGTCGCTGCGGCCCGCGATCGGCGCCGGGTCAGTGCGCCGCAAGGTCGACAGCCTGTCATGTATCCGCTACGGCTCAGCTCGCTACTCGGTGCCCAAACGCCTCGTCGGCACCACCGTGGCCGTCGTCGTGGATCACGGCGCGTTGATCCTGCTGGAACCGGCGACCGGGGTGATCGTCGCCGAGCACGAACTGGTCAGCCCGGGCGAGACCTCGATTCTCGATGAACACTACGACGGACCCCGCCCCGCACCCTCGCGTGGGCCACGCCCGAAAACCCAAGCAGAGAAACAGTTCTGCGCTCTCGGTGTCGAAGCGCAGCAGTTCCTCGTCGGCGCCGCCGCGATCGGCAACACCCGACTGAAATCCGAGATCGACACCCTGCTCGGACTCGGCGCCGCCCACGGCGAACAAGTCTTGGTCGACGCCCTGCGCCGAGCGGTGGCGTTTCGGCGGTTCCGCGCTGCCGACGTGCGCTCCATCCTGGCCGCCGGCACCGGCACTCCACAACCCCGCCCCGCCGGCGACGCCCTGGTCCTCGACCTGCCCACCGCCGAGACACGATCCCTGGACGCCTACAAGATCGTTGGCACGTCGACCAACGGAACGGCGTCGTGACCGCCACCAAACCGGTGGCTCCGGCCTCGGTGGCGCCGCTGGCCGCTGATCTCGACGCTGCGCTGCGGCGGCTGAAGTTGGCCACCGTGCGCCGCAACGCCGCCGAGGTGTTGCAGGTGGCCAAGACCCAACGCTGGACCCCCGAAGAGATCCTGCGGACCTTGGTCGAGGCCGAGATCGCCGCCCGCGATGCCTCCAACACAGCCAACCGCCTCAAGGCCGCGGCGTTCCCGGTCGCCAAGACCCTCGACGGGTTCGACGTGTCAGGGTCCTCGGTCACCCAAGCAACGTTCGACTACCTGTCGAGTCTGGAATGGGTTCGGGCGCAACATAATCTAGCTGTGGTCGGTCCGCCCGGGACGGGCAAGAGTCACCTGCTCATCGGCTGCGGGCACGCCGCCGTGCACGCCGGATTCAAAGTCCGCTACTTCACCGCGGCTGACCTCATCGAGGTGCTCTACCGCGGGCTGGCCGACAACACCGTCGGCAAAATCATCGACACCCTGCTCCGCGCCGACCTCGTCATACTGGACGAAATCGGCTTCGCCCCGCTCGATGACACCGGCACCCAACTGTTGTTCCGGCTCGTGGCCGCCGGCTATGAGCGTCGCTCTTTGGCTGTCGCCTCACATTGGCCCTTTGAGCAATGGGGACGCTTCCTGCCCGAACACACCACCGCCGCCAGCATCCTCGACCGCTTGTTGCACCACGCCACCATCGTCGTCACCTCCGGCGAGTCCTACCGGATGCGCCACGCCGACCACAAGAAGGGAGCCGCCAAGACGAGTTAGCCAACTACCCGCAACGGAGTGGGGACTTTCCCTGGCCACCAGCGGCGACTTCTACTTGGCCATTGACAGCGCATCAAGCCTCCGCGCGAGTAGTCTCACGGTGCACTTCCTCAGGCCGGCCGATGGCGGACAGTTATGCGACTTCGCAGTGGAGCGCCTCTACGACGGACGCGCGGCGTCAACGCGCGGGGTGACGGCAGTTCAAGAAGGTGAATCGGTCGCGATTGGGACGTTAGCGTTCCGCGCTGCGATGGACACGTGGGCATGGCGTGTTCCCAGTGAATGAGTCCAACCAGTTTTAGAGTCCTGTGGCCCGATGTCGGGCCAGAAGGGACGATGAAA
>NZ_LQIM01000017.1:0-39959 GCF_001499985.1 Mycobacterium sp. IS-1556
CAACAACTACACTGACCGCTGCTCACAGGTGAGGAATTTCGGCGAGCACACCTGAGGACTTTCGACGAGCGCGATCATCATCCAGCATGCCCGTTGCCGATCGAGCGCGAACGTGTGCCGAAAACACGCGCGAAAGTCGTTCTAGTCCTCAAGGGGACTGTCCCATTTACGCGACTCCTCGAGGAAAAAGCTCGCAACGCCTGTCCCCAAACTCAGAAATGATCTGAGACCTAATCGGCTTCACTGCCCGCTCCTCATGGCTTTATCAACCGTAGGGATTCGGCGCCCCGCACAGACGGTCCCCCTCTGCGCCGTTCGCGTTGCGCCATTCTGGGTCGGAGCACGCCCGTTCTAGATTTAATGAAGGCTCCTCAGATGTCGTGACGGGACTTGGTGGTGAGACGTTCACGGGGACTGGCGCACCGAGCGCTACGTAGTCCGTGCCGTTCCAACGAAAGTCCCTGCTGGTGATAGTCCCGCCGGCACAATTAGGCGTGCAGTCGTTATTGAACCGGCGGATCGTGTACTCACCGTCCGAGGCGGGGCCGACGAGTTCAGCGTAGTAGATGGCGAATCGGCCCGAATAATGCGCGTTCTCTATGTCCCACTCAATGTCGGCGAAGCCATCTGCGGTCGGAACGAGCACAAGAACCCCGTCATAACGGCCTGGGTTGTACGTGATGAAGGTGTTGCCCGTTGCGTCGGTGGCGGGGCTGGGGAATCCGAAGTGGCTCGCCACTTCTATGTTGATGTGCGGCAGCACTTTTCCGGATGCAGTGACTGCCGCGATGCAGCCGTCCTTGACTCTGTCATAGCCGAAGAGCGTGAGGAAGATGCGGACCGGTCCAAGGAATTTGTGCTCAATGTCTTGTTGGGTGACGAGATCGCCGCGACAGCCCGAGTTGGTGGGCATCGAATCCGGGAGAACTGCCGGTGGTGCCGAAGTAGGTGGGATGCTATTGGGCAGCGAAGAAGTGGACGGTAACGCTGTCGGAGACACGGTGGAGGGACCGTCCGTCTTGTCGGCATCGTCCCAAGGCTGCCAGGCGAGCAACGCCACGGCCACCACCGTCGCCACTACGGTCGCAATTGCGACGGTCTGCCGCCCGCGGTGTTTCGGCCGCGGATGCCTTTCGAGGCCCCCAGTCGTCGACCCATGGCGAGGACTATCGGCCATCGCAGGCGGCGATTTGGCGGTGCTCTGGGTGCGAGCGGATGCGCTCTGCTCGGGCGCCTTGCCCGCCAGTGCGCGGGCGAAGTCAGAAGCACGCTCGAATCGGTGCTCCGGTTCCTTGGCGAGTGCTTTGGTTAAGACTGGGTCCAGTTCGACTAGGTCTGGCCGGGTGTTTGAAAGTGCCGGCGGGGACAAGTTCAGATGGCGGCTGATGACGACTGCGGGATTCGAGTGTGGGAAAAGCTGACTGCCCGTCAGCAGGTGATACGCAGTGGCCGCGAGCGCGTACTGGTCTGCGCGCCCATCAATGTCTTCGCCCATGAGCTGTTCGGGTGCTGAGTAAGCGACGGTGCCAACGGTCATGTTGGTTGCCGTCAGCCCGCTGATGTCGTCGAGGGTTCGCGCGATTCCAAAGTCGGTCAGCAGTACGCGCTGTTCGCCATCGTCCCCTGGGTCGGTGAGCATGATGTTCGCCGGTTTGATATCGCGATGCAGCAGTCCCTGCCTGTGGGCGTAGTCGAGTGCGCTCGCGACCGCCGTGACAATAGCGGCCACGTGCTCCACCGGCATGCCAACTGGAAATTTCTTATTGAGCAGTTCTCCCAAGTCTTTTCCGTCAACGAAGTCCATCGCAATCCAGAGCTGCCCATCGGCTTCGCCGCGGTCGTGCACGCCGACGATGTTCGGGTGCCACAGCTTGGAAGCGAGGTCGGCCTCGCGAATGAAACGGGACCGGAAATCGGGGTCGTCTGACCATTCTTTGGGCAGCAGTTTCAGCGCGTCATGACGAGGCAGCCTCGGGTGCTGAGCAAGATATACCTCACCCATACCGCCAGCGCCCAGCAGCCGGATGATCCGATAGCCTGCGAATGTCTGGCCCTCGTTCAGAGGCATGTCTGCAGAGTGGTTGAAGTTAGAAGCCGTACACGTCATCGACGCTTACGAACATGCCGTGGCCGGTGCGGTCGTTGGTGAACCGGGTGCCCTCAAACGTGGAGAGGATCGTCCAACCATTGACGTGGTAGGTCTGGCCATACTTCAACACGATGTCGTCCGCGATTGCCTCCTGCGACCACGGAATGTTTCCGATATCCCAGTAGAAGTCGCCGTTTTCGCTCACAGCAGCGAGGTTGAGTCGCGACCGCTCTTCCACGGAGTACGGGGACTGCGCGAAAGGCTCGCCGCCTCGGCGCTGGCACACCACCGAGGAACCGCCGCCATGGCCCCCTCCGGTGGCGTTCGTATAGCAGCGCACCTTGCCCGATTCGGTGATGACGGCCTGGCGATCGTTGGCCACCGCAGCAGGCGCGAAGGGCAGCGTCATCGCAGACGCCGCGATTACAGCGAGTGGAAGTCGTCCGATCACGTCATCTCCTGAGGCCTAGCGGAACCTTGAGGATTGGGACACGACCACTTACCACTGGCCGCGCCACTGGTATGGATTTAGACACGCCAACGAAATTGTTCATGCGCAATGCCACATAGTTAACCGTATTCCGGAACACTCGAGCTCGAGCGCCTTCGGACACTACTGGGTCCAATAGCCAGCAATCCCAAAACTGAAACACGTTTCGGGATAGCTCCAAATGGCCCGGGGTAATGCCATCGTCCTACTGGTTGTTATCGGGCTCCGCCAGAGGATTGATACCGTGCTGTGGCTGGCGTGGTCTGATCCTCTGCATCACCGCCTCGACGTCATCGGACCAGTCGCCGTCGGTGGTGATTGCTTTTGCGACCTTCTTCTCGGCGTACTCCACGGTGGTCTGATCCCTACCGAACAACTTGCAGATACTGGCTAGGGACAGCTCCGTGCACTTGCGGGACAGGAAGATCGCGATTTGGCGGGCTTGCACCAACCTTCGGTCGTCCTTCTGCGGTCCACGCAGGTCATCGACAGTAACTCCGTAGTGATCAGCGGTTGCGCTCAATATCTCAGCGATGGAAGTTTCCGGCGGTGTAGCGCGCGACATGAGCCGCCGCAAGATGTCTCGCCCATGATCGCTAGGTTGCATGCGGGAACTCCATCCTTGTCCGCACTAATTCCTACTCCTGGGCCTCGCCGCGAACCATCTGTACTCGAGAATCGAACGTTGATCCCGACACCAATTCTGTCTTCCGTTGGGCGCTCGCTTATGATTTCGATTCTCCCGCAGCTGATTTGACGGGTCAACGGGGCCGGCTGACTACGTTTCACTTGGGCCACGCCAAGAGGATTGGCTACCGCTCACCGAACGGTGCCAACGTATCGCTTGAGGTCCCGAGTAGCCGTGAACGTGGGACCTCAGCTCGCAACGCAGGCACTGAATTACGCAGCAGACGACGAGCTGTCGACGCTCGACGACTGGCTGGACACCAAATCAGCCGACATTGAGTTCCACGTCGGGCAAGCAGGTGCTACGAACCTGGCGATTTCCCGACGTAGCTGTACCGGAGCGCAGAGCTGAGTTCGTTGCAGAGGTGCGCCAGGCGATCGACCGGGCTCTGACGGCCGTCGGCGAGCCAGAATTGAAACTCCTGCGAGTCGAGACTCCCACGCGCTCCGACCCGCCGAGCCAGGCTGGCGTGGTCGGTACTGCTGCGCCGGCTACCTGCCCAAGGTGCTATGCGATCCACGCAGGCGAATGCCTATGACAAGTACCTCTGGTCGTCTCAATACGGTGGAGGCAATTCGATGCCGACGAATCCTGAAAGGGACTGCCGTGGAATGCATCAAATGGCACGCGACGGAGCAGGATCGTTAACAGCCGCTCGGTGGGAGTCATGGAAGTCCCCACTCGGTTGACTTCACTTCGTGAAGTCGAACATGCCCTTGACAGCGGACCAGCCGTGGGGGTGAACGATCACGAAGTCCCTATCACCGGACTCGGCCTGGAAGAGCAGCATGCCCCCATCGATGACTCGCAACCGGCATTTGTCCTCGGCAAATACTCGAGGAGCGTCATCTGGAAACCAGAGGGCCATGCGACTGCACCAGTGGCTCCCATCAATCGTCAGTTTGTCGAGGGAGGCAGTTCTCACAAGGTTCCAGCCGTGCGGCGCGACCAGGACATACTCAAGAAATGATGGGCTGAGCTCACGCCAATCCACTGGCGGCTTCTCGCGGAGGATGAGCATGCCGCCAGCCGATAGACCTATCTCGTAATCGGCAGACCTATATGTCTTTTCACCTTTCAGCCAGACGTGGGCGCTCTCGCATTGGATGACTGGCTTCGGCATCCTGCTAACCGAAGCGATCCTCATACTGTTCCAGCGGTGCGGGCCCAACAACAGCGATCCTGGCGGTTCGGAATGTGGCGGCGGAGGCGGGTTGCCTTCAAAGAGCAGCGCACCGCCGTCCAAAATCTTCATGCGCCAACCGTCGTCGTCGATAACAGCTGGCCCCGGTTGATCTGCCCAGTCAATCCGAAAGCGGTAGTGCCACGCCCCTGACTTGATTGCCATTCGGAGATTGTCGCCCCCAGTGAGCCATGTTGTGGACTCCTAGACCAATTCGTCCAGCATCTTCGGGGCGGACACGCAACCCTCATTTGGTCCACGCTTCGCGCCCTTAGCAGGCTCAAATCGGCGCCCTGGCGCTTCGGGATACACAGCCCCAATGTGGTCGCCGCGACTTTTCGAGGCACGCTACCGAACGCCGGGTATCCGGTCCAACGACTTGGCGCACGAACTCTTCGCCGACCGGCTGTCTCGAAAACGATGGGTTGTTGAGAACGCGACGGCGCCAGGACCAGCGACTCGCTTGCTGGCCCTACGGCTCGCACGATTGTCTTGAAACCCAGTCTCATAACCACTAGTATCAAAACCCAGCGATCAACGAGATTATGAGACAGGAGCGGTCGGCGATGGTGGTGATCGGGTATGCGAGAGTCAGCACCACCGACCAAAATCCCCAGCTCCAGATTGACGCCCTCCTTGAGGCTGGGGCGAAGCGTGTCTTTACTGACTACGTCAGCGGCGCGACCGCATCCCGACCACATCTCGATGACTGCCTCGACCATCTCCGCGAAGGCGATGTACTCACGGTGTGGAAGTTAGACCGCCTCGGACGCAACACCCAGCACGTGCTCGCCGTGGTGGACCAGCTCGCGTCTCGAGGAATCGGGTTCCGCAGCCTCACCGAGGGCCTGCACACCGATGGACCGATGGGCAAGGCGATGCTCACAATCATGGCCGCCTTCGCCCAGCTCGAGCGCGACACAATGATCGAGCGCACCCGCGCAGGGCTCTTGGCCGCCGCCGCCAACGGGCGCAAAGGTGGGCGCCCACGAAAGATCGACGACGCCCAAGCCGCGAAGGCTCGTAGTTTGCGGGGGAAGGGAATCGCGGCCACCGACATCGCGAAGATGCTCGGGGTGTCCCGCGCCACGGTGTACCGGTACCTCAATAGTGACGAATCCTCTGCTGCCTGACGGCTTCAATTCTTGCCCCGCGGGCCGAGTGCCGTCGGAAGAGCAGCTCTGGCAAGAAGGAGGACGACCGATGACTCGCCAGAGCGCGGCGGATAGGAATGGCTCGCGAAGATCGCCTGTGGTCATCGTTGGAGAAAGCCTCGGTCGTCAGAAGTCGCGCATCCCGTTTGACGGCGGTAGTGGACGGTTGCTGGACCGCGCACTGAAGGAAGCCGGCAAGAGGAAAGACGAAGTGTTCACTACCAATGTCGTCGATTGGCATCCACCCAGCGGCTATCGACTCACGCAGCAGGACATCGACGAGGAAAAGCCCCGCCTGAAGGGCGAACTCGATGCCATCCAACCCAAGCTGGTCATCTGCCTGGGGAAGATCGCGGCAACCACCTTGCGCACTCTGTATCCCGAAGCGCCAGAACTACCTTGGCCGTTCACAACGCCGGACAAGCAGATAGAGAAGGCCCCCGCTCTTCTGTTCGCCCTGCATCCCTCCGCGGTCCTACGGCAGCGCAACAAGCTGCCGCAAGAGGAGCGCAAACTTTACGAACGGCGGTATGTGTCCACCCTGACGCGGGCACTGCGGTGGAGTTTCGAGAACAACGGCTTGACCCGCCAGGCCTGGACCGAGGCCGACGTGATCGCCGTAGATGACCTCTACCGCCAGCACGGCAAACTCAACGCTACGCACACCGAGGTTCAAGCTCTGGCCCGCAGACTTAGTCGCACGCCTACGGCGGTGGCGGCGGAGATGAACAATCTTCACCATGCACACCTCGAGCCGGGGGTGTATCCCGGAAAGCACTGGCGGTTCAGCGAGCTTGCCCGCCAGGTAGCTGACCGTGATGCGCGCTGACATAGCGGCGCACACCTGTCCACCGCTCCGCGGCATCGACGTGCTGCATTGAGAGTTCGAGCGGGGTGACCGGGCTCGGTCAATCATGACGTAATCAGTTGTCGCTCGACCAGACCCGTATCTGATCCATGATCTGATCCGGTTGCGGCGCCGAGGAATACACCCGTATCTCGCGATAGTGCTTGTCCGCGATTTCGAGTGAAGGTAGGTCGTCTTCGCGTAGCCGGACCACGACGTATCCCGCAGCGAGCAGATCGCGACTCTTGCGCTCGTCTACGAGTCGCTTGGCCGGTGCGGAATGCCAGTAGGAACCGTCGTATTCGATTACCACCCTGCGCTCGCCAACCTCGACAAGAATATCGACTGACCACACTGGCCGCGATGCGAATACCTTGTCGCGCAGCAGTACTCCGGAACGTGCGTTGCCGAAGATTCTGGTGGCGGCGGTGTGATGGTCTTGCTCAACACGTGACTTGCCGGTCTGGCGACATTCGGGGCATTCGGCCCCGTAGCTTCGGCTTCCCAGCGGCGCGGCCCAGACGTGCTTAGGGTTGGTGGCGCACACCCATTGCGGAACGAATGTCGTTGAGGCGGTCGGGCGTACTTGCCACGCGGTGACCGGATTAGCCGGACTCCATTCCGCGGCCAGGCCGGGGTCGTGCCAGGCCAATGAGTCCAAGATGGTGCGGCATTGAGGGCAGCGCCAACGCTGGTATTTGTTTCGGTTCCTGACGGGCTCTTGCCACTCATGGCCGCAGCAGTCTGCCCGCCACCAGACGTTGCGCTTAGAGTTCCACACGACAGTTTCAGGCGTGAGCCTCCCGTTGTAAGTTGGGTGCCACTGCGATATGACCTCGGGATCAGCGTAGGCAAGGTAGTGCCGATTCTTTTTCGCCGAGTCGTTGGCTCGGCAATAGGGGCAGCCGCTGTTCAAGAAGAGCATCGGCCTCACCCTTGGTGTGTGGCCGTTGGGGCACTTGAAGCGGTAAGCCTCCAAACCCCTGCCGACGACAGTAACGTGGCGGGGGTCGGCGTCGTCGGCCCACGCGTTGGCCAAGTTAGGTACGTCCGCGACCGGGGTGCGCTTCCAACGCGCTTTCTCTGCCCGCCAATTGTTCTCCCACTCAACTTCGCACCGAGCGCATCGAGAGACTCCGCCTCGGGTCGCCATCGTGCTGACCTTTTCGGCGAAGCGGTTCCCGCACGCCGGGCACCTCCAGTGACATACGCGGGTTGCTCGCAGGGTGACTGTGTCGAAGTCCGCTTCCGTGTTGCGTTCGTGGTCCCACCACTCGAGCAGGTCGGACTCGGAGTCTTTCAACAGTTCAGGTCGCGCCTTCCTGCCGCCGTAGCTGGAGCGATTCTGGTTGCGCGAACAGTTGCACCCCCAACCGATGTCGCCCAGTCGCTGAACGCTGATTCGCCCGCACTTCACGCACCGGACGACCGTCGTGCTGTGGCCGGCATCGCCCGTCAGTTCAGAGGTCATTCCAACCAGTTCGTAGCCGTTGTCTTCGACAGCGGCCTTGATGCGTTCACGGGACCACCCACGGGGCATGCCGAAATGCTGGCTGGCCTCCTCCGCAAGGCGCCGGGCGGCGGGCAAAGGATTCCAATGGCATGCTCGGCAAGTCTTCTCTCCTTTGGCGTTGTTGCCGAGGACGTATTCAAGCCTGTAGTGAGCCTCCACCCCGCAGGTGACGCAGGTTGTCAACCACCAGGCTTTGGATCCTTTGAACGACTCCGCCGCCATCAGTCCAGCCTTCAGAAGAATCTCGTCCAGGCAATCGGTGCACCACGCCGGCCTACTGCGTGTAGTGAACGCGGCCAGGTTGGCGCAGCGGGCCGTTGAGCAAACCTGATCAGGCATGAGGGAATCTTATGACCGCGGACTGAGGTGCCATGCCCAACCAGGCAGCGCCTCTAGCCGCTTCCGCCGTTCCGGAGTGATGACGTTGTGCTTTGCGTTGCGTCTCTGGATGCTCACCCACCTGCCGAGTGCTATGCCGTCTTCGATGTGCTTCTGCGGCACCCTCGCGTGGCCCTCGCGGGCGGCGAACTTCTCCAGCACAGAGAACCGCTCCTCCCACAAATCGCGGGAATAGGTCCACGTCCACTTCGGCAACCTTTCGAGCCGGCGCTGACGCTCGGGGTATAGCTGGCCCTCGGCGTACTTGGTTCGCTGCGTTCCTAGCCAGGCCCCGAGTTGAACGCCTTCAGCGACGTAGCCTTGCGGAACGCGTGACGTGCCGTGTTCGGCGACGTACTTCTCAAGCAGGGCGAACGTCCGCTCCCACTGTTCACCGTGGGGGTCCCATGACCAATCGGGTATGCCCGCCAACCGTCGCACCCTTTCGGCGCTAAGAGTTCCCGCTCGGTAGGCCTCGCGCTGCTTGCCGACCCAGGAACCGAGCGGGTAGCCGCAGTGTTGGTATCTAGCAGGGACCAGCGCGGTGCCATGCTTATCTCTGTAGTCCACAAGGTGGCGGAAACCTTCTTCCCACTTGGTGTCGTTGACGGCCCACACCCACCCGGGGAGCGCCTCTAAGCGCGCTGCGAAGTCGGCTCGCAGCTTGCCCTTGTTGTAAAGGGTGCGTTGCTGGTTCACCCAAGCACCGAGTCGGTGGCCGTCGGAACTCGATGACTTTGTCGGTGTGGAGTGGCCGTGTACCGCCGCATACTCCGCAAGTCTGCGGTAGCTGTCCTCCCACGAGGCATCGTGTACGTCCCACACCCAGCCAGGCAATGCGTCCAATCGCGCAATCCGTTCACGGCTCAGCCGACCTCGAGCGAATGATGCGCGTTGATGGTGCGCCCACATCCCAAGCCTGTAGCCATCTGAAGGGTCAACGTAGGTTCGCACTAGCCGTGTGGTGCCGTGAACTTCCGCGTGCTCTCGAAGCCGGCGGTACCCCGTCTCAAAACGTGATTGTCGGGGTTCCCATGACCAACCAGGTAGCGCCTCGAGGCGTACCTGACGTGCCTTGCTCATCTCGCCTTCGCGATAGACGGTGCGCTGGATGGTGACCCATTGCCCGAGTTTGTGTCCGTCGGCGGACCTGAATGACTGCGGTACGAGGGCGTCACCATGCTGTTGCACGTACTCCTGAAGGTGACGGCATCCTTCCTCCCATTGGTCGGTGACAGCGTCCCACGTCCAGTCGGGGAATACTTCGAGAAGGCGGCTGCGGTCGTGATCGAGGTCGCCTTTGTTCTGGCGGTACCGCTGCTGAGCGACCCACTGCCCGAGCCGGAGTCCCTCGTACCATTGAAGAGCTGGTATCCGAGTATGCCCATGCTCAGCGGCGTACCTCTCCAGCAGGCCGTACCAGAACTCCCAGGTAAGGGTGGTTCGCTCCACTAGGTGCGCCTCGAAGGCGTGGGCGAAGTCGGCGCCGACAGTCGTGGGGATGTCGATGTGTATCTTCGGCGGAAGTCGCGGTACGCCACCTGTGCGCCCCATCTTCCGCCGCAACTCATCAAGTTGGCGGCCCAAGTCCTCGTCATGAGAACGAAGAGCCTTGATGACATCCCACACCGGCTTGAACGCGGAGTCCTCCAAGGCAGTCTCGGTGTCGGCAATGGTGTCGATGAACACCGGGATGACGATGGTGCCGACCGACTTGTCCTCGGACTTGCGGATCGCCCGGCCAATGGCCTGGACGATGTCCACCTCGGATCGACGCGGGTCGTTGAACGCGACGCCGTCCAGCGTCGGCACATCCACCCCCTCGGCGAGACAACGAGCGTTCGACAGCAGGCCCCGATCGCCGTTGTCCAGGCGGCCTAGGTGCTGGAGCAGCACGTAGCGGTCGCCGGCAGGCATTTCACCGGAGGCGAAGCGCGACCATAGCTTGCCCTTCGGTCGCTGCCGGGCCGGCATCCAGTCGATCACTTCGGGCATCTCGGCGGCGAACTCGCGGGCGCGGCTCACCCGCGAGTGGAACGAGATGACCCGGCGCAGGTCGTACTTCCTCATCGCCTTCGCCAGCCCAATCTGGCCGGCCAAGGTCCGGGCGTCGGTGACCGTCTTGCCGTCCCGCGTCACGAACACCCCGCGCTCCGCCCACTGCCGGTAGGTGTCGTCATCGACACCCACGACGACGACTTGGTAGTCGGTGAGCAGGTCACGCTCGATGGCTTCCCCGAACGTGAGCCGGTGGAACACGGGACCGAAATGCGACTCGTCGTCCATCGAGACGACTTCGTAGTCGGCCTCCTGGCCGGCCCTGAGCACCCGGCCGGTGAAGTAGCGCGGCGTGGCGGTCATGAACAAGCGTCGTCCGGCCCTGATCTCATCCGGGTTGAGCACGGTGGCGAAGTCCGATGACGCCGGCCCTGCGCAGCGGTGGGCCTCATCGGCGATCACCAGGTCGAACGCGGGAACCCGTCCGAGCGTGAACGCGTTGGCGATCTGCGGAGACGACTGGTAGGTGGCGAAGACGACTCGGGGGCTTGACCTCTGTCGGAGAAAGGCGGCGATGGCCTCCGGGTCGGTGGTCACCGGCACCCCGAGGTCGCTGGTGTGCGAGATCGGGGCGTCCTTGGCGGCAGACACGGTGTCGTCGGAACAGACCGGCAGAGAGGCGAACTCCTGCGAGCAGTTAGCCCGCCACACGTTCAGGGTCTGCTTCAGCAGTGACAACGACGGCACCAGAACGAGAGTCCGTTTGGCCTCGAGCTTCTCGGTGATGAACAGGGCCGTCAAAGTTTTGCCGGTCCCACACGCCATGACCAGTTGGCCCCGGTCGGCATCCTCGAACCCCTTGACCACGGCCCGCACCGCCTGCTGCTGATGCCGGCGCGGCCTGGCCGGCTTGTGCGGCCGGGGCGGGCGCAGCAGCCCGGGCGACTTCGGCCAGTCCACGCTGGCGGTGCGCAAGTCGTTGAGCCGGAAGAAGGTGACCCGCTTCTCCTGGTCGTTGATCGTGCGCTCGCCGATGCGGTCGATGAGGTCCGTGGTGGCGATGAGCATTCGGTAGCCGAACACCGCCCGGCCGGACTCGGCCAGGAAACGGTCGATGTCCTTCCTGCTGACGCGGTACTTCGGGTCGTATGCCTTGGCCTGGATCGCCCACAACGTCCCGTTGCGGTCCTCGGCGACAAGGTCGATGCCGGCGTCGCCGCCCCACCGACCGTGCCACTCAGACCACAGCCACACCCGGCGAAGCTCATGGCGGTAGACCGGGTCGTTCTCGAGAAACCACTTGCAGATGTGCTCGAACTGGCGGCCACGCCTTTGCGGGTCACCGTCCAGGGCGTCGTATAGAGAGCCGAAGTCCCCCACACGGGCAGGGTAGGGCCGTGCGCCGACATTCGGGTGACTGATGCTCCCTCCGGTTGCCTTCGAACACGGATTCGCCAGAGCAGCCGAGAACTTCGCTCGAGGCGCCGTCGCGTCCACCGCCGGATGTCGGTGCGCGGTCATACAGTGCCCGACCATGGCGTCAGCACCCACACCACAAGCCATCGTCGACCGGCGTCACAATTGCTTGGCGCCTCGACAAGGAAGGCCAGTATCTTCCCGACCAAAGGAGAAGTGTCACATGAGATTGCGCTCGTTCCTTGTCCTAGTCGGCGCGGTTGGGCTTGTGGCTGGCTGCCTGGGCCTGCTGCTGCCGATCAACATCGACGACCCGGTAAGCGTGCGGGAGGTCCGATGCGGCCAACCGTTCTCGCTGAAGCTCAACGAATACGCGGCGCCTATGGACCGACAGAATGCGACGCAGTACGGCCGAACCGCAACCGATTTTGTGGGTGACTGCAAGGCGGCGGCTACTTTCCGCGAGGCTTGGGGTGTGCCCGTTGCGATTGCCGGTGGTGTCCTGCTGGCGGGCGCCCTTCTGGTGCGAAGCCCGTCGGCTTCGTCGCACACCAAGCGGGAGCCAGGTATCGACTGAGTGCATCGAAGGCTGCTTCGGCTCTCGTTCGTATCTGTTGGGCCCGTTTTTCACTGGCCTATAGGGCAGGAATGCTCCTACCTGGGCCGACAACGGAAAGTGCGCACGCTCCCGAGGCTCGGCGGTTCCGACTTGATGCGGGGCCATTTCGGACTTGGCGTCACCGGGGCGAAAAACAGCCCCGGATCACGGCGCGGCCAGCACGGAGATAGCACGACGGCGGCGGGTCAGGGAGGAAACAGGCTCTGAACTGCGACAACTGTGGTGCCCCCGGCAGGATTCGAACCTGCGGCCTTCTGCTCCGGAGGCAGACGCTCTATCCCCTGAGCTACGGGGGCGCACAAGAAGCGGCGCCGATGGGCCTGCACAGCCTAACGCATCCAGAGCACCGGGAACGGATTCGGGGGCTGACCACCGAAGACCATAGGATGGACCCTCGTGACCCCCGCCGATCTGGCCGACCTGCTCAAGACCACCGCCGCCGCGGTGCTGGCCGAGCATGGACTCGACGCGTCAGCGCTGCCGGAAACGGTCACCGTCGAACGTCCGCGCAACCCCGACCACGGCGACTATGCCACCAACTTGGCGCTTCAGGTCGGCAAGAAGGTCGGCGCCAACCCGCGGGAGCTGGCCGGCTGGCTGGCCACCGCGCTGGCCGAACAAGATGGCATCGCCGCCGCCGACGTCGCCGGCCCCGGATTCGTCAACCTGCGCCTCGAGGCGTCGGCACAGAACGTCATCGTCACCGACGTCCTGGCGGCCGGGGCCGATTACGGCCACTCCGATGCGCTCGGCGGCCAGCACATCAACCTCGAGTTCGTCTCGGCCAACCCGACCGGACCGATACACATCGGCGGCACCCGGTGGGCCGCGGTCGGCGACGCGCTCGGCAGGCTGTTGTCGACCCAGGGCGCGCGAGTCGTACGCGAGTACTACTTCAACGACCATGGCGCGCAGATCGACCGGTTCACCAACTCGCTGATCGCAGCGGCCAAGGGTGAACCGACTCCCGACGACGGCTATGCGGGTGACTACATCAAAGACATCGCCGCCGCTGTGCTCGCCAAGGAACCCGATGCGCTCGGCCTGCCCGACGTCGAGATGCGCGAGACGTTCCGCGCCATCGGCGTCGACCTCATGTTCACCCACATCAAGCAGTCCCTGCACGACTTCGGCACCGACTTCGACGTCTACACGCATGAAGATTCGATGCACACCTCGGGCCGCGTCGAGCAGGCGATCGCGCGGCTCCGCGACGCCGGCAGCATTTACGAGAAGGATGATGCAATCTGGTTGCGCACCACCGACTTCGGTGACGACAAGGACCGCGTCGTCATCAAGCGCGACGGTGCACCGGCCTACATTGCCGCCGACATCGCCTACTACCTCGACAAGCGCGAGCGCGGATTCGACCTGTGTATCTACATGCTCGGCGCCGACCATCACGGCTACATCGCCCGACTCAAGGCGGTCGCGGCTGCGCTGGGGGAGGACCCGGCCACGGTCGAGGTGCTGATCGGCCAGATGGTCAACCTGGTCCGCGACGGTCAACCTGTCCGGATGAGCAAGCGGGCAGGCACGGTGATCACGCTCGACGACCTGGTCGAGGCCATCGGCGTCGACGCCGCCCGGTACTCGCTGATCCGGTCCTCGGTCGACAGCCCGATCGACATCGACCTCGAACTGTGGTCATCGGCATCCAACGAAAACCCGGTCTACTACGTGCAATACGCGCACGCCCGGCTGTCCGCCCTAGCCCGCAATGCTGCCGAACTGGGCGTCGTGCCCGACACCGCGAACCTTCAGCTGCTGAACCACGACAAGGAAGGCACGCTGATCCGCAACCTCGGGGAGTTCCCCCGCGTGCTCAAAACCGCTGCGTCGCTGCGCGAACCGCACCGCATCTCGCGCTACCTCGAGGATCTGGCCGGTGACTACCACCGCTTCTACGACTCCTGCCGAGTGCTGCCTCAAGGCGACGAGGCGCCGAACGAACTGCACGCCGCGCGCCTGGCACTGTGTCAGGCCACTCGCCAGGTGATCGCCAACGGTCTGGGCATGCTCGGCGTCACGGCTCCGGAGCGCATGTGATCGCCCATCCCGCCGGTCCCCGGCATGCCGAAGAGGTACACCACGGCGGTGCCCCGCCACGCCCGCAGTCGCCTGCCGAACTACTGCTGCTGGCGCCGAACGTCTGGCCGCGCAGCACCGTTCGGAACGGCGACGGCGTCGTGTCGATCGGCGGTGTGCCGGTCACCGACATCGCCACGGAATTCGGCACGCCGACCTTCGTGGTCGACGAGGACGACTTCCGCTCGCGCTGCCGCGAGATCGCCGCTGCGTTCGGCGGCGGGGAGAACGTGCGCTACGCCGCCAAGGCATTCATGTGCACCGAGGTGGCCCGCTGGATCGCCGAAGAAGGTCTCTCGCTCGACGTGGCCAGCGGTGGCGAGATGGCCGTCGCCCTGCACGCCGGCTTCCCCCCCGCGCGAATCGCCTTGCACGGCAACAACAAATCCATCGGCGAGTTGACGGCCGCGGTCGAGGCGGGAATCGAGCACGTGGTGCTCGACTCGGTGACCGAGATCGAGCGGCTCGACGCAATCGCCGGCGCCGCCGGCGTCGTACAGGACGTCCTGATCCGCGTCACCGTCGGCGTCGAGGCCCACACCCACGAGTTCATCTCCACCGCGCACGAGGACCAGAAGTTCGGGTTGTCACTGGCCAGCGGTGCGGCGATGGATGCCGTGCGGCGGGTCTTCGAAACCGATCACCTGCGCCTCAAAGGCCTGCACAGCCACATCGGATCACAGATCTTCGATGTCGCCGGTTTCGAGATCGCCGCCCACCGCGTGATCGGCCTGCTGCGCGACGTGGTGGCCGAGTTCGGCGTCGACAAGACGGCCCAGATGTCCATCGTCGACCTCGGCGGCGGTCTGGGTATCTCGTATCTGCCCCAGGACGATCCGCCGCCGATCGGCGACCTCGCAGCCAAGCTCGAGGCGATCGTTCGCCACGAATCGGCTGCCGTCGGCTTACCCGCCCCGCGGCTGGTGGTCGAGCCGGGCCGAGCGATCGCGGGCCCCGGTACCATCACGCTGTATGAGGTCGGCACCGTCAAGGATGTCGCCGTCAGCCCGACCTCGCACCGCCGCTACGTCAGCGTGGACGGTGGAATGAGCGACAACATCCGGACGTCGCTCTACGGTGCGGAGTATGACGTACGGCTGGTCTCGCGGGTCACCGACACCGCGCCGGCACTCGCCCGTGTCGTCGGAAAGCATTGCGAGAGCGGCGACATCGTGGTGCGAGATACCTGGGTGCCGGGTGACATCGAGCCCGGAGACCTCTTGGGCGTCGCGGCTACCGGCGCCTACTGCTATTCGATGTCGAGCCGTTACAACCTGATCGGCCGTCCCGCTGTGGTGGCCGTGCGCGATGGGCGTCCCCGCCTGATCTTGCGCCGGGAGACGGTCGACGATCTGCTGAGTCTGGAGGTGAGGTAACCATGACCGACCCCGACAAGCCCGTCGGCGTAGCGTTGCTCGGTTTGGGAAATGTCGGCAGTCAGGTGGCGCGCATCATCGAGGAGAGCGCCGACGACCTGGCCGCCCGCATCGGCGCCCCGCTGGTGCTGCGCGGCGTCGGCGTCCGCCGGGTGGCCGATGACCGTGGGGTTCCCGTCGACATGCTCACCGACAACGTCGAAGAACTCGTCTCCCGCGACGACGTCGACATCGTCGTCGAGTTGATGGGGCCCGTCGAACCCGCACGCAAGGCCATCCTGTCCGCATTGGAGCAGGGCAAGTCCGTCGTCACCGCCAACAAGGCGTTGATGGCGGTGTCCACCGGCGAATTGGCGCAGGCGGCCGAAACCGCGCGCGTCGACCTGTATTTCGAGGCCGCGGTGGCCGGTGCGATCCCCGTCATCCGGCCGCTGACCCAGTCGCTGGCGGGCGACTCCGTGGTGCGGGTCGCGGGCATCGTCAACGGCACCACCAACTACATCCTTTCGGAGATGGACGGCACCGGTGCCGATTACGCCAGCGCGCTGGCCGACGCGAGCGCGCTTGGGTACGCCGAGGCCGACCCGACCGCCGACGTGGAGGGATACGACGCCGCGGCCAAGGCCGCGATTCTCGCCTCGATCGCCTTCCACACCCGGGTGACCGCCGACGACGTGTACCGCGAAGGCATCACCAAGGTCAGCACCGACGATTTCGAATCCGCAAAGGCGCTCGGCTGCACCATCAAGCTGCTGGCCATCTGCGAGCGACTGACCGGCGACGAAGGGCAGCAACGGGTTTCGGCTCGGGTGTACCCAGCGCTGGTGCCGCTGGAACATCCACTCGCCGCCGTCAACGGCGCTTTCAACGCGGTGGTGGTCGAAGCCGAGGCCGCCGGCCGGCTGATGTTCTACGGGCAGGGAGCCGGCGGTGCGCCCACCGCGTCGGCGGTGATGGGCGATCTCGTGATGGCTGCCCGCAACCGGGTGCAGGGCGGCCGCGGGCCGCGCGAATCGAAGTACGCCAAGTTGCCGATCGCACCGATCGGATTCATTCCGACCCGCTATTACGTGAACATGAACGTCGCCGACCGGGCCGGTGTGTTGTCCGCCGTAGCAGCCGAATTCGGCAAGCGGGAGGTCAGTATCGCCGGGGTCCGCCAGGAGGGCATGGTGGACGAAGGCGGTCAGCGTTGCGGGGCGCGAATCGTCGTGGTGACCCATCAGGCCACCGACGCGGCGCTGTCGGAGACCGTGGCGGCGTTGGCGGATCTCGATGTGGTGCAAAGCATCAACAGCGTGCTCCGCATGGAGGGAACCAGCGAATGAGTACCGTACCGTCGTCGGCAGTGCACCAGCCTTGGCCCGGCCTGATCGCCGCTTATCGCGATCGGCTGCCGATCGAGAACGGCTGGACGCCGGTCACACTTCGCGAGGGCGGCACTCCGCTGCTGCCGGCGCCGCGGCTCTCCGAACACACCGGCTGCACAGTGCATCTGAAGGTCGAAGGCCTGAACCCCACCGGCTCGTTCAAGGACCGCGGCATGACCGTGGCCGTCACTGAGGCGGTGTCGCGCGGTCAGAAAGCGGTGCTGTGCGCATCGACGGGCAACACCTCGGCGTCGGCCGCAGCCTATGCGGCCAGGGCGGGTATCACCTGCGCGGTGCTGGTGCCGCAGGGCAAGATCGCGATGGGCAAGTTGGCGCAGGCGGTCATGCACGGCGCCAAGATCATCCAGGTCGATGGCAACTTCGACGACTGTCTGGAACTGGCGCGCAAGCTCACCGCCGACTTCCCGACGGTGTCGCTGGTCAACTCGGTCAACCCGTACCGCATCGAAGGACAGAAGACCGCGGCTTTCGAGATCGTCGACGCCCTCGGTACCGCACCGGATGTGCACTCGCTGCCAGTCGGCAACGCGGGCAACATCACCGCCTACTGGAAGGGCTACACCGAGTACCACCGCGACGGGGTCTCGGATCGGCTTCCCCGCATGCTGGGCACGCAAGCCGCCGGTGCGGCGCCGCTCGTGCTCGGTGAACCGGTCAGCAGACCAGAGACCATCGCGACCGCGATCCGGATCGGTTCGCCCGCGTCGTGGGACACGGCGGTGGCGGCGCAGCAGCAATCCGGCGGCCGGTTCCTGGCCGCCACCGACGACGAGATCCTCGCGGCGTACCACCTGGTCGCGCGCAGCGAGGGTGTGTTCGTCGAACCCGCATCGGCGGCCAGCATCGCCGGTCTGCTCAAGTCGATCGAGGACGGTTGGGTCGCCAAGGGGTCGACCGTCGTGTGCACGGTGACCGGCAATGGGCTCAAGGACCCCGACACCGCGTTGAAGGGCATGCCGACGGTCATCGCGGTGCCCGTGGATCCTGTTGCCGTGGTCGAGCAGCTGGGATTGGTTTAGCCGGTGACCCGTGTACTGCCGCCCGCGCTGACGGCCACCTCCGTGGTGGCCGCGTCCAGTGCCAACCTCGGTCCGGGCTTCGACAGCCTCGGCCTCGCGTTGAGCCTCTACGACGAGATCGTCGTGGAGACAACCGATTCCGGCCTCACCGTCGAAGTCGAGGGCGAGGGCGCCGGTCACGTGCCGCTGGACGACACCCATCTCGTGGTGCGGGCCATCAAGCGCGGTCTGCAGGCGCTCGACATCAGCGTGCCCGGGATGACGGTGTGGTGTCGCAACGGCATTCCGCACTCGCGGGGGCTGGGATCGTCCGCGGCGGCCGTGGTCGGGGGACTGTCCGTCGTCAACGGCCTTGCGGTACAGGGTGGTTCGAGTCCGCTGGCGGAGCGCGACCTGATCCAGCTGGCCTCGGAATTCGAGGGTCATCCCGACAACGCCTCCGCGGCGGTGTTGGGCGGCGGCGTGGTGTCCTGGACCGAGGCCGACGAGCCTGCGCCGCGCTTCGCGGCCGCGCCGATCCGCATCCACCCCGACATCCGTCTGTTCACCGCGATTCCTCCCGAGCGTTCGTCGACTGCCGAGACGCGCGTATTGCTGCCGGAAAAAGTCAGCCACACCGATGCGCGGTTCAACGTGAGCAGGGCGGCGCTGATGGTGGTCGCGCTGACCGAGCGGCCCGATCTGTTGATGTCGGCCACCGAGGATGTGTTGCATCAGCCGCAACGGGCGGTCGCGATGCCCGCTTCGGCGGAATACCTACGCGTATTGCGACGTTGTGGCATTGCAGCGGTGTTGTCCGGGGCGGGCCCGTCGGTGCTCGCATTGAGTACTTCGTCGGAATTGCCCGTAGAAGCCTTGGAGTACGGCGCCGCGAACGGGTTCACCGTCAGCGAAATGCGCATCGGCGATGGCGTCCGATGGACGGCCGGGGCGGCCGTACGACGTTGACGGCGCCGCAAACCATGGGTCACAGGAGCAACACGACACACATGTCTTTCTTGCTTCGCGCCGCGATGCGGGATATTCTCGCTGTCGTCCGGCAATCGCAGCGTCTCTACCTGCGCCGACACTAGGACACCACTCATTTCCCTCTGGGGCTACTCGTGGATTGACGGTTCGCCGCAAACCGGCGAAGCCAGGTCATCACCGTTGCAGGGGCAATGGTGGAGCCCATGCGTTCAGTGGATGTACTGATCGCACCGAACCCCCGCATGACTCGTTCTGCGAGGGAAAGAAAGGAAATCCGTGACTGAAACGGACCTCATCACGGCTGGGGGCAGCAGCGACAACGGTGAGCTGCCAAACACCGTGAGTTCAGACATCTCAACTTCTGCGGCAGCGGACGAACCGAACGCCGCGCCCGGCGCGGAGACCGCGCCGACGGCAGACGTCGCGTCCGGTAACCGCGCCAGCTCGCTCTCGACCATGGTCCTGCCCGAACTGCGTGCACTGGCCAAGGAGATCGGCGTCGAGGGCGCTTCCGGTATGCGTAAGGGCGAGTTGGTCGCCGCGATCCGCGAACGCCGCGGCGAGGCGAGCGGCCGCCGCCGTGGACAGGGCTCCGAGACGCCCGCCGCCGCCGAGACGCCCGCCGCCGAGACGCCCGCCGCCACACAGGCGCCCGCCGCCACACAGGCGAAGACCACTGAGACCGGCGATCGCGAGTCGACTACCGACCAAGAACAGCCCCGACGCCGCGAGCGTCGCGGTGCCACGCGCGGAACCGGTGCTCCCGGCGCCTCCGACGGCCAGTCCGACGATGCCGTTCAGGAGGCCAAGACGGGCGACGACGGCGGCCGGCAGAAGAACGAACAGAAGAACGAACAGACCAACAAGGCCGACACCAAGTCCACCGGCGATCAGCAGCAAGGCGATCAGCAGCAGGGCGGCCAGAACCGCGGCGGCAATGCCGATGACGACGGCGAGGGCCGTGGTGGCCGCCGGGGTCGCCGGTTCCGCGACCGCAGGCGCCGCGAGCGCGGTGGCGGCGAAGGCGGTGGAGACCGCGACACCGAACTGCGCGAGGACGACGTCGTTCAGCCCGTCGCGGGCATCCTCGACGTGCTCGACAACTACGCGTTCGTCCGCACGTCGGGATACCTGGCCGGGCCCAACGACGTGTACGTCTCCATGAACATGGTGCGCAAGAACGGACTGCGCCGCGGGGACGCCGTGACCGGTGCCGTGCGGGTGCCCAAAGAAGGTGAAGGCGGCGGTCAAAATCCGCGGCAGAAGTTCAATCCGCTGGTCCGGCTCGACACCATCAACGGCAAGCCGGTCGAGGAAGCCAAGAAGCGGCCGGACTTCAACAAGCTCACCCCGCTCTACCCGAATCAGCGGCTGCGCCTGGAGACGACGACCGAGCGGCTGACGACCCGCGTCATCGATCTGATCATGCCGATCGGCAAGGGTCAGCGCGCGCTGATCGTCTCGCCGCCGAAGGCCGGTAAGACCACGATCCTTCAGGACATCGCCAACGCGATCACCACGAACAACCCGGAATGCCACCTGATGGTGGTGCTCGTCGACGAGCGTCCGGAAGAGGTCACCGACATGCAGCGCTCGGTCAAGGGCGAGGTGATCGCCTCGACCTTCGACCGGCCGCCGTCCGATCACACCCAGGCCGCCGAGCTGGCGATCGAGCGCGCCAAGCGCCTCGTCGAGCAAGGCAAGGACGTCGTGGTGCTGCTGGACTCGATTACCCGACTCGGTCGCGCGTACAACAACGCGTCACCGGCTTCGGGCCGCATCCTGTCCGGTGGTGTGGACTCGACCGCGCTGTACCCGCCGAAGCGGTTCCTCGGAGCGGCGCGCAACATCGAGGAGGGCGGCTCCCTGACCATCGTCGCCACCGCCATGGTGGAGACCGGCTCGACCGGCGACACGGTGATCTTCGAGGAGTTCAAGGGCACGGGCAACGCCGAGCTCAAGCTCGACCGCAAGATCGCCGAGCGGCGCGTCTTCCCAGCCGTCGATGTCAACCCGTCCGGAACCCGCAAGGACGAGTTGCTGCTGTCGTCGGATGAATTCGCGGTCGTGCACAAGCTGCGCCGGGTGCTGTCCGGTCTGGACCCGCATCAGGCCATCGACCTGTTGATGAGCCAGCTGCGCAAGACCAAGAACAACTACGAGTTCCTGGTGCAGGTCTCCAAGACCGCTCCGGGCTCCGCGGACGCCGACTGAGTCACTGATTTCGGTGCTCAATCGATCGCTCAGCGATCACTAGCGCACCGAAACCACGTCAGCGGTAGGGGTCGGTGATCTCCCGCAGTGCCGTGAGCGCCTCGCGCAGCTGCTGAAATTTGCGCTCACCGAGAAACGACCGCCACTCGTCCTCGACCTTGGCGATCTCGGCGCCTGCCGCGCGGCACACCGCCATGCCTTTGTCGCTCAGCGTGACGAGTCTGGCGCGCGCATCCGTGGGGTCGGCCGCCCGCACCACATAACCGGATCTCTCCAGTTGATCGATCAGCGCTCCGGCGGTCTGCTTGGTCACCCGTGCCTGCTCGGCCAGGTCGGTCAGCCGCATTCCATTCGAATTCACGTGCCGCAGATCGAGGCGCTGCATGAGCCTCGACTGCGCCATCGTGATGTCGTCAGCACCCGCTGCGGCCAATGCCTCCATGACGCGCGCCTCGGCGGCGCGATGGCCGATGAACATCAACGTCGCCGTGCTCACCCAGTCAGTCACCCCGTTGATTTTAGTACGGTCTCCTGACTATATTGTCAGGAGACCTGACTAACCGAGGAGGCGTCGGTGGATTCGAATACCGTTTGGCGGCACATCGATGAGCAGCGGGTGAACCTAGCCGACATGTTGGACGGTCTCGAGCCCCAGCAATGGTCGACATCGTCGTTGTGTGACGGCTGGACCGTGCGGGAGGTGGCCGCACACCTCACGCATTCCCAATTGCCGAAGTCGAAGATGTTGGTCGAATTGCTCCGGTCAGGCTTCCGGTTCAACGCCATGATCTATCGAGCCGCCTTGCACGACAAGAGATCACCCAGTGAGCTCACCGCGGCGCTGCGGGAGATGCGGGGCTCACGGAAACGTCCGCCCGGCACCAGCGAAGTCGATCCATTGATGGATGTGCTGGTCCACACTCAGGACATCGCGGTGCCCCTCGGGATCGACCGACCCATGCCTGTCGATGCGGCGGTCGTGGCGGCAGAACGAGTGTGGACGACGGGTTTTCCGTTCCACGCGCAACGGCGCCTGCGCGGCGTGGAACTCGCGGCGATCGACGCCGATTTCCGCGTCGGCGAGGGCCGCCTCGTCGAGGCGCCGATCCGCGACATCCTGATGGTGCTCGTCGGGCGCCGCACGGCGATTTCGGTGTAGTTGGTAGCGGTGAGCGCGACGAACTACACCGAAATCACATGGCGGGGTCGGAACGCAACCCCGGCATGACGTAGCGGCGCAGGTGCCGTAACACCGCGTCGGCATCGCCGGGATCAAGCGTGTTCCCCGGTACCGTCGCAAGCGAAATCAACACGCGGGCAAGCCATTCCGACGCTTCGGCGATGTCGGTTTCGGGATGGATCTCGCCGCCTTCGCGCGCGGCGATCAGGTACCGGGACCAGAATTCGGCGAGGTCGGGCACCAGGCCCTGCACTCCCGCGCCGGCGCAGGCCGCGAACTCCTCGGGCTCGTCGACCCGCAGCTTCATCAGCAGCGCGCCCGGGTCGTCGTAGGCGGTGCGGCCATGGATAACACCCGCCGCGAGCTGTCGGTCCAGACCCTCGACGCGCTCGAGCATCGCGTGCGCCTCGGACCAGTAGGCGTCGTTCAAGCGCACGATCGCCGCGCCCAGCAGCGACACCTTGTCGGGGAAATGGCGGTACAACCAGCCGCGGGAAACGCCGGCCACCTCTGCCACCTCTGACACGGTGGTCGAGCGAATTCCCTTGGCGCGCAGACACGTTTCCGCCGCGTCGATCAGGCGATCGCGAACATTCTTGGTGGCGGTGCCGCTCGTCACCCGTTGGACTCCTCGGTTAGTCTCGCCCTCAAGTGGGCCGATCGGAGCATTGTGTCATGGTAGACACAATCGGAAATCTGTTCACGGTGAGAGGTGAGCCATGGCGGACACACTTCAGCAGCTGCTGAACGAGCGCGCCGACCGCGACACCGTTGCGATCAGGTACGAGAACCGCACGTGGACCTACCGGCAGTACGTAGCGGAGGCGAAGGTGCAGGCCGCCGCCCTCATCGGGGCCGCCGACCAGCGCCGTCCGCTGCACGTCGGGGTGCTTCTGGGCAACACACCCGACATGCTGACCGCACTCGCGGCGGCCGCGCTCGGCGGCTATGTCGTGTGCGGCATCAACACCACCCGCCGCGGAGAAGCCTTGGCCTGCGACATCCTCAAGGTGGACTGCCAGTTTGTGATCACCGACGCCGACCATCGCGCTCTGCTCGACGGGCTGGAACTGCCAGGTGTCACGGTGCTCGACACGTCCAGCGCCGGGTGGGCCGATTTCCTTGCCGGTGCGCCCCCTTTCGTCCCGCATCGGGAAGTCGGCGTCGACGACACGTTCATGATGATCTTCACCTCCGGCACCAGCGGTGACCCGAAGGCCGTTCAGGTCGCCAACATGATGCCGCTGTTCGCCGGCAACGCGCTGGTCGAACGGTTCGAACTCACCGACCGGGACACCTGCTATCTGTCGATGCCGATGTTTCATTCCAACGCCGTGGTGGGTGGCTGGGCGCCCGCTCTGGTCGCCGCAGCCGCGATGGTGCCCGCCAAGTTCTCCGCGTCCGGTTTCCTGGCCGATATCCGACGCTACGGCGTCACGTACATGAACTACGTCGGCAAGCCGCTGGCCTATGTGCTGGCCACGCCCGAGCAGTCCGACGACCGCGACAACCCGCTGCGCGTCGCGTTCGGCAACGAGGCCACCGACCGCGACATCGAGGAGTTCAGCAGACGCTTCGGTGTCACCGTCGACGACGGGTTCGGCTCGACCGAGAATGCGGTGATCATCACCCGCACCCCGGATACGCCGAAAGGCTCGATCGGACAAGGCTTCCCGGGTGTCGCGATCTACAACAGCGAGACGGTGACCGAGTGCCCGGTGGCCGAGTTCGACGAGAACGGTGCGCTGATCAACGCCGACGTCGCGGTGGGCGAACTGGTCAACACCGACGGCAGCGGTCTGTTCCGCGGCTACTACAACGACCGCGACGCCACCGATGAGCGGATGCGCCACGGCATGTACTGGTCGGGTGACCTGGCCTACCGCGACGCCGACGGCTACATCTATCTGGCCGGCCGAACGGCCGACTGGATGCGGGTCGACGGTGAGAACCTCGCGACCGCGCCGATCGAGCGGATACTGCTGCGGCTACCGGCGGTCAACCGGGTCGCGGTCTACCCGGTGCCCGACGAAAGCGTCGGCGACCAGGTGATGGCGGCCCTCGTGCTGCAGGACGGCGCCGAACTCGATCCGGGCACGTTCGAGGAGTTTCTGGCGGCGCAGCGCGATCTCTCGCCCAAAGCGTGGCCGCGCTATGTGTGGATCGCCGACGACCTGCCCAGCACCGCGACCAACAAGATCCTCAAGCGCGAGTTGATCGCGCGAGGCGCCGCGGCGGACGGTAGGACGCTGTGGCGGCGCGACGGCAGCAAGTTCGCCCCGATCCCCGGCTGAAGCGGAATACCCGCCGCTGCGCACGCGTTTAGGCACTTGGCGGTTGAGCTGGCATAATGGACCGCCGACCCTCGGTTCCGGTTCACGCCCGTCACCTCCAGCACGGAGGGGCGACCCGGGGCCACGATCGAAGAGGTAACCATGAAATCGGGTATTCACCCTGACTACGTCGAGACCACCGTCCACTGCGGCTGCGGCAACACGTTCACCACGCGAAGCACCAAGCAGAGCGGACAGATCCATGTCGAGGTCTGCTCGCAGTGCCACCCCTTCTACACCGGCAAGCAGAAGATCCTCGACAGCGGCGGCCGCGTGGCCCGCTTCGAGAAGCGCTACGGCAAGCGCAAGGCGGCCGACAAGAGCGCAAACGACAAATAGCTTCCCTTCCGGCGCCCGATCTGCCGCTTCAGCGGCCAGGCCGGGCGCCGGTCTGCGTTCGCGGAAAGCCACGGAGAGGAGGTCGACATGACGGACACCGCGCCGAAGATCGATGCGCTGCTGGCCGAGCATGCCGACCTCGAGCGGCAGCTCAGCGACCCGGACCTGCATTCCGACGCCGGCCGGGCCCGCAAAGTGGGCAGGCGGTTTGCGCAGGTCTCGCCGATCGTCGCGACGTACCGCAAGCTCGAGGCCGCCCGCGGTGACCTGGAAGCCGCCCGGGAGCTGGCCGCCGACGATCCGTCGTTCGCCGGCGAGGTCGACGAGTTGTCGGCCACGGTCGAGCAACTGGACTCGCATCTGACCGACCTGCTGGCACCCCGTGACCCCCACGACCCCGACGACATCGTGCTCGAGGTCAAGTCGGGGGAGGGCGGCGAGGAGTCCGCGCTGTTCGCCGCCGATCTGGCGAGGATGTACATCCGCTACGCCGAGCGCCACGGCTGGAATGTCACCGTGCTCGATGAGACCTTCTCCGATCTCGGCGGCTACAAAGACGCCACGCTGTCCATCCGCAGCAAAGGTGATTCGGCCGACGGCGTGTGGTCGCGACTGAAGTTCGAAGGCGGCGTGCATCGCGTGCAGCGGGTCCCCGTCACGGAGTCGCAGGGCCGGGTGCACACCTCGGCGGCCGGCGTGCTCGTCTACCCGGAGCCCGAAGAGGTCGAGGAGGTGCAGATCGACGAGTCGGATCTGCGCATCGATGTCTACCGCTCCTCGGGCAAGGGCGGTCAGGGCGTCAACACCACCGACTCCGCCGTCCGCATCACGCACCTGCCCACGGGCATCGTCGTCACCTGTCAGAACGAGCGGTCGCAGTTGCAGAACAAAGCCCGCGCGATGCAGGTGCTCGCTGCGCGCCTGCAGGCAGTGGCCGAGGAACAGGCGCAGGCCGACGCATCGGCCGACCGGGCCAGCCAGATCCGCACCGTCGACCGGAGCGAGCGCATCCGCACCTACAACTTCCCGGAGAACCGGATCGCCGATCACCGGATCAACTTCAAGGCGCACAACCTCGACCAGGTGCTCGACGGGGATCTCGACGACCTGTTCGACGCGCTGGCCGCCGCAGACAAGCAAGCGAGACTGCAGACAACATGACCCGGCTCAGCCAGCTGATCGACGCCGCGGCGACGGCGCTGGCCGAGGCGGGTGTCGCAGCGCCGCGCGTCGACGCCGAACTACTGGCCGCCCACGCCACCGGCACCGACCGGGGCCGCCTCCGGCTCGTCGAGGCCGAGGCCGATCCTCATTTCGCCGCGCGGTACGGCGAACTCGTCGCCCGGCGTGCCCAACGGGTCCCGCTACAGCACCTGATCGGCACCGCGCCGTTCGGCCCGGTCGACGTGCGCGTCGGTCCGGGTGTGTTCATCCCGCGCCCAGAAACCGAGGCCCTGCTGGAATGGGCGCTGGCACAACGTCTTCCCAACCGCCCGCTGATCGTCGACCTGTGTACGGGCAGCGGTGCGCTGGCGCTGGCGCTGGCGAACAATTGGCCCGATGCCCGCATCATCGCCGTGGACGACTCCGCACCGGCGTTGGAGTATGCGCGACGAAACCTCGCCGAAACGGGCGTCGAAATCGTCTGCGCCGACGTCACAGAACCCGGGCTGCTGCCCGAACTCGAGGGTTCGGTCGACCTCCTCGTCGCCAACCCGCCCTACATTCCCGACGGCGCCCGGCTGGAACCCGAAGTGGCCGAATACGATCCGGCACACGCGTTGTTCGGGGGATCCGACGGCATGCGGGTGATCAATGCGATCGCCGACCTCGGGTCGAGGTGGTTGCGCATCGGCGGCCTGACCGCCGTCGAACACGACGACACGACCTCGGGCCGGACCGTCGAGTGCTTCGAACGAACACAGCGTTTCGACGACATCACCGCTCGGCGCGATCTGGCGGGGCGGCCACGGTTCGTGAGTGCCCGGAGGACCCGATGAGCCACCTTTTCGACTGCTCCGACGCCGACCAGCGCGCGACCGGTGTCGCATCGGCGATCAGCGCGCTCAGGGGCGGTCGACTAGTCGTGTTGCCGACCGACACCGTCTACGGCATCGGCGCCGACGCGTTCGACAGCGAAGCCGTCGCCGCGCTACTCGCGGCCAAGGGCCGCGGCCGCGACATGCCGGTGCCCGTCCTCGTCGGCTCCTGGCACACGATCGAAGGCCTGGTCTACAACGTGCCCAACACCGCGCGCGAACTCATCCGCGCGTTCTGGCCGGGTGCGCTCAGCCTGGTGGTGCGTCAGGCACCGTCGCTGCAATGGGATCTCGGCGACGCGCACGGCACGGTGATGCTGCGCATGCCGCTGCATCCGGTGGCCATCGAATTGCTGCGCGAAGTCGGGCCGATGGCGGTGTCGAGTGCGAACATCTCGGGCCGGCCCGCCGCCGTCACCGCCGAAGAGGCGCGCGAGCAACTCGGTGATCTCGTCGAGGTCTATCTCGATGCCGGGCCGTCCGAGCGGCAGGCGGCATCGACGATCCTCGACCTCACCGGTGCGCATCCGCGCGTGCTGCGCCAGGGTCCGGTCACCGTGGAGGCGATCGCAACCGTGCTCGACGTGGAACCCGCGACTTTGACGGACTGATAGTGGGTTTCGTGCAGTACGGTTCACCGGTGGTCTACGCCACCGACACACTGCTGGCACTCGACGATCGCGGTGCGGGCGTACCGATCCGGGAGCTCGCGCTGGTCGGCCTGACCGCCGCGATCATCACGTATTTCGCCACCGGTTGGGTCAGGGTGCTGGCGCGCCGGCTCGGCGCTGTCGCTTATCCGCGCGACCGCGACGTCCATCACGAGCCGACGCCCCGAATGGGCGGCCTGGCGATGTACATCGGCGTCGCGGTTGCCGTCCTCCTGGCCTCGCAGCTCCCGGCGCTGACGCGCGGTTTCGTCTATTCGTCGGGCATGCCCGCGGTGGTCGTCGCGGGTGGGTTGATCATGGTCGTCGGCCTGATCGACGACCGTTGGGGCCTGGACGCGTTGACCAAATTCGCCGGGCAGATCACGGCCGCCAGCGTGCTCGTCACGATGGGGGTGGCGTGGAGCGTCCTCTACATCCCGCTCGGCGGCGTGGGCACCATCGTGCTCGACCAGGTTTCGTCGATCCTGCTGACGTTGGCGCTGACCGTCGCGATCGTCAACGCGATGAACTTCGTCGACGGTCTCGACGGGCTCGCCGCCGGACTCGGCCTGATCACCGCGTCGGCGATCTGCATCTTCTCCGTCGGGTTGCTGCGCGACCACGGCGGAGACGTGTTGTTCTACCCGCCCGCGGTCATCTCTGTGGTACTCGCCGGCGCATGTCTGGGATTTCTGCCGCACAACTTCCATCCCGCCAAAATTTTCATGGGGGACTCCGGGTCGATGCTCATCGGCCTGATGCTCGCCGCGGCCTCCACCACCGCGGCCGGACCGATCTCGCAGACCGCGTACGGCGTGCGCGACGTGTTCGCGTTGCTGTCGCCGTTCCTGCTCGTGGTGGCGGTCATGTTCGTGCCCGCACTGGACATGCTGTTGGCCATCATCCGGCGCACCCGCGCGGGTCTGAGCCCCTTCAGCCCGGACAAGATGCACCTGCATCACCGGTTGCTGGAAATCGGCCACTCGCACCGGCGGGTGGTGTTGCTGATCTATCTGTGGGTGGGCATCGTCGCGCTCGGCGCTGCCAGCACGATTTTCTTCGATCCGCGCTACAGCGGGGCGGTCATGCTGGGGGCGATTCTGGTCGCCGTCGTCGTGACGCTGATCCCTCTTCTGGGCCGCCGAAACGGCCAGTTCGAGGAAATGTACGACGAAAAGTAGTAGACCCTCTTTTATGCCTCCCACCATGTGTTAGGGTGCAAACAGAACCCGAAAAAACCTCGCGGGTTGCCGGCCTCCGGGTCGTCGGTGCAGAACCGATCGGCACGGAACAACGACCGACAAAGGGAGCTGCCCCGTGGGTGATTCCGGCGAGCCAACCGCCCTCCGATACGCTCAGTGCGCCACGCACGCACATCATCGGGGCAGCCACCGTGACCGCGGATTGAGGTGAAGTAGTGACGACGCCAGCGCAAGACGCGCCGTTGGTGTTCCCCTCCGTTGCCTTTCGGCCATTGCGCCTGCTTGCGATCTGTGTGGTGTTCGCCGGACTGGTGACCGCGGCGGCCGCTCTGCTCGGCCATCCCATGATCGGCGTGTTCTTCGGCATCGGCCTCGGATTGGGTTTGCTCAACGCCGTCCTGGTGCAGCGCTCGGTGGATTCGATCACCGCCGATGCGCATCCGCTCAAGCGCAAGATGGCGCTGAACTCCGCCACGCGGCTGCTGATCATGACGGTCATCGGGTTGACCATCGCATTCGTCTTCCGGCCGCAGGGCTTGGGCGTGGTGTTTGGGATGGCGCTCTTCCAGGTATTGCTTGTTGTTTCCACGGCGCTGCCGGTGATGAAGAAGCTCAAGGAAGGCCCAGCTGATGAGATCGAAGGGGCGCAGCAATGACAGGACTTGAGGTCGCCGGCCAAGCGGGTCAGACCACAATCCTCGCCGCGGAATCCGGCATCCAGGTCGGCCACCACACGGAGGCCCACTGGTTCGGGCTGACGGTGAACACCGACACGCTGCTGGCGACGGCCATCGCGGCGGTGATCGTGCTCGCGCTGGCGTTCTACCTGCGCGCGAAGGTCACCTCGACCGGTGTGCCCAGTGGCGTGCAACTGTTCTGGGAAGCGATCACCGTTCAGACGCGCAACCAGGTCGAGGCCGCGATCGGGATGAAGATCGCACCGTTCGTGCTGCCACTCGCGGTGACGCTGTTCGTTTTCATTCTGGTGGCGAACTGGCTGTCGGTGTTCCCGTGGCAGTACACCGACTCCAGTGGCGCGATCCACGAGGTGCTCAAACCGCCGGCATCGGACATCAACTTCGTACTCGCGCTCGCGCTGTTCGTGTTCATCTGCTACCACGCGGCCGGCTTTTGGCGCCGCGGGCCGCTCGGCCACCCGTGGCGGGTGCTCAAGGGCCACGTCGCGATCCTTGCACCCATCAACCTCGTCGAGGAGCTCGCGAAGCCGATCTCGTTGTCGCTGCGACTCTTCGGCAACATCTTCGCCGGCGGCATCCTGGTGGCGCTGATCGCGCTGTTCCCGCCGTACATCATGTGGCTGCCGAACGCGATCTGGAAGAGCTTCGACCTGTTCGTCGGCGCGATCCAGGCGTTCATCTTCGCGCTGCTGACGATCTTGTACTTCAGCCAGTCGATGGAGCTCGACGAGCATCATGACTAGCCGCCCCACCCAGCAGGACCCACAGCCTGGTAGCACAGCTACCAGTTACCAAGGAGGATAAGGAATGGATCCCACTATCGCTGCCGGCGCGCTCATCGGCGGTGGACTGATCATGGCCGGCGGTGCAATCGGCGCCGGTATCGGTGACGGCATCGCGGGTAACGCGCTGATCGCCGGCATCGCTCGCCAGCCGGAGGCCCAGGGCCGACTGTTCACTCCGTTCTTCATCACGGTCGGTCTGGTCGAGGCGGCGTACTTCATCAACCTGGCGTTCATGGCGCTGTTCGTGTTCGCCACCCCGGTCGGGGGTTAATGCCGGCCATGGCTGACTCGAACGTCGTTCTGTTGGCGGCAGAGGGAGGCGGGCAAAGCAACTTCCTCATCCCCAACGGCACCTTCTTCTTCGTGCTGCTCATCTTCCTGATCGTGCTCGGCGTGATCGCGAAGTGGGTCGTGCCACCGATCTCGAAGGTGCTGCGCGAGCGCGAAGCCATGGTGCAGAAGACGGTTGAGGACAATCGGCGGGCAGCCCAACTGCGGGCTGCCGCCGAGGCCGATTACCGCGAGGTGATGGCGACCGCGCGCCGCGACGCAACGAACGTCCGCGAGGAAGCCCGCGCCGAGGGACGCAAGATCGTCGACGAGGCGCGCAGCCGTGCCAACACGGAAGTATCGGGTCTGCTTCAGCAGGCCAACGAGGAGCTCACGAGACAGTCACTGGCGGTGACGACCGACCTCCAAGCGTCTGTCGAAACCCTGGCGGCGAACCTGGCGAGCCGCGTGCTCGGCGTCGACGTGACCACTCGTACGGTGCCGGTCTCGACGGGTCAGGGGCGGTAGACGCATGTCGACATTCATCGGACAGCTGATCGGTTTCGCGGTCATCGTTTTCCTGCTGTGGCGTTTCGTCGTGCCGTTGGTGCGGCGCATGATGAACAACCAGAAGGAGACCGTCCGTCGACAGCTCGAGGAGCATGCCGAGGCCGAGAAGAAGGTGGCCGACGCAGACACCGAGCACGCAAAGGCGTTGGAAGAGGCCAAAGCCGAAGCGGCGGCGGTGATCGAAGAGGCCCGCCATGATGCGGAGCGGATCGCAGAACAGCTCCGCGCCCAGGCCGACCTGGAGTTGGAGCGGATCAAAATCCAGGGCGCGCAACAGGTTCAACTGCTGCGCCAGCAGCTGGTGCGCGAGCTACGGCAGGGCCTCGGCGCGGAATCGGTGCAGCGGGCCGGCGACATCGTGCGCGACTTCGTCTCCGATAGTTCCGAGCTGTCCGCGACGGTTGACCGCTTTCTCGCCGATCTCGACGAGATGGCCCCGTCGACGACGACGCTCTCTAACGCTGCCACTGCGAAACTCCGCGCTGCCAGCCGCGAGTCGCTGTCCCAGGTGGTCGAACGGTTCGACGGAGTCGTTTCCGGTCTCGACGCCGACGCGCTGACGAAGTTGGCCACCGATCTGACGTCCTCAGCGAAACTGTTGCGCCGCGAGGCCGTACTCGCCAGGCATCTTGCCGACCCGTCGAGCAATTCCGACCCCAAAGTTCAGGTCATCGAGCGCTTGCTCTCCGGGAAGGTCTCCGACCCCGCGTTGGAAATCCTCAAAACCGCTGTGTCGCAGCGCTGGTCGACGACGGGCGATCTGATCCACGGGCTCCAGCACGCCGCCAGGTTGGCGTTGCTGGTGCGCGCCGAGGCAGACGGCCAGATCGAGGATGTGGAAGACCAGCTGTTCAGGTTCAGTCGCATACTTGATTCCGAGCCTCGGCTGATAACGCTGCTCAGCGAGTACACCGCGCCCTTGGATGGCCGAATCGGCTTGCTGAACAACGTGCTCGGGCGCCAGGCGAACAAGAACACCGCGGATCTGCTGCGCCAGACGCTCGACCTGCTGCATGGCGATCGCGCCGACGAGGCGGTTCGCGAACTGGCAAATCTGGCCGTTTCGCGGCGCGGCGAAATCGTCGCGCAGGTTCGTGCGGCCGCTGAACTGAGCGACGAGCAGAGCGAGCGGCTCACCGAATTGCTCGCCCGCATCTACGGCCATCCGGTGTCGATCCAGCTGGCGGTGGACCCTGCGTTGCTCGGTGGCTTGACCATCGCCGTCGGTGACGAGGTGATCGACGGCTCGTTGGCGTCGAAGCTTGCGGCGGCCGAGACCCACCTACCCGACTGACCCGACCACCCAAGACCCACACACTCACACATATACGAACCAGGAAGACGAACCATGGCAGAGTTGACGATCTCGGCGGACGAGATCCAGGGCGCGATCGAGGAGTATGTCGCCGGCTTCGAGGCGGACACCGAGCGGGAAGAGATCGGCACCGTCATCGACGCAGGCGACGGTATCGCCCACGTCGAGGGGCTGCCCTCGGTCATGACCCAGGAGTTGCTGGAGTTCCCCGGTGGCGTGCTCGGCGTCGCGCTGAACCTCGACGAGCACAGCGTCGGCGCGGTCATCCTCGGTGACTTCGAGAAGATCGAAGAGGGTCAGCAGGTCAAGCGCACCGGCGAGGTGCTCTCGGTGCCGGTGGGCGACGGCTTCCTTGGTCGCGTGGTCAATCCGCTGGGCCAGCCGATCGACGGCCGCGGTGAGGTCGAGACCACCGAACGTCGCGCCCTCGAGCTGCAGGCGCCCTCGGTGGTGCAGCGCCAAGGCGTCAGTGAGCCGTTGCAGACCGGTATCAAGGCGATCGACTCGCAGACCCCCATCGGTCGCGGCCAGCGTCAGCTGATCATCGGCGACCGCAAGACCGGTAAGACCGCGGTGTGTGTGGACACGATCCTCAACCAGCGGCAGAACTGGGAGTCCGGCGACCCCGATCTCCAGGTCCGCTGCGTGTACGTGGCGATCGGGCAGAAGGGCACCACGATCGCCAGCGTGCGCCAGACCCTCGAAGAGGGCGGCGCGATGGATTACACCACGATCGTCGCCGCACCGGCATCCGACTCCGCCGGCTTCAAATGGCTTGCGCCGTACACCGGCTCGTCGATCGCCCAGCACTGGATGTACGACGGCAAGCATGTGCTGATCGTGTTCGACGACCTGACCAAGCAGGCCGAGGCCTACCGTGCCATCTCGCTGCTGCTGCGCCGGCCGCCAGGACGCGAGGCCTACCCCGGCGACGTGTTCTATCTGCACTCGCGGTTGCTGGAGCGGTGCGCGAAGCTGTCCGACGAACTGGGCGGCGGCTCGTTGACCGGTCTGCCGATCATCGAGACCAAGGCCAACGACATCTCGGCCTACATCCCGACCAACGTCATCTCGATCACCGACGGTCAGTGCTTCCTGGAGACCGACCTGTTCAACCAGGGTGTGCGCCCGGCGATCAACGTCGGCGTCTCGGTGTCGCGTGTCGGTGGCGCCGCGCAGATCAAGGCCATGAAAGAGGTGGCGGGGTCACTGCGTCTGGATCTGTCGCAGTACCGCGAACTCGAATCGTTCGCAGCCTTCGCCTCTGACCTCGACGAAACGTCGAAGGCGCAGCTCGACCGCGGCGCGCGGCTCGTCGAGTTGCTCAAGCAACCGCAGAACAGCCCGATGCCGGTCGAGGAACAGGTCGTGGCGATCTTCCTGGGCACCCGCGGCCATCTGGATTCGGTTCCGGTCGAGGACGTTCAGAAGTTCGAGCGGGAGTTCCTCGAGCACGTGAAGGGTTCGCAGGAGGGAATCCTCAAAGAGATCCGGGAGAGCAAGAAGCTCTCCGAGGAGCTGGAGGAGAAGCTCGAGAAAGTCGTGAACGACTTCAAGAAGGGCTTCGACACCACGGACGGCAGCTCGGTCGTGCCCGACGAGCATGTCGATGCGATGGATGAGGAAGACGTCGAGAAGGAATCGGTGAAGGTCCGCAAGCCCGCACCGAAGAAGAAGTAAGGCCTGAAAGCAGATGGCTGCCACACTGCGCGAATTACGCGGCCGTATCCGCTCCGCCGGCTCGATCAAGAAGATCACCAAAGCCCAGGAGCTGATCGCGACGTCGCGGATCGCCAAAGCGCAGGCCCGAGTCGAGGCGGCTCGGCCCTACGACCGCGAGATCACCAACATGCTCACCGAACTCGCGAGCGCGAGCGCGCTGGATCACCCGCTGCTCGTGGCACGCTCGAACCCTCGGCGGGCCGGCGTGTTGGTGGTGTCGTCGGACCGGGGGCTCGCAGGCGCGTACAACGCGAACATCTTCCGGCGGTCCGAGGAGCTGTTCTCTCTTCTTCGTTCGGAGGGCAAGGAACCAGTCCTCTACGTGGTGGGGCGAAAAGCTCTGGGTTACTACAGTTTCCGTAACTGGGACATTCAAGAATCGTGGACCGGTTTCTCCGAGCGGCCGGACTACGAAAACGCGCAGGAGATCGCGACGACATTGGTCGACGCCTTCACGGCCGGTATGGATGACGAAGGCGATGATCCCGGGGCCGACGACGTCCTCGGCGTCGACGAGCTGCACATCGTGTTCACCGAATTCAGGTCGATGCTGTCGCAGACGGCGATCGCGCGTCGGATCGCACCGATGGAGGTGGAGTACAGCGAGGAGGACACCGGCCCGCAGACGCTGTTCTCGTTCGAGCCCGACGCCGAAACCCTTTTCGGCGCTTTGTTGCCGCGGTATGTCTCCACCCGCATCTTCGCCGCGCTGCTCGAGGCGGCGGCCTCGGAGTCGGCTTCGCGCCGACGCGCCATGAAGTCGGCTACCGACAACGCCGACGACCTCATCAAGGACCTGACCCTGATGGCCAACCGCGAACGGCAATCTCAGATCACCCAGGAAATCAGCGAAATCGTCGGTGGCGCGAACGCGCTTGCGGACGCCGCCTCAAAGTAGCCCCAGAAAGCGAAGAAAACATGACTGCTACTGCTGAAAAGAAAACCAGCACCGACACCGCCGGGCGCGTCGTACGTGTCACCGGTCCGGTCGTCGACGTCGAGTTTCCGCGCGGCTCCGTGCCGGAACTGTTCAACGCGCTGCACGCCGAGATCGGTTACAAGGAATTGGCGAAGACGCTGACGCTCGAGGTCGCCCAGCACCTCGGCGACAACCTGGTGCGTTGCATCTCGATGCAACCGACCGACGGGCTTGTTCGTGGCGTCGAGGTCACCGACACCGGCAGCTCGATCTCGGTCCCGGTCGGAGACGGCGTCAAGGGCCACGTGTTCAACGCGCTCGGCGACTGCCTGGACGAGCCCGGTTACGGTAAAGACTTCGACCGCTGGTCGATTCACCGCAAGCCGCCGGCGTTCGATCACCTCGAACCCCGCACCGAAATGCTGGAGACCGGCCTGAAGGTCGTCGACCTGCTCACCCCTTACGTCCGCGGCGGCAAGATCGCGTTGTTCGGCGGTGCCGGCGTCGGCAAGACCGTGTTGATCCAGGAGATGATCAACCGTATCGCCCGGAACTTCGGTGGCACTTCGGTGTTCGCCGGCGTGGGTGAGCGCACCCGCGAGGGCAACGACCTCTGGGTGGAGCTCGCCGATGCCGACGTGCTCAAGGACACCGCGCTGGTGTTCGGCCAGATGGACGAGCCGCCCGGCACGCGTATGCGGGTGGCGCTGTCGGCGCTGACGATGGCCGAGTTCTTCCGCGACGAGCAGGGCCAGGACGTGCTGCTGTTCATCGACAACATCTTCCGGTTCACCCAGGCGGGTTCGGAGGTTTCGACGCTGCTCGGCCGGATGCCTTCCGCGGTGGGCTATCAGCCGACGTTGGCCGACGAGATGGGTGAACTGCAGGAGCGCATCACGTCGACCCGCGGACACTCCATCACCTCGATGCAGGCCGTGTACGTGCCCGCCGACGACTACACCGACCCGGCCCCGGCGACGACGTTCGCTCACCTGGATGCGACCACGGAGCTGAGCCGATCGGTGTTCTCCAAGGGCATCTTCCCGGCGGTGGATCCGCTGGCGTCCAGCTCGACGATTCTCGATCCCAGCGTCGTCGGCGACGAGCACTACCGCGTCGCGCAGGAAGTCATCCGAATCCTGCAGCGCTACAAGGACCTTCAGGACATCATCGCAATTCTCGGTATCGACGAGCTGGCCGAGGAGGACAAGCAGCTGGTTCAGCGCGCCCGTCGCATCGAGCGCTTCTTGTCGCAGAACATGATGGCGGCCGAGCAGTTCACCGGCCAGCCGGGCTCGACCGTTCCGCTGAAGGAGACCATCGAGGCCTTCGACAAGCTGACCAAGGGCGATTTCGACCATCTGCCGGAGCAGGCGTTCTTCCTCATCGGCGGTCTCGAGGATCTCGAGAAGAAAGCCGAGAGCCTGGGCGCGAAGATGGACGACGGTGGCGGCGACGGCGCCCCGGCGCAGACGGACTCGAACGGCGATTCCGACAAGGGCGACGATTCCGGCGAGGGCGAATAGCAATGGCGGAACTAGACGTCGACATTGTCGCCGTCGAGCGGGAAATCTGGTCAGGCAAGGCGACATTCCTCTTCACCCGCACCACCGCGGGCGAGATCGGCATCCTGCCTCGCCACATCCCGCTGGTCGCCCAGCTCGTCGACGACGCCATGGTGCGCGTCGAGCGGGAGGGTGAGGAAGATCTGCGCATCGCGGTCGACGGCGGATTCATGTCCGTCACCGATGAAGGAGTGATCATCCTCGCGGAGTCGGCGGAGCTCGAATCCGAGATCGATGCCGAAGGCGCGCGGCGAGACGCCGAATCCGACGACGCCGCAACAGCTGCCAAGGGTAGAGCGAGGCTTCGCGCCCTGGGCCAGATCGACTAGCGGCCGCCGATGAGCGCGCTCATGGTCACCATGGTCGCGCTGATCTGCGTGCTGCTCCTGGTCGTTGTCGCGCTGTCCTACCGGCTGTGGAAGTTACGGCAGGTGGGTGGCACCGCGGCGATCCTGCGGGACGTCCCGGCTGTCGGCGGCCACGGGTGGCGTCACGGCGTAATGCGTTATCGCGGCGGCGAAGCGGGCTTCTACCGATTGTCGAGCCTACGGTGGTGGCCGGATCGCCGACTGAGCCGCCGCGGTCTCGAGATCGTCTCGCGGCGCGCACCTCGTGGCGACGAGTTCGACATCATGACCGACGAGATCGTGGTGCTGGAGTTGCGTGACACCAGCCCGGAACGTCGCCGCGGCTATGAAATCGCGTTGGATCGCGGTGCGCTGACGGCGTTTCTGTCCTGGCTGGAGTCCAGGCCGTCGCCTCGGGCGCGACGCCGTAGCTTCTAATCCGTTGCCGGACCGCCCGGTCGCCACAGCACATCGCCCTCGGGATTGGCGACCCGGGACAGGATGAACAGCAGATCCGACAGCCGATTCAGGTATTTCGCGGGCAACACACTGACCGCATCGCCATGCGACTCCACCGCCGCCCACGCCGACCTCTCGGCGCGGCGGGCCACCGTGCGGGCCACATGCAGAAGCGCCGACAGGGGTGTACCGCCCGGCAGCACAAACGAATTCAACGCGGGCAGCGACTCGTTGAACTCATCGCACCACGCTTCCAGTCGGTCGATGTAGCTCTGGGTGATCCGCAGCGCCGGATGTTCGGGGTTGTCGACCACCGGTGTCGACAGGTCAGCCCCAGCGTCGAACAGGTCGTTCTGAATCTGCTTGAGGACCTTCGAGATTTGCTCGCCGGGGTTTCCCAAGGCGATCGCCACCCCGATGGCGGCATTGATCTCGTCGCAATCGGCATACGCCACGAGGCGGGCGTCGTTCTTCGATACCCTGCTGAAATCGCTCAACCCCGTGGTGCCGTCATCCCCCGTGCGCGTATATATCCGGGTGAGATGGACTGCCATGGTCAAACCGTACCGGAACGCGTAGCCGAGGAAACTGACACGGCCAGCGGCGCTGTTTAAACTAACCCGCGTGAGCGAGCGATTCGTGGTGACCGGCGGAAACCGGTTATCGGGCGAAGTAGCCGTCGGGGGGGCCAAGAACAGCGTTCTGAAGTTGATGGCCGCCACGCTGCTTGCCGAAGGCACCAGCACGATCACCAATTGCCCTGACATTCTCGACGTGCCGCTGATGGCCGAGGTGCTCCGAGGCCTGGGGGCCACCGTGGAACTCGACAGCGACGTCGTGCGGATCACCTCGCCCGACGAACCGAAGTACGACGCCGACTTCGCCGCCGTGCGCCAATTTCGCGCATCGGTGTGCGTGCTGGGCCCGCTCGTCGGCCGCTGTAAGCGGGCCAAGGTGGCGTTGCCGGGCGGCGACGCGATCGGATCGCGTCCGCTGGACATGCATCAGGCCGGCCTCCGCCAACTGGGGGCGCGGTGCAACATCGAGCACGGCTGCGTCGTCGCCGAGGCGGACCATCTGCGCGGCGCCGAGATCCAGTTGGAATTTCCCTCCGTTGGTGCCACCGAGAACATTCTGATGGCCGCCGTCGTCGCCGAGGGCGTCACCACGATCCACAACGCTGCGCGCGAACCCGACGTCGTCGATTTGTGCGCGATGCTCAACCAGATGGGCGCCCAGATCACTGGCGCGGGCACCCCGACGATGACGATCACCGGCGTCGAGCGGCTCTATCCCACCGAGCACCGGGTGATCGGTGACCGCATCGTCGCGGCGACGTGGGGGATCGCCGCGGCGATGACGCACGGCGACATCTCGGTCACCGGCGTCGACCCGCAGCATCTACAGCTGGTGCTGCACAAGTTGCATGACGCCGGTGCCACGGTGACGCAGTCCGATGACGGATTCCGAGTGGTCCAGTACGAACGGCCAAAGGCGGTCAACGTCGCGACGCTGCCCTTTCCGGGTTTCCCCACCGACCTGCAGCCGATGGCGATTGCGCTGGCGTCGATCGCCGACGGCACGTCGATGATCACCGAGAACGTGTTCGAGGCGCGATTCCGGTTCGTCGAGGAGATGGTGCGCCTGGGGGCTGATGCCCGTACCGACGGTCATCATGCGGTCGTCCGGGGCATCCCGCAGCTATCCAGTGCGCCGGTCTGGTCCTCAGACATCCGTGCCGGCGCCGGTCTGGTGCTGGCCGGGCTGGTCGCCGACGGCGACACCGAGGTTCACGATGTGTTCCACATTGACCGGGGTTATCCGCTGTTCGTCGAAAACCTCCAGAGCCTGGGCGCCGAAATCGAGCGGGTGGCCTGATCGGGGCCAGTCGCTGAGCCCGCCTCTTGTTCGGAGCGCTTTGTAGGTGGCGCTTTGGGACTTGGCCGCAACTGGCGTATCCTCTTGTGAGAAGCCCACGGCCCCAGGCCAATCGGACTGGCGGACGGGGTTTGACGTCTCTGTCCAGATCGGTATAGACTGGCAGGGTTGCCCCAAAAGCGGGTGTGTTGTTTGAGAACTCAATAGTGTGTTTGGTGGTTTTTGTTTGTTGTTGTTTTTTGCCTGCCTCTTTTTC
>NZ_LQIM01000018.1:0-33956 GCF_001499985.1 Mycobacterium sp. IS-1556
ATCAGCGGTAAGTAATCTCTAGAGCATGTCTCGCCCCGTCGCACTGATCACCGGGCCGACGTCCGGCATCGGCGCGGCCGGGGGCCGGTTCGGCGCGGCCGGCGGGGGTGAGCGGTCGGCTCGGCGACCCGCTGCGCCGGGCCAGCGCAGCCTGGCTGGTCTGGCTCGCCATGGCCTGCGGAGTCGGCGGCAGCACCCGCAGCAGGTCGTTGAACTGACGCACGGTGCGCAACCCCTCGTCCCACTGTGCCCGCGTACTGGTGACCGGCATGGACACCAGCGTCCAGTGCTCTTCGTTCCACATGATCTCGGCGCAGTCCGGGGCGGTGTGGGCGAACGTCACCATCCGCCGGTCGCACGCGCGCCGCGCGGCGTCGAGGTTGGTGGAGTAGACCATCCGCGGGCCGATCGCGCCGAGCAGCCAGATGTCGTTCTCCCGCGGCTCTTTGATGCCCTTGAGCCGCAGGTCCACGACGACGTTGGTGCCGACCTTGCGGTGCAGCGCGATCACCGTCGCGACGTCCTCGAGGTCGAAGATGAACACCGCCTCGCCGCGGATCTGGCCCAGCACGACATTCTTGGCGGTGACGTCGCCGACGGTCGACATCACGCCACGCTTCCAGCGCCTGACGATGTCGTGCGATTCGTGCTCGTAGTCGAAGCCGTGCGACTTCGCCCAGGACTTGCGCCGGCGTCCCAGCCCGCGTCGACGGTCGACGTCGACGTACAACAGCACCGCCGCACCCACGAAGCAGAGTGCGGACAGCGTGAACCAAAGCGGAACCATTGCGCCCTAGCCTACTTGCAGGTAGTCCGTAAACCCGAACTCAACCAGATCACAGCCCCATCACATAGCGTGAAGCCGCTGCCTGCACGCGTGATCCACAACGGAGGAGGTCGGATGGGTGATGTGGTGACCGGCATTCGGCAGAAGCTGCGGCACGTGTCCGAGGCGGGGCGCGCCGTCAGGCGACTCGTCGAGACCGGCGTCATCGACATCAAGGACCTGAATTCGACGGTTAAGGGCGCCAAGCTCGCCCGGGTCTACGGGCCCCAGGCGACGATGGCGATCCTGGGTGGGCGCAGGTATGCGACCTTGCCGGCCATCGTCGACGAGCGCGGAACATTGACGTACAAGCAGGTAGACGATCAATCGTGGGCGTTGGCGCGTGGCCTGCAGGGGCTCGGCGTTTCGGCGGGCTCTGTCGTCGGCGTGCTGTGCCGCGACCACCGTGGGCTGGTGATCACCATGGCCGCATGCGGCAAGCTCGGCGCCCGCATGGTCCTGATGAACACCGGTTTCGCCAAGCCGCAGTTCGCGCAGGTCTGCGAACGCGAAAACGTCGGCGTCATGTTGCACGACAGCGAGTTCCTCGATCTGCTCGACGCGCTGCCCACCGACCTGCCGCGCGTGCTGGTCTGGGTGGACGACGGCGCCGAGCTGCCTTCGGGCGCGCAGACCCTCGACGACATCGTCGCGACGAACTCCGCCGAGCCGCTGCCTCCACCCGCCAAAGCCGGTAGTTCGGTCATCCTCACCAGCGGCACGACCGGTCTACCCAAGGGCGCGCCCCGTGAATCGGTCAATCCGCTTGCCACCGCGCAGATCATCGACCGAATACCGTTCCCGCGCAGAGGCACCATGGTCATTGTCTCGCCGATCTTCCACAGCACAGGTTGGGCCACCTACACCGTCGGCGCCGCATTGGGCAACAAAGTGGTGACGTCCAGGCGATTCAAGCCGGAGGCCACGTTGAAGCTCATCGCCGACCACAAGGCCGACATGTTGGTCGCGGTACCGACGATGCTGCACAGGATGGTCGAGCTCGCGCCCGATGTCATCGCCCGGTACGACACCTCGTCGTTGAAGGTGATCCTGATCGCCGGCTCGGCACTGAGCCCCGACCTGTCCGCTCGGATCCAGGACACCTTCGGCGATGTTCTGTACAACATGTACGGCTCCACCGAATGCGCCATCGCCACCGTCGCCACCCCGGACGAGCTTCGTGCCGCGCCCGGCACCGCGGGCCGCGCCCCGGTGACATGCGAGGTGGTGCTGTATGACGAACACGATCAACGCGTCGCAGGTGCGAACCGTCGCGGCCGGATCTTCATCCGCAACGGCGCACCGTTCGCCGGATACACCGACGGTCGGAACAAGCAAATCCTCGACGGCTACATGTCCAGCGGCGACATGGGGCACTTCGACGCGAACGGGCTGCTGTTCGTCGACGGCCGCGACGACGACATGATCGTGTCCGGCGGCGAGAACGTCTTCCCGCAAGAAGTGGAGAATCTGCTCGAGGAGCGCCCCGACGTCGCCGAAGTGGCGGTGGTCGGTGTCGACGACGTTGAGTTCGGAAAGCGGTTGCGCGCCTTCATCGTTTCCGAGCCGGGCGCGGCGCGGGACGCGGCGGAGATCAAGCAGTACGTGAAGGACAACCTGGCTCGGCACAAGGTCCCTCGCGACGTGGTGTTCGTCGACGAGTTACCCCGGAACGCCACCGGAAAGCTGCTGCGCCGAGTCCTGGTCGAAATGGACGTCACGACCTGACCCGCGGACCGGACGGCCGCGGGTCAGCTCGTGTATCGACCTAACCGAGCACCAGGCTGTCGCCGTCGGGGCTGACGTTGACCGGCACCACGTCGCCGTCGTGCACCTCACCGGCGAGCAGCATCTTGGCGAGCTGGTCGCCGATGGCCTGCTGGATCAGCCGGCGCAGCGGCCGCGCGCCGTACTGCGGGTCGAAGCCGCGCTGCGCCAGCCACTTCTTGGCCGGCAGGGACACCTCGAGGGTGAGCCTGCGCTGCGCCAACCGCTTTGCCAGCTGCTCGAGCTGGATGTCGACGATGTGGACCAGCTCCTCGGGGTTGAGCCCGTCGAACACGATCACGTCGTCGAGCCGGTTGATGAACTCGGGCTTGAACGCGCCGCGCACCGCGGCCATCACCTGCTCCTCGCTGCCGCCGGCGCCGAGGTTGGACGTCAGGATCAGGATGGTGTTGCGGAAGTCGACGGTGCGGCCCTGCCCGTCGGTCAGCCTGCCCTCGTCGAGCACCTGCAGCAGCACGTCGAACACGTCCGGGTGGGCCTTTTCGATCTCGTCGAACAGGATCACCGTGTACGGACGCCGCCGCACCGCCTCGGTCAGCTGACCGCCCTGGTCGTAGCCGATGTAGCCGGGAGGCGCGCCGACGAGGCGGGCCACCGAGTGCTTCTCGCCGTACTCGCTCATGTCGATGCGGACCATCGCGCGTTCGTCGTCGAACAGGAACTCCGCCAACGCCTTGGCCAGCTCGGTCTTACCGACACCGGTCGGGCCGAGGAACATGAACGAGCCGGTCGGCCGGTTCGGGTCGGCGACCCCGGCACGGGAACGGCGCACCGCGTCCGAGACGGCCTGCACTGCCTTGCGCTGGCCCACGACGCGCTTGCCGAGCTCGTCCTCCATTCGCAGCAGCTTGGCCGTCTCGCCCTCGAGCATCCGGCCCGCCGGAATCCCGGTCCACGCCGACACCACGTCGGCGATGTCGTCGGGCCCGACCTCCTCCTTGAGCATGAGGTTCTCGCGCGCCTCGGCCTGTGGCAGCGCCGCGTCGAGCTTCTTCTCGACCTCGGGGATGCGGCCGTAGCGCAGTTCGGCGGCCTTTTCGAGGTTGCCGTCGCGTTCGGCGCGGTCGGCCTCGCCGCGCAGCACCTCGAGCTGCTCCTTCAGCTCGCGCACGACGTCGATGGCGCCCTTCTCGTTCTGCCACCGCGTCGTCAGCTCGGCCAACTTTTCTTTGTGGTCGGCCAACTCGGCGCGCAACTTCTCCAGCCGTTCCTTGGAGGCGGCGTCCTCTTCTTTGGACAGCGCCATCTCCTCGATCTCGAGGCGACGCACCAGCCGCTCGACCTCGTCGATCTCGACGGGCCGCGAGTCGATCTCCATCCGTAGCCGCGATGCGGCCTCGTCGACGAGGTCGATGGCCTTGTCGGGCAGGAACCGGCTGGTGATGTAGCGGTCGGACAGCGTCGCCGCCGAGACCAGCGCCGAGTCGGTGATCCGCACGCCGTGGTGCACCTCGTAGCGATCCTTCAGTCCGCGCAGGATGCCGACGGTGTCCTCGACCGACGGCTCGCCGACGAACACCTGCTGGAAGCGGCGCTCCAGCGCGGCGTCCTTCTCGATGTACTTGCGGTACTCGTCGAGCGTGGTCGCGCCGACCAGGCGCAGCTCGCCGCGGGCGAGCATCGGCTTGATCATGTTGCCGGCGTCCATCGAGCCCTCGCCGGTCGCGCCGGCGCCGACGATGGTGTGCAGCTCGTCGATGAACGTGATGATCTGGCCCGCGCTGTTCTTGATGTCGTCGAGGACGGCCTTGAGGCGCTCCTCGAATTCGCCGCGGTACTTCGACCCGGCGACCATCGAACCCAGATCAAGTGAGATGACGGTCTTGTCGCGCAGGCTTTCCGGCACGTCGCCGGCCACGATGCGCTGGGCCAGGCCCTCGACGATCGCGGTCTTGCCGACACCGGGCTCACCGATCAGCACCGGGTTGTTCTTGGTGCGCCGGGACAGCACCTGAACGACGCGACGAATCTCGTTGTCGCGCCCGATAACTGGGTCGAGCTTGCCTTCGCGGGCGCGCGCGGTCAGGTCGGTGGAGTACTTCTCCAGCGCCTGGTAGCTGCCCTCCGGGTCGGGGCTGGTGACGCGTGCGCTGCCGCGCACCTTGACGAAGGCCTCGCGCAGCGCCTGCGGGGATGCGCCGTGGCCGGTCAACAGCTTTGCGACGTCCGAGTCACCTGTCGCCAGGCCGACCATCAGGTGTTCGGTCGAGACGTACTCGTCGTCCATCTCGGTCGCCAGGTGCTGGGCGGCGGTGATCGCTGCCAGGGCCTGGGGCGACAACTGCGGCTGCGAGGCCGCGCCGCTGGCACTGGGCAGCCGGTCGAGGAGTCGCTGCGTCTCCGAGCGAATGGTCGCGGGTTCGACGCCGACGGCCTCGAGCAGGGGTGCGGCGATGCCGTCGTTCTGGGTCAGCAAAGCCATCAACAGATGGGCGGGCGTGATCTGCGGGTTACCCGCGGTGGTTGCCGCCTGCAACGACGCGGTCAACGCCGCCTGGGTCTTGGTCGTCGGGTTGAACGAGTCCACGACACGGTGCCTTTCTTGGTTCGTGAGCTACGCGAGCTACCGGAAATGCTTGTCGCATGGTTCAACGTCGTCAATCTTGAGTCTGTTCCGCTCAAGTCTAGCCAATTTCGTCGCTTCCAAACATCGCCGCCTGGCGCATATCGCAACACGCCGCTCAGGTGTCACAGCTTTCACACCTGTATCGGCGACGCTTGAGTCATGCGTCGACTCGCCGCCATGCTCGCGGCCGTCGCGGTGGGCGTGTCCGTTTCGTCTCTGCTGATCGTCCCTGCGCGCGCGGCCGGCGATGCAGACCAGGTCCGCGCCGTCCTCGCCGGGATGAACGGCTCGTACAACCGCTCGGATTTCACGTCGTTCGCCGCGCACGTCTGCGCCGCCATGCGTCATGCCGACGGCTTCGAGACAGAGTGGTACGCGAGCCGGCGGGCCGACGGCCCCACCCGGATCTCGGTCAACTCGGTGACGGTCGCCGGCCACCCCGCGGTCACGGCCGTCGCGACCGTCCGGTTCGCCGCCGAGAACCACTCCAGCGCCAAGACCTTCGACATCGACTTCGTGCGCGAGGCCGGCGAGTGGAAGGCCTGCCACTACCACCCGACCCAAGCCGCATAGTGCTCACCGAACTCGTTCCCCTGGCGCTGGTGATCGCGCTGTCGCCGCTGTCGATCATTCCGGCGGTGCTCGTGCTGCACACGCCGCAGCCACGCCCGACCGGCCTGGCCTTCCTCGCGGGCTGGCTGATCGGATTGAGCGTGCTGACCGTCGTTTTCCTGCAGGTGTCCACCCTGCTGGGCGGCCGGGAGGAGAGGCCGCCGGGATGGGCGTCGTGGCTGCGCATCGTGGTCGGCGCGGCGCTGATCGTGTTCGGCCTCTACCGCTGGTTCACCCGGAGGACGTCGGCGCACACGCCGCGCTGGATGCAGAGCCTGAGCAAGCTGACCCCGATGCGTGCCGGCGGTGCCGCGATGGCGCTGACCGTCGTCAACCCGAAGGTGTTGTTCATCTGTGCCGCATCAGGTCTCGCGATCGGTACCGCGGGCGGCGGCCCGCGTGACGACTGGGTGGGAGTCACGTGGTTCGTCGTCGTCGCGGGATCCACGGTGGCCGCGCCGATCCTGGCCTACGCGGTGTCCGGTGACCGCCTCGACGGCCCGCTGGCCCGGCTCGCGGACTGGATGGAGCGGCAGCACGCGGCACTGGTGGCCGGCATCCTGGTGGTGATCGGAATCCTCGTGTTGTACAAGGGAATTCACGGGCTCTGAGTCAGCGCTGCACGGCTTGGGCTGTGGTTCCGGGCTCCGGCAGCCCGAGTTCGGCCGCATCTGCGGTCAGGTACCGCGTCACCGTCGGCGCGAGCAACCGCACCAGATCGTCATCCGGCAGCGATGCCAACGGCTCGATCTCTATGACGAAGCGCAGCACCGCGGTCCCGACGAGTTGACTCGCGGCCAACAGCGCGCGCAACCTGGCCTGCGGCCCGCCGCCGAGCCGCCCGGACACCGCGGTCAAAACGTAGTTCTGCATGAACCCGCGGAAAGCCTCGTGGGCATCGGCGTTCGACGTGGCCGACTGCAGCATCGCCACCATGGTCGGACCCGATTCGGGCGACTGCCAGATGTGCAGATACGTACGCACCAGCCGGGTGCCGATGTCCGGGTCCTCGTCCGGTCCGCCGGCGACGGCCGCCGCCAGCACCTCCGGGTCGACTATCAGGCTCAGCGACTCCCGGAACAGGTCGGCCTTGGAGCCGAACAGGTACAGCACCATCGACGGATCGACGTGCGCATCGCGGGCGATCGCCCGAAGGGTCGTCCTCTCGTACCCCTCGGCGCCGAACCGCTTGCGCGCGGCCGCCAGCACCGCGTCGCGCGACACCGGTTCACCCAGGCGGCGTCCGCGGCGCGTTTTCGCTGGTGATGCCATGTCGCCAGGCTAACATTTCAATATGTGTTGAAATAGTTACGGTCCGGAGTTACGCTGCCGATACCAGTAATTCAACGACGAATGAAAAGGTGTCGGCCATGACTACCGAAACGGCCGCAAGGCCCAACCACCACGCATCGGGCGGCCACGAGCCGCCGGCCGCAATCCGGGCGACCGCCGTGGTGGTCGTGCTCACCGTTGTGCTCGCGATCGTCGCGCTCGCTTTCGCGCTGCCCGCCGCACGCACCGCGCCGCACGACGTGCCGATCGGCGCGGCGGGACCGCAGGCGGCGAGCGGCCAAGTCGCCGCGACGATGGAGCGGCAAGCGCCGGGTGCGTTCGAGTTCACCTACTACCCGGGCGCAGAGGCGCTGCGCGAGGCGATCCGCAACCGCGACGTCTACGGCGGCATCGCGCTCGGCCCCGACGGGCCGACGCTGATGATCGCCACCGGCGGCAGCCCGATGATCGCCCAGATGCTGACCCAGATCGGCAACGGCATCGCCCAGAAGACCGGGGCGCAGTTGCAGGTCGAGGACCTTGCGCCGCCGACCGCCGACGATCCGCGCGGAGCCGGGCTGGCCGCCTCGGCGCTGCCCATCACGCTGGCCGGTCTGCTGCCCGCGATCGCGCTGCTGTTCGCGCTCAAGCGGGAGGTGTGGGCCCGGGTCACCGCCGCGGTGGTGTTCGCGGGCGTCGCGGGCGTGTCGATCGCCGGGCTGCTGCGCTGGGTGCTGGGTTCGATCGACGCGAATTTCTGGGGTGTCACCGGCGCCCTGACGCTCGGCATCCTGGCCACCGGATTGACCCTGCTGGGCCTGGGATCGCTGTTCGGCCGGGTCGGCCTGGCGTTGGGTGCGGTGACCGCGCTGCTCATCGGCAACCCGCTGTCCGGGTTGAACACCGCCCCCGAACTGCTGCCGAGCGGCTGGGGACAGTTCGGACAGCTGCTGCCGCAGGGCGCCAACGCCACCCTGCTGCGGTCCGCCGCCTTCTTCGACGGGGCGGGCGCCACCGTGCCGGTCATCGTGCTGACCTGCTGGGCGGCGTTCGGCGCCGCGCTGATAGTGATCGCGGCGCTTCGGCAGCGAAGGACCAGCTCAGCCTGACACTTACACTGGGGCCGCGTGGGACTCGACGACCGTGACGCGCTGCGCACGCTGCGCGACGCGGTCGATCCCGCGCTCGGCTCCGGTGAGCTGGTTCGCCGCTTCTACACGCACTGGTTCGCCATCGACACCTCGGTGCGTGACCTCTTCCCGCCGGACATGGAAGCCCAGCGCAACCGGTTCGCCCACGCCGTCACGTGGGTGCTGGGGGAACTCGCCGCCCAGCGGGCGCAGGAGCCGGTGGCGTTCCTCGCCCAGCTCGGCCGGGATCACCGTAAATACGGTGTGACACAACATCATTACGACAGCATGCAGAACGCGCTGTACAGCAGCTTTCGCAGCCACCTGGCCGAGGGCTGGGACGACACGCTCGCCGAGGCCGCGCATGACGCCGTGGCACTGATGATCGGGTTGATGCGGGGTGCCGCCGACGCCGAGCAGGGCCCGCCGTTCTGCGACGGCACGGTGCTCGAGCACATCCGCGCCACCCGCGACGTCTCCGTCGTCCGGCTGCAATTGGACCGCCCGCTGTTCTACCACCCGGGTCAGTACGTCACGGTGCAGGTTCCGCAGTGGCCGCGCCGGTGGCGCTACCTGAGCCCGTCGATCCCGACCGATCCCGCCGGCGCCATCGAGTTCCACGTCCGCTCGGTGACCGGCGGCATGGTGAGCACCGCTATCGTCGCCGAGACCAAGCCCGGTGACCGGTGGCGGCTGTCCAACCCGCACGGCGGCCTGCAGATCGACCGCGACGGTGGCGACGTGTTGATGGTCGCGGGCAGCACCGGCCTCGCGCCACTGCGGACGCTGATCATGAATCTCACCCGCTGGGGCGTCAACCCGCGAGTGCATCTGTTCTTCGGCGGCCGCTTCCCATGCGACCTCTACGACCTGCCCACCCTGTGGCAGATCGCTTCGCAGAACCCGTGGCTGTCGGTCACCCCGGTGTCGGAGTTCAACGTCGACCCGCCGTGGGCGAGCGACTATCCCGATGTGCAGCCACCGCGCGGCCTGCACGTGCGGCAGACCGGAACGCTGGCCGACGTGGTGACCCGCTACGGCAACTGGGGTGATCGGCAGATCCTGATCTGCGGTGGACCGGACATGGTGACGGCGACGAAGGCCGCGTTGATCGCCAAAGGGGCACCGGCCCAACGGATTCAACACGATCCGCTGGTCTCCTGAACCGCTAGCCCCAGTAGGAGAAGCTACATGTCGGCCGTGGTTCGCTCTTGAACGCCAGCAGATTGCCGTCCATGGTGATGGTGCAGATCAGGCGTGTGTCGCCGCCGTCGGCGGTGACCGAGGATTGCACCTCGTTGTAAACGGGGTACTGCTTCTGCCATGGCAGCGTCACATTCGTCTCGGTTTGCTCTGGGCCACCGTTGATCTGGTACCGGATGCTCACCGGGCCGGCACCACCTCTCACCTCCATGGTCGCGGTGCCGACCGGGGGCCCAGCGGGCGTGGCCGCGACCGTTTCCGACGTGGTCGCTGTCGCCGAAGTCGTGGCCTCAGAAGTGGCGGCGTCGGGCTCATCCGCTTTCGGGTTGCCTTCGGTCGTGCCACATCCGGCCGCCGCGATCGCGACAACAGCGATACCCATGACGGCGCCGACCGCAGTGCGTTTCACCATTCCTGGATCGTAGCCGGGTTGAAGTGGCACTGGTCTGTAGCTTCGTGTCATGGCCGACTTCGAAACCGTCACGCTTCGCGATCCGTCGTCCGCGCTGACCGCATCGTTCGTGCCGGCAGCCGGCATGGTGGGCACCTCGCTGGCCGACGGCGGCGACGAGTTCCTCAGCCAGCGCCGCGGCCTGACCGCCTACGTCAACAACGGAAAGACGATGGGCATCCCGATCCTGTACCCGTGGGCGAACCGGTTGAGCGCCAACACCTACGAGGTCGACGGCACCGTCGTCAGCCTGACCCCCGGCACCGGGGGCGTCCGGACCGACGAGCACGGAGCACCGATCCACGGCGTACTCGCCGCCTATCCCGGCTGGCGAGTCAGCGCGCAAACGAACAACAGCCTGACCGCGGTGCTCGATTACGGTGGCGACCCGCAACTGCTCGCGGCGTTTCCGTTCCCGCACCTGCTGACACAACACGTGACTCTCGACGACCGGACACTCGCCATCGAGACCACCGTCGCGCCCACCACGTCGGCGCCCGTGCCGCTGTGTTTCGGCTACCACCCGTACCTGAGAATCCCCGGCGTGCCGCGCGAGGAATGGGCGCTCAACACCCCGACGATGCGCCACCTGCCAGTGGACGACAACGGCATTCCGACCGGAGCTCAGGAACCGTGGCCGGCCAGGACCGAGCAGTTGAAGATCACTGCATACGACGACGGCTTCGACCGGGTGCCCGAGGGCGCGGTGTTCACGCTCACCGGCGGTGACCGCCGCATCGATGTGACGTTCGAAAGCGGCTATCCCGCAGCACAACTCTTCGCGCCCACCAACGACGACCTGATCGCCATCGAGCCGATGGCCGCCCCGACCGACGCGCTGCGGCGGGGCGGCTACCGAAAAGCGGCCCCCGGCAAGCCGGAGACCGCTCGATTCTCGATCAGGATCAGTTGAGGTTGTCAATCCGCCTGACGTCGCCGCCGAGCGGCTCCGGGCTGCCAGACGACCAGAGCCGTGCTCTTCTGGCGTGGCTGCGCGCGCAGCGCCTCGACTTCCTCGCTCAGCTCCCGCACCCGGGCCTGCAACGCCTCGACCTGGTTGGTCAGCTCGATGATGCGCTTGATGCCGGCGAGGTTGACGCCTTCGTCCTGGCTCAACCGCTGGACCTCGCGGAGCAACTCGACATCGTGCTGTGAGTAACGCCTGCCGCCACCCGAGGTGCGTTGCGGGCGCACCAGGCCGAGCCGGTCATAGGTGCGCAGGGTCTGCGCGTGCATGCCCGCCAACTCGGCGGCGACGGAGATCAGGAAGGTGCGGGCCTCCTCCTTCGACCGTTTCGTGGCCATCACGCACCTGCCCATCCGGCCCGCGGATCGAAGCCGCTGGCCCGCTCCGCTTTCGCGTAGGCCTCCAGCGCCTCGGCCGCCTCACCCTCGAGGTTCGGCGGCACCGCCACCTTGACCGTCACCAACAGGTCGCCGTGGCCGCCGGAGCGTTTCGGCACACCGCGTCCGCGCACGCGCAGGATCCGGCCGTCCGATGTGCCCTTGGGCACCCGCACACCGACCTTGCCTTCCAGCGTCGGCACCGAAAGCGTTGTACCCAAGGCCAATTCATGGAAGCTGACGGGAACGGTGACGGTGAGATCATCGCCGTCGCGGCCGAACACCCTGTCGGGCCGCACGTGGACGGTCACGTACAGGTCGCCCGACGGTGCGCCGCGAAGACCCGCTTCGCCCTGGCCCGCCAACCGGATCCGCTGGCCGTCCTCGACGCCGGGCGGGATCCGCACGTTGATGGTGCGAGTTCGGGTGGTCACGCCGGTGCCCTTGCACTCCTGGCAGGGGTGCTCGATGATCGACCCGCTCCCACGGCATTCGGTGCACGGCTCGGAGAATCCGAACGCGCCCTGGTTGCGGTTGATCACCCCGGAGCCATTACAGCTCGGGCAGACTTTCGGGCTGGTACCCGGGCGCGCCCCGCTGCCATGACAGTTGGTGCACGGCGCCGGACTGGTGAGCCGCAACGGCATCGCCACGCCCTTGGTGGCCTCCAGGAACGACAGCTCGGCCTCGGTCTCGAGGTCGTTGCCGCGCCGTGGCCTGCTGGGGCGTGGCTGCTGGGCCCCGCGACCGAAGAGACCACCGAAGAGGTCGCCGATGTTCGCGCCGCCGGTTTGACCTGCCGCGTCGAACAGGTCGTTCAGGTTGAACTCGACGCCGCCGTCCGAGCCGCCGAAGCCCCCGAAGCCACCACCGCCGCCGAACCGGCCGCGACCGAACCCGCCGTTGGCGAACAACCGCCGGGTCTCGTCGTACTCCTTGCGCTTGGCCGGATCGGTGAGCACCTCCTTGGCCTCGGACACCGCCTTGTACCGTTCCTCGGCCGAGGAATTGCCCGGGTTTCGGTCGGGATGGTTCTCCGCGAGCAGCTTTCGCGCCGCCCGCTTGATTTCCTGATCGCTGGCGTCGGAGGAGACGCCGAGCTCCTTGTAGAAGTCTTTCTCGACCCACTCACGTTGGGCCATACCGCGTCACCTCCTTACCGGTGTCACTCCTCGTCTGATTCTGCTGGTTCTGCCGCCGCATCGCCGCCGTTATCGGCGGCTTCGGGACCGTCGGGCACCGTGTCGACCACGCCCACCATGGCGTGGCGCACAACCTGCTCGCCGACCTTGTAGCCGCGCCGCATCACCGTGCCCAGCACGGGGTGAGTGCCTTCCCCCTCGTGTTGCACGGCCTCGTGCAGTTCCGGGTCGAACTCGTCGCCCTCGGCACCGAATGCCGAAAGTCCCTGTCCCTCAAGAACACTGACGAGCTTGTCGGCCACCGCCTTGAGGGGACCGCTCTCCAGGTCACCGTGGCTGCGGGCACGATCGAGGTCATCGAGGATCGGCAGCAGCTGCGTGATGACCGAGGCCTTCGCCCGGTCGGCAGCCAGCTGCTGATCGCGCAGCGCCCGCTTGCGGTAGTTGGTGAAATCGGCCTGCACCCGCTGCAGATCGCCGAGCAGTTCGGAGGCCTTGTCGGCCTCTGCGCCTGCGCTCTGCGGCGAGGGCTGGTCCGGCGCCGGCCCACCTGGGGCCGGCTCGGAACCTGCTTCTCTCACTTCACCGGTGACCGGATCGATGCGCCGTTTGTCGGTGACGGTCACCGGCTCGTACGGATCGTTTCCTGTCACTTGTTCTCCTTGTTGTTCGAGTCGTCGTCGACCACCTCGGCGTCCACGACGTTGTCGTCGGCCGGCGCTCCGGCGTCCGCGCCGCCGCCTGCCGCCTGCTCGGCCTGAGTGGCCTCATAGATGGCCTGGCCGAGGCCCTGCGACTCGACGCCCAGCTTCTCCATCGCGGACTTGATCTCGCCGATGTCGGTGCCTTCGAGCGCCTTCTTGGCATCCGCGATGGCCGCGTCGACCTTGCTCAAAGTGTCCTCGGGGACCTTCGAGCCACCTTCGGCCTCACGCTGCTCCTTGACGAACTTCTCCGTCTGGTAGACCAGCGACTCGGCCTGGTTGCGGACGTCGGCCTCTTCGCGACGCTTGCGGTCCTCCTCGGCGTGCGCCTCGGCGTCCTTGACCATCCGGTCGATCTCTTCCTTGGACAGGCCGGAGCCCTCCTGGATACGGATCGTGTTCTCCTTGCCGGTGCCCTTGTCCTTCGCCGTCACGTGCACGATGCCGTTGGCGTCAATGTCGAACGTGACCTCGATCTGCGGCACGCCGCGCGGGGCCGGCGGGATACCGGTGAGCTCGAAGCTGCCGAGCAACTTGTTGTGCGCGGCGATCTCGCGCTCGCCCTGATAGACCTGGATCTGCACCGACGGCTGATTGTCGTCGGCGGTGGTGAAGGTCTCCGACCGCTTGGTCGGAATGGTGGTGTTGCGCTCGATCAGCTTCGTCATCACGCCACCCTTGGTTTCGATACCGAGGGACAGCGGCGTGACGTCAAGTAGCAGAACGTCTTTCACCTCACCCTTGAGCACACCGGCCTGCAGCGCGGCGCCCACCGCGACAACCTCGTCCGGGTTGACGCCCTTGTTGGGCTCCTTGCCGCCGGTCATCTCCTTGACCAGATCGGATACCGCGGGCATCCGCGTCGAGCCGCCGACCAGCACCACGTGGTCGATGTCGGACACCGAGATACCGGCGTCCTTGACCACCTGCTGGAACGGCTGGCGGGTACGGTCCAGCAGATCCTGGGTGATGCGCTGGAACTCGGCGCGCGTCAGCTGCTCGTCGAGGAACAGCGGATTCTTGTCCGCATCGACGGTGATGTAGGGCAGGTTGATCGAAGTGCTCTGCGAACTCGAGAGCTCGATCTTCGCCTTCTCGGCGGCCTCCCGCAGCCGCTGCATGGCCATCTTGTCCTTGGTCAGGTCGATGCCCGAAGTGCCCTTGAACTTGTCGACCAGCCAATCGACGATCCGGTCGTCCCAGTCGTCGCCACCGAGGTGGTTGTCACCGCTGGTGGCACGAACCTCGACCACGCCCTCGCCGATCTCGAGCAGCGAGACGTCGAACGTACCGCCGCCGAGGTCGAAGACCAGGATCGTCTGCTCCTTCTCGCCCTTGTCCAGGCCGTAGGCCAGCGCGGCCGCGGTCGGCTCGTTGACGATGCGCAGCACGTTGAGGCCGGCGATCTGGCCGGCTTCCTTGGTGGCCTGACGCTGAGCGTCGTTGAAGTAGGCGGGCACGGTGATGACCGCGTCGGTGATGTCCTCGCCGAGATAGCTTTCGGCGTCGCGCTTGAGCTTCTGCAACGTACGGGCGCTGATCTCCTGCGCGGTGTACTTCTTGCCGTCGATCTCCACGGACCAGTCGGTGCCCATGTGACGCTTGACCGAACGGATGGTCCGGTCGACGTTGGTCACCGCCTGGTTCTTGGCGGGCTGGCCGACCAGCACCTCACCGTTGCGCGCGAACGCGACGACGGACGGCGTGGTGCGGGAGCCCTCGGAGTTGGCGACGACAACGGGATCGCCACCCTCCAGTACCGCGACGACGGAGTTGGTGGTCCCGAGGTCGATTCCGACCGCACGAGCCATAGTTGTTCCTCCCTGAGTAGTCCTGCTAAGGGTCTGAGTGCACCGCACTCAAGACTGCGCCGACGTACCCTACCCTGTCAACTCAGACTTGAGTCTGATCCACTCAACTGTCGAAGGGATCAACGGGGCCGTCGCTTGATTTGTTCCCGAGTAGCGTCGAGGGGATGTGTCAATACTGCGGATGCCGGGACATGCCGCTGATCCGCGACTACATCGCTGAACATGCGCGCGTGCTCAGCCTCGGCGGTGAAGCGGTCCGCGCAATCGACCGCAGCGATCTCGACCGCGCGAGGCGCCTGCTCGCCGAGATGGCCGAGGAACTGGAGTCGCACTGGCGCGGCGAGGAGAACGGGCTGTTCAAGGTGATGGCGCGCGAGGAGTTGTTCGCCGAGCACATCGATCCGCTGATCCGTGAACACCGCGAACTGAACGAGCTACTCGCCAACGTGGACCTGACGCGCGCTGATCATCAGCGCGCGATCCGCGATGCCGTGGAGGAACTCTGGGAGCACACCAGAAAGGAAGAAGACGGGATCTTCCCGGCCGCGCTGACGTCTCTGGACGGCAATGAGTGGGACGCGGCGATCGAGGCGTGGCACGAGGCCCATCCGAACTGCGAGATGGTCAAGTGGAGCGTGTGAGCCTCCTGCGAATCGGCCACTCTGCAGCAGAAATCGGCGGACCATTGACCGATGGAGACCATCGTCGACGAGATCGGGCCAGGCATCTACCGCCTGTCCACCTTCGTCCCCGGCATCACCGAACAGGGCTTCACCTTCAACCAGTTTCTGCTCACCGGCGACGAACCGTTCCTATTCCACTGCGGCCACCGCCAACTCTTCGGATCGGTTTCTGAGGCCCTCAATCGCGTTGTGCCGCTGGAGAAACTGCGGTGGATCGCGTTCGGCCACGTCGAGGCCGACGAGTGCGGCGCCGTGAACCTGCTACTCGACGCGGCGCCCAACGCGGAGGTCATTCACAGCGCTCTGGCCTGCATGGTTTCGCTGGTCGACTTGTGCGACCGCCCGCCGGTCGTGGCGCCTGAGGACGGCGTGCATGACATCGGCGGGCATAGGTTGCGCTTCATCGGCACGCCACATGTCCCGCACAACTGGGAAGCCGGCCTGTGGTTCGACGAGACGACGTCGACGCTGCTCGCCGGCGACCTCTTCACCCACGTCGGCGCGGGCCCCGCGGTGACCGAAAACGACGTCGTCGAACCCGCGCTCGCGGCTGAGGAAGTCTTCCACGCCACCGGCCTGACCACCAATCTGCAGCCGATGCTGCACATGCTCGCCGACCTCCAGCCGACGACACTGGCGCTCATGCACGGGGCTTCCTACGCCGGTGACGGTGGGCGGCAATTACGCGCTCTCGCCGAGGGATACGCCGCGATGGCAGAATCGCGGCAATGACAGCCGCCCAGCGTGAACGCGCCGCACTCGTCGAAACCATGCGCACCGTCGGCCCCGATGCGCCGACCTTGTGCGGTGACTGGACGACCCGCGACCTCGCCGCACACCTGGTGGTCCGCGAGCGCAGGCTCGACGCCACCCCCGGCATCGCGATTCCCGCCCTGGCCGGCTACACCGACAAGGTCCAACGCCAGACCGCGTCGAGCACCGAGTGGGACGATCTGCTGGCCAAGGTCGCCTCGGGGCCGCCGCTGTTCTCACCGTTCAAGCTTCTCGACCCGGTGGCCAACATGGGCGAGATGTTCATCCACCACGAAGACGTGCGGCGAGCCCAATCCGATTGGGAGCCAAGGCCTCTCGACGACGACACGATCAAGGCGCTGAGCCGCTCACTGCCCCTGATGGCGAGGATGACATTGGCCAAGGCGCCCGCGCGGATGACCCTGAAGACCCCGCAGGGCAAGGTGCTCGCCACCGTCGGGAGGGGGCCCGCGCTGACCCTCACCGGTGAACCGCCGGAACTGCTGTTGTTCATCTCCGGCCGCGACGCCGTTCGGGTCGACTTCGACGGCGACGCCCAGACCGTCGCCTCGGTCCGGGCCAACCGGCGGGGGCTGTAGGCGGCTTGCCGCTTAAGCTGGCCGCCGTGAGTTCATCGCTGGATTTCCGTGTCTTCGTCGAGCCTCAGCAGGGTGCCACCTACAGCGACCAACTCGCGGTCGCGCGCGCCGCAGAGGAACTCGGCTACTCGGCGTTCTTTCGATCCGACCACTACCTCGCGATGAGCGGCGACGGCCTGCCGGGTCCGACCGACTCCTGGGTCACGCTGGCCGGCATCGCCCGCGAGACGTCATCGATCCGGCTCGGCACAATGGTCACCTCCGCGACGTTCCGGTATCCGGGCCCGTTGGCGGTCTCGGTCGCGCAGGTCGACGAGATGAGCGGCGGCCGAGTGGAATTCGGCATCGGCGCCGGCTGGTTCGAGGCCGAGCATCAGGCGTACGCGATCCCTTTCCCGTCGCTGCGGGAACGCTTCGACCGGCTCACCGAACAGCTCGAGATCATCTCCGGCTTCTGGACGACGCCGCAGGGCCAGACGTTCGACTACTCGGGCGAGCACTACACGGTCGTGGAGTCCCCCGGGTTGCCCAAGCCGTCGCAGGCGCCCCACCCGCCGATCATCATCGGAGGGCAGGGCGCCAAGCGGACGCCGGCGTTGGCCGCGAAGTTCGCCGCGGAGTTCAATGTGCCGTTCGTGCCGCTGGAAACGGCCAAGACCCAGTTCGAGCGCGTCGCCGCCGCCGTCTCGGAGGCCGGTCGGTCCGCGGAGTCGATGACGTACTCCGCGGCGTTCGTGCTGTGTGCGGGGCGCGACGACGCCGAGATCGCCCGACGGGCGGCCGCAATAGGCCGTGAGGTCGACGAGCTCCGCAGCAACTCCCCGACGGTCGGCACCCCGGCCGAGATCGCCGACAAACTCGGCGCCTTCATCGACGCCGGGGTGCAGCGCGTGTACCTGCAGGTTCTCGACATGTCAGACCTGAAGCACCTCGAGTTCTTCGCCGGCGAAGTGATCCCTCAGTTCCGCTGAGCACGCGCCCGAATGTGACGCGAACCTTCGATCCGTACCCCTGAGCGCTTACTATCGGCCCGTGGCGCGAAACGGACCTCCCGACGACCCGAACTATCCCGACAACGACCCCACCGCCTACATCGACTACGGCGACGACGGTGGCTACGGACAACCGCCCGTTCCCTGGTACCGCAAGCCCGCGGCTCTGGTTGCCTTCGGCGCGCTCGGCGCATTGGTCGTCGCCCTGATCGTGTGGGGACTCGCCAACCTGATCAGCAACGACGACACCAACACCGAACCGACCTCGTTGACTCCGCTGACCACGACGACACGCACGGCGACGGCCACCACGACCGCGACACCTGAAACCGTTACGGAAACCGTCACCCCCACCACCACCGCGCCGCCGACCACGACGACCACAGAGCCGACCACCACCACGACCACCACGACGACCGTGCCGCCGACGACCAGCATCAGCACCAGCACGGAGACCAGCACCGAGACGGTCACCGAGACCGTGACGGCCCCGCCGCCAGGGCCCTAGCCCCCGTCGAGGTCGGCCAACCCGCCTCTCCACCGGCTTGTCGGTTATCAACCGCTTCGCCGGCAGATTTGCGATGATCAATGCGCAAATTGACGGCGCGGGAGATATCGGGGGATGGCCAGTCCGCCAAGTGAAATCGCCGATCGGTGTGGGTCATGTGGTCATGACCTCCGCGCCGGAGCACGCTTCTGCGACGCCTGCGGAGTCCGGGTTACCCCACAGCAGCCCGACGGTGAGCACAAGCACGTAACGGTGCTGTTCGCCGACGTTGTCGGCTCGATGCAACTCGCGGCGCGGCTGGACGCCGAGCGGCTGCAAGAGATCATGCACGAGCTGTTCAACCGCGCTGGGGCGGTGGTGCAGCGCTACCAGGGAACGGTCGACAAGTTCACCGGCGACGGCTTGATGGCATTGTTCGGCGCTCCAAGGGCTCTCGAAGACCACGCACTGCGGGCGTGCATCGCAGCGCTGGAAATCCAGTCGGCAGCCCGAGAGCTCGCGGAGGAAGTGCTCAACCGGGACGGTGTCGCCCTGCACTTGCGTGTCGGACTGAACTCCGGTGACGTCATCGCCGGTGAGATCGGCTCGGGCCCGGGCAGTTACACGGCAATCGGTCATCCCGTCGGGATTGCCCAACGAATGGAGGCGGCCGCTGCGCCGGGCGGCGCCTTGTGCTCGATGTCGACCGCTCAGCTCGTGGAAGATGCAGCGCGGCTCGGCCCTGTTCGTGAGATCGCGGTCAAAGGAAGCGTCATGTCCGTGCCGGCGCGCGAACTTCTCGGCGTTGAATCCGATCGAATCATCCTGGGCCGCAACGAGGGATTGATGCTCGGCCGCGACGCCGAGTTGGCTCGACTAGGCAACCTCTTCGCGGCACGACGGGGGTCGCTGGTCGGGATAGTCGGCGGCCCCGGGCTCGGCAAGAGCCGGCTCATCCGGGAGTTCAGCACGATAGCGGCCGACGAAGGCGCCCAGGTGGTGGTCGCCCGCTGCGAAGCACACACCACAAAGCTCGCATTCCGAGCGGTGACGCGGTTGCTCCGCGCCATGTTCGGCGTCGAGGGGCAAAGCGACGACGACGCTCGCCGGCAAACGTTGGCGGCCTGTGCAGGCCTGCAACCGTACTCGATGGATGCGCAGATCCTGTTCGACGCCATGGGTATCGCAGACCCGGACGCTCCTGCGGTGCAGATCGGAGCCGACGGCCGACGTCGGCGACTGGTGGAATTGATGGGCCGAACCGTGCGGGCACACCCGACCAGATTGGTGTTCGTTCTCGACGACGCGCACTGGATCGACGAACCCAGCGACGCCGTCCTCGCCGAATTCGCCGCGATGCTCGCCCCGACGACGTCGATATTCATCACAACCTACCGTCCCGAGTTCCATGGAGCGTTACACCGTCATTCGCAGCACACGCTGACACTTCAACCATTGACGAAGACAAAAACGCTGGAGCTGCTGGGCCAGATCCTCGGCACGGACCCGTCGCTGGCAGGTGTCGCCGACCGGATCGCCGACGCAGCGGCCGGGTATCCGTTCTTCGTCGAGGAGATCGTTCGCGATCTCGCCGGTCGCGGAGCGCTGTCCGGAAGCCGGGGCAGCTACCGATTGATCACGCACATCGGCGAAATATCCGTTCCTGCAACTGTTCAGGCTGTGCTCGCAGCTCGCATCGATCGCTTATCCGCCGACGCCAAGGCGATCCTGAATTCGGCGGCCGTGATCGGTACCCGGTTCGATGTCGAAACCCTCCAGGTGCTGCGCACACAAGCGCTGTCACCAGGCTTGGTCGAGCTGGTAGCTGCCGAATTGATCGACCAGACGGAATTCGTGCCGCGCCAACGCTATTGCTTTCATCATCCGCTGGTGCGCACGGTCGCCTACGACTCGCAGTTGAGCGGCACCCGGTCCCGAGCGCACCGTAACCTGGCCGCCGCCATCGAAGCGCGTGACCCTCACGCCGCCGACGAGAACGCGGCGTTGATCGCGACCCACCTCGAAGCCGCCGGTGATCTGCCAGATGCGTACAGATGGCACATGCGTGCGGCGGAATGGCTCCGGCCGCGGGATGTGCGTGCCGCGGGCGCGGAGTGGGACAGCGCTCGGCGCGTTGCCGACCAACTCTCCGACAACCACGACGAGGTCATCAAGATGCGTGTCGCTCCGCGCGCCATGTTGATGTCCAAACTGCTGTACACCGGCGACGCCCCGGACACCGATGAGCGGTATGCAGAGTTTCATGATTTGGCGACGGCGGCCGGTGACCTCAAGTTGCTTGCTCTTGGTACGGCCGGGCGCATCTTCTCTCTGACGGTTAATGGCTTCCGAATTTCCGACACTGCGCCTTTGTTGCCGCAACTGGACGCGCTCGCAGCGAGTCCCGGCCTGGATGCGGAGACACGAGGAATCGTCCTGAACTCGCTGGCCTACGCCCGATTCGCAACTTGTGGATTCGAAGCTGCCCTGCTGGCGGCCAACGCAATCCTTGATCTGGTACCGGAAATGCCGCCGATCGAAGCGGCTCCCGCCCTGGCACTTCGCGGCACCATCGAGACATGTCTGGGTGACCACGAGATCGGTCGACGGCATCTCGAAGAGGGAAGTCGACAAGCGCGCTCGCTTCCTGCGGTCAACTATGCGTCGGTGCACATCTACTGGGCGGTGATGTTGACCCTGGGACTGTACGAGGCAGCCGGCCTGGTCGACAGCACACGTGACGCGCTCAGCCGTGCCGAGGCGTTCGGCGATGCCTGTGGCATCGTCATCGCGCAGTGGGCATACGGCACGGTCCTGCTGCGGGCGGGCCAGGAGCACCGTGAGGAAGCGGTGGACGTGCTCCGACGCGCGCGGACGAACATCTTGAAGCACCGGGTGGGGGTGGTCGGATTGACCACGATTGTCCGCGATCTTGCAGTGGACGATGCAGGTCGAGGAGCAAGAAGCCAAGCGATCGACGAACTTCGAGCTCTCCAGGCGCAAAGCAGCGGTTGCTCACCGGTTTTCGGTGTGGTCGGCAGTGAGGCACTGGTCCAACTCCTCGTCGAGAGAGGAGGAGACGACGACCTCGCCGAGGCCCGCCGAATCGTCGAACAATGGCAGGATGAGCGACCCGGCATCCCCGCTCTGGACTTGTGGTGGCTGAAGTCTCGCGTCCTGCTGGCCCGGGCCGAAGATCGCTCGGCTACCTTCGCCGAGGAGGCCGCTCACTACCTTCAGCTGTGTGAAAGGCTCGACGCCCGAGGGAGATTGGCCGAAGCCCGCCGGCTCGCGGGTGAATCGACTGTGCAAGCCGGAATGGTATGAGAACGTGGCGACGATCCTGGCGTACACCTCCCCCGCACTGGGTCACATGCTGCCGATGAGCGCGCTGCTGTCGGAGTTGTCACACCGCGGCCACACCATCCATCTCCGCACGCTGTCCAGCGCGGTCGACATGGCGGCACGCCTGGGTTTCGACACCGCCGCGATCGACCCCCGCATTGAGAGCATCCCGCTCGGCGACGGAGATACGACCGACCCTCGCCGCGCCCTGCAGATCGGCGTCGCGGCTTTCGGCCGACGCGCCGTACACGAAGTCACCGACCTAGGCGCGGCAATTGCCGACGTCGCGCCGGATGCGCTGCTGATCGACGTGAACTGCTGGGGAGCGCGGTCGGCCGCCGAGGCCGGCGACATTCCGTGGGCATGCTTCTCGCCGTATACGCCTCCGATGCAATCGCCTGGCGTGCCACCGTTCGGGTTGGGCCTCAAGCCGATACCGGGGGCGCTCGGCCGAGCCCGCGACGCGGCGATACAAGCCGTGGTCTCGCGGTCGATCGAAAAGGCATTGCTGCCGGCGGTCAACAGAATCCGTGCCGACGTCGGCCTACCGGCGGTCAAGTCGGCAGACGAGTACCTTCGTCGAGCACCGCTGATGTTTGTGGCCACCGGTAAGCCGTTCCAATACGAGCAGACCGATTGGGGAGATGCCGTCCACATGATCGGACCCTGCGCGTTGGATCCCGCTAGTGAAACCACCTGCGACTGGCTGGCCGAAATCGACCGGCCGCTCGTCCTGGTCACGACATCGTCCGAGCCGCAGGCCGACGCCGAACTCGTCTCGACGGCGGTGGCCGCGTTGGCCGATGAACCGGTGCATGTGATCGCCACTGTCCCGACCGGCCCATTGGAGGACTTCACGACTTCGCCCAACACGACGGTGTGCGGGATGGTGCCGCACGAAGCTGTGTTGGCCCGCGCAGTGTGCGCGATCACCCACGGCGGCATGGGGGCGACGCAAAAGGCGCTTCTGCACGGCGTACCGGTGTGCGTTGTGCCCTTCGGGCGAGATCAGTTCGAGGTTGCGCGGCGAGTCGAAGTGGCTCGGTGCGGCACCCGACTGCCCGCGAAGAAGCTGACAGCTCCGCGGTTGCGGACGAAAGTGCAACAGGCGCAGGCCATGACGGACGGCGCCAAGCGGGTCGCGGCGGGATTCGAGGCCACCGGTGGAACTTCCCGGGGCGCCGACCTGTTCGAACAGCGGATACTCCGCTAGCTGGCGTCGAGTGCACGGTTGGTGCACGGTTTCTCGCGATTCGCGTACACCAGCCGTGCGCTCGGCGTGCAGCGCTTCAGGCCCGACCGTGCGCCGCGTAGGCGGCGACGAGCGCTTCGGCGCTGCGCACCGCCGCCCGGCACGCGCGGGTGGTGAACGGGTCGTTCAGCGGGTGCTCGGCCCGCCTGCGCCAGCGCTGGGCTGCCGCGAAGGCGGCACGCGGCCCGTCGTACGGGTTGTCCGGTTGCAGGCCCAGCCTGCTGGCCGCGTCGCTACCGGACCCGCCGATGATCCGACGCAGCGACGCCATCTCGTCATCGTTCAAAGTAGTTGGCCGCGAACGTAACTGGCTCAGCAGTCGAAGCTCTTCGAACGCGTGCGTGTCGGCCAGCAACGGATCGATGTCGGCGAGGATGTAAGGCGTCGCGTAGATCGGATTGTTCTGCACGAACTGCCGCAGCGACAGCAACGCAGTGTGCGCCTTGAGCAGATCCGACCGCTGTGCGAACTGCTGGTCGATGACCTCTCGCAACGCCACCAGCCCACTGCGCTCCAACAACTCGTCGGCCAGCGCCACCGAATCGCTGACACCGGCGCGCAACACCGCTATCGAGATCCGGATCCCGAACATCCCGAACCGGTCCAGCAGCGCCGCCCGCGTCGCCGCGTCCACCGGCAGCGAGCTGTCCTCACGGACGAAGCGGTCCGCCGACAGCATCGCCTTGGTCAGTTCGGCGGCGTCCACCCCGGCGAGTTTCTCCAGCGCGACGAACTCGCTCTGCCGCAGCGTCCGTGCCGTCAACGCCAGCAGGCCCGACACCGGCACCACCGCCTGACACGTGCCGGTCCTCTCCATCTCGGCGGTGAACCGGGTCGCGACGTCCTTGGCCGACAGCATCGCGTCGATTCGTCCGGCCCCGATCTCATCGGCGCGGGACGCGACCCCGATCACGCCGAGCGCCCCGGCGGAGCCGCCGACCAATTCGCCGATCTGTTTGAGCAGCGCGATGTCGGCGGCGTTCAGCGTGCGCAACAGGAAGACCACCGCGTCGACCCGTGGCACCCCGTCATCGGGCACCAGCAGGCGAAGGGTGCGCTCGGAGACGTCGCGGGACAGCGATGACGTGCCCGGAGTGTCGATGATCGTGGTGTCGATCAACTCGGCGGCCGGCCACTCGACGTCGAGGTCGATGATGTCCTCGGGGTCGAGGCTGGCGAAGTCGAAGGTCAGCCCGCCCTCGTTCGGGTCCCGCCCGATCGGCACGTTGGACCGCCTGCCGCCGCGGTGATTGGCGGTCACCTTCGGCGTGGGTCCGTGCCGGAACCACGTCACGATCCGGGTGGCCTCGGTGGCGTCGGTGGGCGCAATGTCTTCGCCCACAAGCGCGTTCACCAACGTCGACTTGCCGGCCTTGAGGGTGCCCGCCAGCGCGATGCGGATCGGCTGGTTGAGCCGACCGCCGACGCGCTCCAACTCGTTGTGCACGTCGGGACGATGACGGTAAGCGGGGTCGGCCCGGTAGGCCTGGATGGTTCCGCCGAGGATCGCGCGCACCTGATCGCTAGTGCTCATCTCGCGCTACCTCGGCGTCCTCCCGTTCGGCAATGGCCCTCGGTAATGGCCAAGGAACCAGCTTAGATACCGGGGCGGTTACGTGGTTGCCACGGGTTCGGGCGCGGATTGCGCGGGCATCAGCTTGACCGCGTGCTCGGTGACCTGATTGAGGATGTTGAGCTGGCGCTCGAGTTCTCGGATCCGGCCGTTGCGTTCGGCCTCCTCGACTTGCGCCGCCGCCAGCGTCGCCTGCAGCGATTCGTTGAGCGACCTGGTCGTCTGGTTCGCGATGCCGCGGTAGTGGTCGCGCAACTGCCGCTGGATGGCTTTGAGCCGGTCACGCGATTCCTTGCTGACCGCGAATTGCGTGTCGTCGATGAACCGTCGGGTGTTGGTCTTGGCCTCGTTACGCACCCGCAGCATCCGGTTCTCCACGTTCTCCTTGTACGCGGTGCGTCCCATCAGCAGACCCGCGCCGAGTGAGATCGGATTGAACATGCCCAATCCCGCGAACGACGTCATCATGCCGAACATCAGCACGCCACCGTACGAACCCTGCATGCCCATGGTCAGTTTGCGGCCCTTGGTCAACTGCTTGGCCTCCAAGCGACCCAGCGACTTCATCTCCCCCAGGCTCGCGCCCATCCGGCTGGGGTCGAGCTCCGGCATGTTGACCGCGTCCAGACCCGCTTCGACGAACGTGCGGGCGACCTCGGCGGCCAGCACCTCGGCACGCTGGTAGGCCCAGACGAAGTTGTCGCCCACCGCGGTGGCGACCGCGTTCTCGAGTTCCGCACCGATCTCGGCCCAGTGCTGGGTCGGATCGCACGAGTCGATGACCTTCTCGATGTGCTGGCCGATGACCCGAAACCGGCCGCGCAGGTCATGGTCGACATCGGCGGTCAGGTCGGCGATTCCGTCGTTGAGCACCTGCTGCCACAGCGCCGTCTGCTGCAGCGCGTCCTGGGCTTCCTGCTTGCGCCGCTCGAGGTCCTCCTTGAGCCGGTCGCGGGTGCCAGGGTCGTTGAGCGCCGACAGCTCGGCCTTCACCTTCAGAGTCAGATGCTCGGCCGCGGAATGGATTTCGCCGACGACGTGATCGCGAATCCGGTCGTTCTGCCGCGACAGCACCTGCTCACTGAGGAACCGCACGATGGCCGGGAAGTTCGACTCCTCGTTGAGTTCCTTGTCGTTGAGCTGGATCGCGTGGGCTCGCAACAGCGCCGACGACGGGATCATCGGCACCGACAGGCCCCCGCGCTGCAGGTGGCCGTTGTTGGCCTCCACGATCTGGCGCCAGTGCGGATAGAGGTCGGTCTTGGTGGCGACAATCGCTGCGACAGGGCATATTTCAAATGCCTGGCGCATGAACGTCATCTCGGGTTCGGTGAACTCCTGGCTGGTGTCGCTGCACATCAGCACCGCGTCGGCGTCGGGCAGCAGACCCAACGTCGCCGAAAGGTGCGGCTGGCCGTGGCCGCCGACACCCGGGGTGTCCACGAACGCCAAGCCGTTCTTGAGCAGCGGGCTGGCCGCGGTGACCTCCACGCGGATCACCTCACGGCCGCCCGCCTGCGGCGCCCGCCGCAGATCGTTCTTGATGTCGGCCATCGGGATCTCGACGGCGTCCCGTTCCTCGCCCTCGCCCCGCGCGACGATCAGCTTCGCGGTTGCCGTCTCGCCGTAGGTCACCACCGTCGCCAGCACGGTGCTCTCGTCGTCTCCGACCCGTGCGACCGGAACGTTCAGCAGCGAGTTCAGCAGCTGGCTCTTCCCCTGCTTGAGCTGACCGGCGACCACCACCCGGATCTGCGGGTCGGTGATGCGAATCTTGGCCTTGGCCAGCCGCTCGACCAAGTCGCCGCGATCGTTGGCGTCGGCGATCCTGCTGGTGTGGTCGATCAGTTCGACGATGACCTTGACCTGTCTGGCCGGCTCGCCGGCCTTGACCTGTCTGGCCGGCTCGCCGGCCGCCACCCTGCGGGGGTCAGCCGTTGGAGCCTTGCGAGGGTCGTTCGGTTGCGTCATGGAGTCCTCGTGTCGGAGACCGGGTGGGCCGGTCAGTCAACGGTAGACGTGCCGACTGGCGGGGATCACGGTTTGATCCCCGCCAGTTGGGCTGTGTGGTTGTGGGTCAGAACAGGCCGGCGTCGACGGTGGTGTCGACATCGACATCGGTGTTGACCTGACCGGAGTTGTCGACCGAGTTGTCCTGCCCGGAGTTGTCGACGGAGTTGTCCACCGAGTTGTCCACCGAGTTGTCCTCGACGCTCGAGCCTCCGGAGATGCCGCCGGACACGCCGCCGTCGATGTCTCCGACGGTGGTCTGGTTGCCGTCGACATTGGTGGTGCTCGAGTCGGCGTCGTTGATCACGATGCCGCCACCGGCACCGCCGGCCCCACCCGCGGCGTTGCCGCCGTCGTTGCCGACACCGATCAGCCCGCCGCCACCATCACCACCGACCGCGCCGCCACCGGCACCGCCGCTCATGTCGACGTCGTTGATGACCGGGCCCTCGTTGTCGGAGATGATGTCCCCGCCAGCGCTCTGATCGCCACTGTCGTCGATCTCGTTGTCCTCGCCGATGTTGACGTTCGAATCCTCGATGTCACCGGTGTTGACGCTCTCGTTGTCATCGCCGACCACATTGCCGTCACCCTCGACGTTGGTGGCATCGATGTCTCCGGCGGTACCGGTGTTGACCACACCGCCGTCGGTGGCGGTGTTGGTGGTCTTGTCACCGAAGGTGATGTCACCGAACTCCAACCCGACATTGCCGATGCCCTGCTGCTGATCCTCACCGGCGTGATTGACGGTGTTGGTCTCCGGGCTCAAAAAGCGGGTGTCGTTGTGGCTCAACGTGTCGTTGTTCGACCACAGATCGGTCTGGCGCTGCGGAGCAAACGCAATCCCATGCGTCTGAGCCACCGCCTGCTGCAGACCCACCACCGGGTCACCACCACCGTGCACCACTGCAGCCGGCGCCACGGTGGCCGCCACGGCCTGCACCTGGGCGGCGGAGACGTTGCCGAAGCCGGCCTGCTGCAACTCGCGGTCGGGGTCGGCCACGAACGCCGCGGCGGAAACAGGATCGCGGAACAGGTTCAGAAACCAGTCGATGAGGTTCATTGTCAGGTCCTTTCGAGTGTTCGGTTCTTGGTCTTGTCACCGGACTGTCCGGCGAACTGAAGACCACGTTATGGGCCCCGGGACTGCGCAGAAACGGGGTCGCAACCCCTCCCTGCGGACGACCGTCCCGGGATTGCGATGGGGGCCGCGTTAGGGGATTAGGGGGTGACTGGGGGATAGCCGAGACCGATGCCAACGCCGATTGTGCGGTCTCCTACGCGACACGCCGAGACGGGCGTCGGAGGACGCACAATCGAGGCCGGCACGCGGCACTCCCGCCCAGCCGAACGCAAAAATGCGCGGCCCCGGAACGGGACCGCGCACTTGCGTCGCTCGATGGTCAGTCGAAGATGTCGAAACCGCCTGCGTCGACATCCAGCTGCTGGACGTCGACCACCGTGTCGCTGAAGTCCTCGATCGTCGGCACCTCGTCGACGTCGGTTTCCTCGATCACCGGCTGGTCGAGCTGCAGCGATGTGTCGCCGATACCCGGGACGTCCGGATCGGCGAGCTCGGCGCCCGGATCGGAGATCAGAGCGGTGTGCACGTCGTCGAACGTCTCGGCCGGCACATGGTCTCCGAACGCGTCGAAGGCGGCCGTGGCCGCACCACTGGCCCACACATTGCCCGCCGCTTCGGCGATGCCGCCGTCCAGTCCAGCCGCCGGTACCGCCGTCGGCAGCGCCGACAGCGACTCGGAGACCACGGGGATCAGGGCGTTGACGTCGGCACTGGTCACATTGGTCAAATTGGCGTCGAGAATGGCTTGATCCGGATCGGCGGCGAACCGCGCGGCGGCGTCAGGATCCCGCACCACCGACATCACGAAGTCGAGTAGCTCGTTGGCCATGAAACACCCTCCCTCCCTCAAACAGATATATGTAGCTAGATATGCGGCTCAGCCCAACAAGGCGCTGACCCGATGCTATCGACGGCCACAGCCCTGGTGATCGGTGCGAAACCCACCTTCGTGGCTGGACCGTTAGGGGACGCACCGTTAGGGGATTTCGCCGCACTAGGGGCAGCTCCCGGGATGGAAGGAAATGAGCCGCTATCGTGATGGCCGGGCCCAATTGCACCCACACGCAAAGGTGGAGATGAGCGACTCACTCGGGTTGTCGATCGGATCGACCAATTTGGTGGCGGCCCGAATCGGCCGCCCCCCGGTCATGCGCCGGTCGATCCTCACCGTGTTCGACGACCGCGCACCGGAGGTCGGCATCCCGGGCGAGAACCCGAACCTGAACCAACCCGGCATGGTGCTGAGCGGTTTCGTCGAACGGGTCGGAGATCCGGTGCCGTTGGTCGCCGCCGACGGCACACCGCACCGCGGCGAGCGGGTCCTGGTCGAGGCGCTCGACGCGATGGGGCGCACGGTGGGCGGCGGCGCCCCCGTCGTGATCGCGGTGCCCGCGCACTGGGGGCCGGCCACTGTGGGCGCGTTGCGGGACGCGCTGCGAGCCGCCCCCGGCCTCGCTCGCAACGGGGTGGCGCCCACGCTGGTCGCGGATTCGGCCGCCGCGCTCGCCGCACTGCAGGCCGCGCCGGGGCTGCCGTCCAACGGCGTCGTCGTGCTGTGCGATTTCGGTGGCAGCGGAACCAGCATCAGCCTGGCCGACGCCGGCGCCGGCTTCGGGTCGATCGGCGAGACGGTTCGCTATCCCGACTTCTCCGGTGACCAGATCGACCAGGTGCTGCTGAACCATGTCGTGGCCGGTATCGCGGCGGCCAACAACGCCGACCCGGCGGGCACCGCGGCGGTCAGCTCGCTGGCCCGGCTGCGCAACGAGGCCCGGCTGGCCAAGGAGCGGCTGTCGGCCGAGACCGCCGCCGTCGTGCACGCCGAACTGCCCGGCTTCAACTCCGACGTCCGGGTGACGCGCACCGAGCTGGAGCGACTGATCGACGAACCGCTCGCCGGTGTGCTCAATGCCGTCGAAGAAACGTTGCAGCGCAACAACATTGCGTTGGCCAACGTGTCGGCGGTCGCGACCGTCGGCGGCGGGGCGAACATCCCGCTGGTGACACAGCAGCTGTCGACACGGCTGCGCGCGCCGGTGATCACGACGCCGCAGTCCCAACTCAACGTCGCCGCGGGCGCCGCGCTGATCGCCGACGTCGCCGATGCGGCGACCGGGATGGCTGCTGCAGCGGATGCTCCGACCGGGATGGCCCCGGCGACCATGGCCGCCGCCGCGTGGGCCGCCGGTGCGGCAGGGGTGGCGGCCGCCGGGGCGGCGGGCGTGGCGGCCGCCGGGGCGGCCGCCGACGCGCCGGCCTCGGCGACGTTCCGGGCGCTGGCCTGGTCGCAGGACGAGTCACCGGCCGACGAGCCGGTGCCCTATGCCGGTGAGGATTACACGTTCGAACCGGGCATGACCGGTGCTCGCCCGGCGATGGAGTTCGCCCACGAGGAAGAGAGATACGAGCCCGAACCGCCACCGCTGCCGTGGTACCGACGGCCCACGGTGCTGTTCGGCGCGGCCGCCGCGGCCGCGCTGCTGGCCGTCGGCGGCCTGGCGGTCACGCTGACGAGCACCAGCGGCGAAACCGGACCGGTGACCGAGACCGCGACCACCGTCGAAACCGGACCGTCGCCGCAGCAGACGACTTCGGCTGCGCCGCAGACGATCACGGTCACCGGATCGGATGGCCGGCCCAGCACCACCGTCGTGCCGCCGCCGCCTCCGCCGACGACCACGACCGCGCCGACCACCACCACGGCGACGACCACAACGACGACTACCACAACGACCACCACGACCGCGCCGACCACCACCACCACGACGCGTGCCACGACGACACAGCCGACGACCACCGAGCCGCCGACGACGACCGAACCGCCGGTCACCACGACGGTCGAGCCGGTCCCGGACGTGCCGGTTCCGGACGAGCCGTAGACCATGACCGCGTCGGACCCGCGGACCGACATCCCGCCAGCCGCGCGTGAAGCGGTCGCACGGCTGACGACAGCGCCGACCGAACCGGTCAAGCTCCTGGTGTCCGGCGGAATCGGCACAGGCAAGAGTTCGGTGCTGGCCGCGATCCGGACGGCTCTGCGGTCCGCGGGCCCGGCGGTGTTGACCCGATCCCTGCGTGCCGGCGATGACCCGGGGGCAGCCGTGGTCATCGACGACGCGCACCTGCTCGACGACCAGGAACTCGACCACCTCGCGGGCCGAGTCGCCGACCCGGCCTCGACCGTCGTCATCGGCACCGAACCACTCGTGCATCGTCGCGCACTGCGCGCGTTGACCACGGCGATCGAACGCGAGAACCCGATCGTCGCGCTGGGCCCGCTGCCGCCCGCGGAGGTGGCGCACCTCGCTGCCGAAAAGCTCGGCGGCCCACCGGCATCCGACCTCGTCCGGTCATTGCTCGTCGCGACGGCCGGCCTTCCGTTCCTGCTGCAGCCGGCGATCGCGGCCGCTGCCGCTCCGGACGGTGAGCCGCCGGCCACCGCGATCCTGCAGGCCGCGAAGTACGCGTTGATCGAGCGGCTGCGTCGCGTCGACGACGCCACGCTCGACACGCTGCTGATGACGTCGCTGAGCAGAGATCTCGGTCCGGACGACGTCGCCGCCGCACTGCGGATGAGCGCCGTGGACGCCCACGCCATGGTGGACCGTGCCCGCGCCACGGGGCTGATCGAGCCGTCCCACAGTCGCGCCTTCCTGCGGGCACTGCATCGGTGCATCGCCCAGGTCCTCGGCGCCGCACGACATCACGACATCGAGGTGTCGTTGCTGGTGTCCCAGCTGGAATCATCCACGCTGTCAGCCGATTTGGCGCTGCAGCTGGCTGAGCACGGCTTGCGCGACGACCGGCTCGCCACCGCGCTGGCCGAACTCGCTTCCCGCAGCCATGGCCAACCCGCAAGGGCGGCAAGGCTTTACCGCGCCGCCGCCGACGCCGGAGCCACCACGCTGAGCTCGCAATTGGCCGATGCGCTCGCGATGACCGGTGACTGCGCAACCGCGAGCCGGCTCACCGACGAGCTGCTCGGGTCCGAGGACGCCGCCGAACGGGCCGCCGCTGTCCGGATCGCCGCCAGCATCGCCGTCCACGACGGCAGCGCAGCGCAGGCCGCCGACCTGTTCCGCTGGCTGGGCCCCTATCCGGACGCCTTCGTCAGCGCGGCGGGCGCGGTGGTGTCGCTCGCCGCCGGGGACCTGCCCGCCGCTCGTGCGGCGCTGTCTGTGGAGACCGGCGGCCCTCCGACATCGACGGCTCGGGCCGCTCGCAGCCTCGCCGACGGGCTGCTGATGTCCTTGCAGTCGCCGTACCCCGCCGCGGTCGCCAGGCTGGGCCAGGCGATCACCGCGGACCAGCCGGCGGCGGGCGTCGCTCCGGACACCTCGGCGGCGTTGGTGACGCTCGCCGCCCTGCACGGCGGCGATCCGGTGCGGGCCCGCAGCGTGATCGCCCGCGCCGTGCGCTCGGGGCTCGAGGACGGACCCGAGGCCGCGCTCTTCGTCGCCCGCAGGCACCGGCTGCTGCTGGGCTGGGTGCGCATGCTGGACGGCCAACTATCCGCTGCGACCTCCGACGTCACGATCGTGTGCGCCGACGCCGACGCGAGTTCCCCGCTGCACCGCCGTGATGCGTTGTGGGCGGCGGCGCTGCAGACCGCCATCGCCCGCCGCAGCGGCGACACGGGCGCCATGCAGAAGCACTGGTACGCAGCGGTCGAGGTGCTCGCCGAGTACTCCACGGACCTTTTCTCGCTGCTGCCGCTCGGCGAGCTGTGGGTGGCCGCCTCCCGAATCCGTCAGGTCGACCGGCTGCAGCACGCCATCGACGAGGCGTTCGCGCTGCTCGGCTCGCTCGGCGATCCGGTGTTGTGGTCCGCGCCGCTGCACTGGGCCGGTGTGCACGCCGGGATCCTGGCCAACGCGCCGGACGCGGTCGCCCCGCACGGCCAGGCGCTGACCGCCGCGGCCGGCCACAGCGCGTTCGCCAAGACGCTGGCCACCGCCGGCCGGACCTGGTTGCGGGTGCTGGCCAACCACGTCGACGTCGACGAGGTCACCGCGGCGGCCCGCCTGCTGGCGCAGGTGGGCCTGACCTGGGACGCCACCCGCCTGGCCGGTCAGGCCGCGCTGCAGACCCCCGATGGCCGGGTGTCCGGAGCGATGCTGCAGCTCGCCCGCGACCTGAAGCAGACCGTCGCGGTCGACGAGGCACCGGGCGTCGATCACCCCGCTGCACCCGAGGCTCCGCGGGCGGGCGCCTCGCGGCCCATGTCGTCGCGGCTGTCCGACCGCGAACGTGAGGTCGCCGAGCTGTTGCTGCTCGGCATGCCCTACCGCGACATCGGCGCGCAACTGTTCATCTCGGCGAAGACCGTCGAGCACCATGTCGCGCGGATCCGGCGGCGCCTCGGCGCCGAATCCCGCTCGGAGATGCTGTCGATGCTGCGGGCGATGCTGGCGCCGCAGACCTGAGTCCCTAACGCGCCGCCATCCCCTAACCGAAATCCCCTAACCGGAGCTTTCGACGATGGGTCTCACACCGGATTCGTCGCTCCGGCCAGCGCAATAGCGTCATGCCATGTTCAACGACCAGGCAAGTCCCACCGCACCGCTGGGCCTGTCGGTCGGCGCGACCAACCTCGCCGCGACGCGCGACGGGCATGCCGCGGCGATTCGGCCGTCCGAGGTGACTCTGCACGGGCAGCGGCTCACCGGTTTCGTCGACCGCGTCGGCGATCCGGTGCCGCTCGTCGCACCCGACGGTTCCGCGCACCGTCCCGAGCAGTTGCTCGCCGAGGCGCTGCGCGCGCTCGCGCCCGCTGATGGCGCGGCGGACTTGACGGTGGCCGTCCCTGCGCACTGGCGGCCGTCGGTCGCCGACACCCTGCGCCGTGCCCTTCACGACGAGGTGCCGGTGGTCTCCGACGCGACCGCCGCGTTGACGGCGCTGAACGCGGACCCCGGCCTACCGTCTCGCGGCGTGGTGGTGCTCTGCGACTTCGGCGGTAGCGGCACCAGCATCACGCTCGTCAACGCATCGTCGAACCACGCGGTGGTCGGCGAGACCGTCCGCTTCGCCGACTTCTCCGGCGACCTCGTCGATCAGGCGCTGCTGACGCATGTGATGGCCTCGATCACCACCGACGCCGATCCGTCGGGGACGGCCATGGTGAGTTCACTGGCTCGGCTGCGCGACGAATGCCGCGACGCCAAGGAACGGCTGTCGGCGCAGACCGCGACGGCCGTCGCCGTCGACCTGCCCGGACACCACGCCGAGATTCGCGTCACCCGTACCGAGCTCGACCGGCTCATTGCCGGACCGCTGACGAATTTCCTTGCTGCACTTGACGATACGCTCGAACGCTACGGGGTGCC
>NZ_LQIM01000019.1:0-25318 GCF_001499985.1 Mycobacterium sp. IS-1556
GATGGCACCCCCCCCACCACCGGCACCGGCACCGCCTCCGCCGCCCGCGAACCCATTGCCGCCTCCGCCGGCGAACCCGTTCGCGCCGCCCCCGCCACCGATGGCACCGTCACCAGCACCCCTGCCACCGGCCTGATCGCAGCACCCGCCCGGATAGCCTCTCCGGCGTGATCGTGCTTCTTCCGCCCTCGGAGACCAAGCGGTCCGGGGGCGACGGGCCGCCGCTGCGCCTTGAGTCGCTCAACTCGCCGGAGCTGGGACCGCTGCGGGTCGAGTTGCTCGACGAGCTGGTGAAGCTTGCGCAAGACCGGCCGGCGTGCCGGCGTGCACTGGGGCTGTCGGCCACGCAGGACGCCGAGATCGACCGCAACGCCGAGCTGCGCAGCGCGCCGACGCTGCCGGCGATCAACCGCTACACCGGTGTCCTCTACGACGCCTTGGATATGGAGTCGCTTCAGGGCGCTGCTGCGAGCCGTGCCCGAGCCCGACTGGCCGTCGGTTCGGCGCTGTTCGGACTGTTACGTGCCGACGATCCGGTACCGCCGTACCGGCTTTCGGCTACGTCGAAGCTGCCCGGCCGGCCGACGTTGGCCGCGCGGTGGCGTCCCGTGCTGGAACCCGTGCTCAGCCGGTTGGCGACCGAGGACCTCGTCGTCGACCTCCGATCCGGTTCCTACGCGTCGCTCGGCCGGCTGGCTGCCGCCGTCCGCGTCGACGTGGTCGCCGAGCACTGCGACGGTAGACGCACCGTCGTGACCCACTTCAACAAGGCGCACAAGGGCCGACTCGCCCGCATCCTGGCCACCACCCGAGCCGAACCCGACGACGCGGCCGGGGTTGCCGCTGTCGCGCGACGCGCCGGGATGCGGGTGGAGCGACGCGGTGACGACCTGACCGTCGTCGTCCCCGCCTGACCCCGCGCGTCAGATGTCTTCGATCCAGTCGCTGGTGTAGAACTCCGCGGGGTTCTGCGAGAAAGCGTCGGGACGGGTGATGAACACCCACGCTCCGGTCGCGCCCGGTTCGACGGCGTCGTGAAGGGTGACGGAGCCGTAGCCCGCCCCATTGATCTGCAACACGCCCGCCGCCACACCGGGGTCGCCGCCGTGGCAGGTGGCCGCCGACGGCCGTGGCGCCTGGATGAGCCGGACGTCGTAACGCATGTTCGGTATCGCGGTGTTCATCTCGACGTCCGCGGAAACGCCCGAACCGGTGCTGCGGATGACACTGGTGGCGCGTGCGTAGCCGGTCGGACCGTTGAATTCGGTCCCGCCGTAGTCGCAGCGCCGCAGGACTTGATTCAGGGGAACGAACGTGCCGCCGCGCCCCGCGCCGACGGGTCCGTCCGCGACGGCGCTGCCGGTGCTGCTCGCCAGTCCGAGGGGCGCGGTGACGGCGACCGCGGCGGCCAGGGTCATCAACCGGATCGATCGGCGCATGTCTGCCTCCCCGTTCCTCATCCGCGGCGGTGTGCTTTGCTCACGGGATTGACCTCCGTCGCTACGGTAAACCACGAGTCACGCGTCCCGGACCAGTTCGGCGGGTGTTTGGCGCGACTCCGACCCGGCCGTACCGTGGAGGCATGACGGTGTTGCCGGATCTGGGTTCCGTGCGCAAGACCCTCGGTCGCGGCTTGTTCGGCATGGTTGCCGGCCCCGACGGCCCCGCCAACCGCGCGCGCATCCACGACACTCCCGGCCCCCGGTGGTTCGCCGAAGACCGCCCGATCCGCCGGGTGCACGCTGACGCCTCGATGTTCGTGGGCGGTCTACGCGCGTTGTTGCTGCAGTCGCTGCATCCCTTGGCGATGGCGGGCGTCGCCGAGCACTCCGACTACCGGGGTGACCCGTGGGGTCGGTTGCAGCGGACCAGCACCTTCCTGGCGGTGACCACCTTCGGACCCGCCGACGAGGCTCAACGCGCGGTCGACCGGGTACGCGGCATCCATCAACGGGTGCGCGGCGTCGCTGCGGACGGCAGGCCCTACCACGCCGCCGATCCGCATCTGCTGGAGTGGGTGCACATCGCCGAGGTCGACAGCTTCCTGCTCGCGCACCAGTTGTACGGTGAGACGCCACTGGACCAGGCCGGCCGAGACGGCTACGTCGCCGACACCGCCCGGGTGGCGTCGGCGTTGGGCGTCGTCGACCCGCCGCGTAGCGAAAAAGAGCTGGGCGAGCGGATCGAGCGGTTCCGGCCGGAACTCTGCGGCACCGCCGCCGCCCGCGACGCTGCCCGGTTCCTGCTGCTGACTCCCCCGCTGCCGATCGCGGCCAGGGCTCCCTACGGGATACTCGCGGCGACGTCGGTGGCGATGCTGCCGGCCTGGGCGCGAATGCCGCTGATGCTGCCGTACTTTCCGCCGGTCGAGGCGACCGTCATCCGATTGTCGGGTCGTGTCCTTGTCGGCGGGATCCGATGGGCGCTGACCGCGGAGCGCCGCGGTTAGTCTCGGCACTCCACGACGCTGTACGCGCCGTCCGCGTACCGGGACCTGATCAGCTTCTTGTCGAACTTGCCGACGCTGGTCTTGGGTACTTCGTCGATGAACGTCCAGTGTTCGGGCAGCCAGAAACGGGCGACCTTGTCGCTCAGGTGTTTCCGCAACTCCGCGGCGGTGACGGACTCGTCGCTGCCGACGACGACCGCCGCCAACGGCCGCTCCTGCCAACGGTCGTCCGGAACGGCGACGACAGCAGCCTCGAACACCGCGGGATGCTCGGTGATCGCCAACTCCAACTCCACCGACGAGATCCACTCGCCACCGGACTTGATGACGTCCTTGGCGCGGTCGGTCAGCGTGATGAAACCCTGCGGATCGATGCGGCCGACATCACCGGTGCGCAACCAGCCCGCGTCGAACTTCGACGGGTCGGCGTTCTGATAATAGGAACCGGTGATCCACGGACCGCGGACCTCGATCTCGCCCACGGCTTTTCCGTCGTTCGGTAGCACGGCGCCGTCGTCGTCGACGATGCGGATCTCGACCCCGCACAAGACGCGGCCCGCCGAGGCGCGCAGCGTCCAGTGCTCCTCACCGGTGACCTCCGGCGGCGGTGCGGCGGTGGCCGCCAGTGGTGAGGTCTCCGTCATCCCCCATGCCTGCCGGATCTCCACGCCGTACCTGTCCTGATACTCCTTCATCATTCCGAGGGGCACGGCCGAACCGCCGCAGGCGACCCTCTTCAGGGAGGAGATGTCGCGCTCGGGGTTGGCGTGCAAAAACTTCAGGACGTCGTTCCAGATGGTCGGCACTGCGGCAGCGACGGTGGGTCGGTGCCGTTCGATCATGTCGACCAGCGGAGCGGCCTGCAGAAAACGGTCGGGCAACACCAAGTCCGCGCCGGCCATCATGGCCGCATACGGTTGCCCCCACGCGTTCGCATGGAACATCGGCACCACCGGCAGCACCCGGTCACCGTCGATGAGGCCGAGGTTGTTGGCCGCGCACACCGCCATCGAATGTAGATAACTCGAGCGGTGGCTGTAGACCACGCCCTTCGGGTTACCGGTCGTTCCGCTGGTGTAACACATTGCGGCAGCGCTTCTCTCGTCGAGTTCGGGCCAGTCATAGTCGAGCGGCTGCCCGGCGAGGACGTCGTCGTAGCGGATAACGGTGCGACCCGACGCGCTGAGCTCGGAAAGGTCGCCGTCGCCGACCGCCACCACCGTGTGCACGGACGTCATCTGCGGCAGGATCGGCGACAGCAGCCCGGCGAGCGACATGTCCACCAGCACAACGGAATCGTCGGCCTGGTTCGCGATGAACGCGATCTGCTCACCGGCCAGCCGGATGTTGAGCGTGTGCAGCACCGCCCCCATGCACGGCGCGGCGAAGTACGCCTCGAGGTGTTCCTGGTTGTTCCACATAAACGTGGCGACCCGCTGCCCATCGGTCACTCCGAGAGCACGTAGCCCGTGCGCAAGCTGCGCGACCCGTGTCCCGAATTCGCCGTAGCTGATCTCGCGATGTCCGTCGGGCGTCGCGGTGATCACTTTTCGGCCGGAATTCCAGCCCGTGCCGTGCCGCAGAATCCCCGTCACGGTCAGCGGAAAGTCCTGCATCGTACTGTCCATGGCATCTCCCAGGTGCCGGCGTGTTAGCGACATGATCGCCGATGTACACGCGCTAGGGCGGGAAAACACGAAGGCGCCTACGCCACGGCGGTCGGCTGAAACAACTGAGGGCGGCTACCGTTTGGCCTACCGTTAGCCGGGTGGAAGCACACCCGGCAAAAGCCCCCGGCCTGGTAGCGGTCGAGGCACTGCGCTCAGGGGACCCGATCGTCGATGTCAACGGTGGCGGTCAGCACTACACGGTGTTGGAGGCGAAGGACCTCGGCGAGGGCTGTGTCGTTCTCGAACTGGAGTCCAAGGCCCACGACGAACTGCGCGTGATCGAGATGACGTTCCCCGCCGGCTACCAGATGGAAAGATCGCCCCGCCGACTGCTGTAGACCGCCGTCGTCGAACCCTTTCGAGATGGGAGTGCCCGGTGTTGCGCGATATCCGGGAGTTGACCGATTCGCCCGAGGAGTACGCCGAGGAACTGCGCAGGCGGTGGGGCGGGCTGTTGAGCTACCGCTACATCGGCCGCAGCTACGCGCAGATGGACCTCGTCGACGAGGACAACACCGTCACCGTGCGCCGCGATATGCGCGACGCCGCGGGGGGACTGCTGTTCGCCGTGCTGGGGATCTGCGCGCCCGAGAGCGGGCACATGTCCGACCTGGAGGCGGTGCCCAACCCGGTGATCCATTCCTGCCAGCTGCTCGACCCGGGCCTCGACGTCCGTCGCATCGAGGTGGTGTCCGAGGAGCTGCGGGTCGGCCGCCAGATGGGCTACAGCCGGGCGAAGATCGTCGACGCCGAACAGCCCGGCCGGGTACTTGCGCTGATCGAAGGTCAGGGTGTCAGCATCGGCACGCCGCCCGACGGACTGGGCCGGATGGAGGCCAACCCCCTCGAGGTGGTCGACTCCCCCGATCTGCCGCCGCTGTGGCAGGTGTTCGGCGGCCACCGCAGGCCCGACGGCCGGTGGGGACTGCCGGAGTTGTCGGTGGAGGTGGCGTCGCCCGACGCCGCGCTGCACGTCGGGCCGCAGTTCGTCATCCTCGAGAAGGCGGCGACCGACGCCGCGGCCAGTGTGGCCGGCACCGACCGTCTGCACGGGGTGTCGTGCCACGTCATGTTCATGGCCCGCGGCAAAGCCGGCCCGTTTCGGGTGGACACCGAACCGCTTCGCGGGTCCGCCGGCACTGTCGCGGTCCGGGTTCTGATGCGCGACGAGGGCGTCGACAACCGCGTCATCACCGCCGCGTCCTATGTCTTCCGGGTGGCATAGCTAACAAGCGCGCCGACGCGCCATGAGACACTTCGGACATGGTTGTCGCAATCGCCCGCCCCAAGCTCGAGGGCAACGTCGCTGTCGGCGACGATCGTCGGATCGGGTTCGCCGAGTTCGGCGCTCCACAGGGCCGCGCCATCTTCTGGCTGCACGGCACCCCGGGCGCTCGGCGCCAGATCCCGATGGAAGCGCGCGTCTACGCCGAAAAGGCCAACATCCGGTTGATCGGGCTCGACCGGCCCGGTATCGGATCGTCGACCCCGCATCGCTACGACACCGTCGTCGCGTTCGCCGACGACCTGCGCACCATCGCCGACACGCTCGGCATCGACAAGATGGTCGTCGTCGGCCTGTCCGGCGGCGGCCCGTACACGCTGGGCTGCGCCGCGGCGATGCCCGACCGGGTGGTCGCCGCCGGCGTGATCGGCGGCGTCGCGCCCACGGTGGGTTCCGACGCGATCACCGGCGGCCTGATGGGCAATCTCGGCACGCGCGTGGCACCGCTGCTGCAGTACGCGGGAACGCCGATCGGACTGGTGGCGTCGGCGCTCATCCGGTTCATCAAGCCGGTCGCCTCCCCCGCCGCCGACCTGTACGGTCGGGTGTCCCCGGAGGGCGACCGTCGGCTGCTGGCCCGCCCCGAGATCAAGGCGATGTTCCTCGACGACCTGCTCAACGGCAGCCGCAAACAACTGGCCGCGCCGTTCTCCGACATCGTCGTGTTCGCCCGGGACTGGGGCTTCCGGCTCGATGAGATCAAGGTGCCGGTGCGCTGGTGGCACGGCGACGCCGACCACATCGTCCCGTACGCGCACGGGCAGCATGTGGTGTCCAGGCTCGCCGACGCCGAGCTCTACCCGATGCCCGGCGAAAGTCACCTCGCCGGGCTGGGCCGTGCGGAGGAGATCCTGCAGACGATGATGAAGGTCTGGGACGAGTACGCCGACGGCGAACGTTCCTAGCCTGCCGAGCGGACGCAGGTAGCCGCGGCGCTACGCACCGCGGTTCAACCAGCCGGTCACCGTGGGCAGGTCGCGGCTGTAGGCCATCAGGATGTCGTCGTGGTACAGCGCTCCGCCGCTGATCGCGTCGGGTCCCTGCCAGATCACGTGAATCCGCACCGGACTCCGGGTGTAGTAGTCGGTGCGGTCGGCGTCTCGGCGGTCCCATCCGGCCTCTACGGCGCGCTGGGACATCTCGTCGCGCGCGGTTGCCGTCATCGATGTGTTCCTCCTGTGTCGCACGGGTACGTTATCGAATCCGATCGCGGTTCTGCCCTAGGAGGTGTCGATGGCGGTCGGTGACGCGGTGGTGAGCCTATCCGACGTTCCCACGATGGGCGTCGAGGAGGAGTTCTTCCTCATCGACCCTGTCACCCGCACGCCGCAACCGCGGGCCGCCGACGTCATCGCGGCCGTCGGCCATGAAGCGGCCGACTTGGTCTCCGGCGAGTTCACTCGACACCAGATCGAGGTGCGAACGCCGCCGTGCGGCGACGCCGACCAATTGCGCGCCGAATTGGCACGGGTGCGCGCGGCGACCAATACCGCCGCCGCCTCGGTCGGCCTGCGGCTGTGCGCGGCGGGCACCCCGGTGCTGACCGACAGGCGGGCCGTCGAGGTTGGCGACCACCCGCGGTATCGGGCTGGAACTGCGCAGTACCGCGCGATGCTAGACGACTTCGCGTTGTGTTCGATGCACGTCCACGTGCATATCCCCGACCGCGAGCTGGCCCTGCGAGTCGGCAACCACCTGCGGCCGTGGTTACCGACTCTGCTTGTGCTCAGCGCGAATTCGCGGTTCTGTCGGGGCGCCGACACCGGCTACTCCGACTGGCGTGCCGTTGTCCGCAGTCGCTTCCCGTGCCTCGGCCCACCGCCCTACGCTTCATCGCTGCGTCAGTACGAGGAACTTTCCGCGGCGATCACCGAGTCCGGGGCAATGCTGAAGGCAGACCTGCCGTTTTGGGATGTCCGGCCGAACCCGGTGTGGCCGACGGTCGAGATCCGCACGATGGATGTCGCTGCTGACCTCGACGACACCGTCGCGCTGGGGACCATCGTCAGGGCGCTGGTGACGACGGTTGCGAGGGCGGCGGGCGCCGGTGATCCCGGGCCGATGCTGTCCAGCGAGTTGTTGCGCGCGGCGTATTGGCGCGCGGCGCGCGACGGGTGGTCAGGATGCGTCCCCGACGCGGCGACGGGCCGCCTAGTTCCTTCACCCGAGCAGGCGGCGCGGTTGATCGACCACATCGAGGCCGCCCTCGTCGCCGGCGGGGACACAGAGGCGGTGTCGGCGTTCATGGACAGGCTGTCCGCCCGCGGAAACGGAGCCGATTTGCAGCGCGCGTCGGCCTCGCGGCATGGCGATCTCACCGGTGTGGTGGACGACCTGTTGGACCTGACGGCGCGAACGTGACGACAAGGACGTCGCGGCGCGCCGGTTTCGTCGGGTCCAGGGGTCGGATCGGCGTCACCCCGTGCAACGTACGACGGTCGTCGCCGAGCAACAGGGTGCCCGGCTCGCTCAGCGTGGTCGACAGCAGCTGGCGGCCGTCGGCGCAGAACACCGAACTCTCTCCGCCCACCGCATTGTCGCGACCGATCAGCAACGAGCTGACCAGGGTGACGCCGTCGCGGTGCAGCCCCTCCGGCGTGGGTTCGCCACCGTCGGACGTCGAGGCCAGCACGCGGAACGGGGTGACCTTAATACTCCAGCGGGGCAACTCGTCCAGCATCGTGGCCACCTGACCCAGTAGCCGCAGAAACCGTTGCAGCAGTGGCTCTTCGACGAATGCGTCGGTGAGCGGCTCGAAGTGGCGGCTGCGGTCGACATAGAGCGGGTTGGATGCCTGCGGCTGTACGAACGCGTCGTGCGGCAAAGGGTCGATGGCACCGTCGGCGGGGACGAACGCGAAATGTCCGTAGCGGCGTAGGCGCCGCGTGCCCAGCTCTGCGGCATAAGGATCGTCGGCCAGGGCGTTCCAGTGCCGGCCGAACCGCTGCCAGGCGCGGCGGTCGGTGCCGAGGCCCGCATTGAGTTCGGCCGGGGCCATCAGATATGCCCCGTCGGTGAGCAACGGGTGCTGTGCGAGTGTCATCTCGCCGCCGGAATACCCGCGTGCACACGGATTGAACGTGGCGACCGCTCAGCTCAGCTCAGCGCGCGGCGCAGCATGTGCATCGCGACGGTGGTGGACCGCTCGCGGATGTCGGTGCGGTTGCCGGGCAGCCGCATCGTCCTGGTGACCGTGAGACCGTCGGCCAGCTTGACACTGAAACACACGGTGCCCACCGGTTTTTCGGCTGTCCCGCCGCCCGGGCCCGCGACGCCGGTGATCGCGACGGCGGTGTCGACCCCGAAGCGGTTCAACGCGCCGTCGGCCATCGCCTCGGCGACGGGCTCGGACACCGCGCCATGCGCCTCGATCAGGGCCGGGTCCACGCCGAGCAGCCCCGCCTTGACGTCGTTCGCGTAGGCGACCACCGCTCCGGCGACGTAGGCCGACGAGCCCGCGAGGTCGGTCAGCCGAGCGGCCAGCAGCCCGCCGGTGCAGGACTCGGCGGTCGCGATGCGTCGACCGCCGAGCAACCGGGCGACCTGGTCGTCGATGCGGGAGCCGTCCTCGGAGAAGATCACCTCGCCGTGCCGCTCGCGCAGCAACGTCATCAGCTCGGCGTAGGTCTCGGCGGCGTCGGGCTCGTAGCGGGTGACCACTTCGAGCTCGCCGCGCCGCAGGCAGGTGGTGATCTCGAGACGGTCGAAACCGGCGATGCTGCGCTCGGCGTCACGCAGCGTGTCGGCGAGGCCGGACTCCGGCAGCCCGAACATCCGGACCGTCTCCTGGCGGTACGCGGTGCGGCCGGCGATCGCCTCCTGCACAGCGGGGGTCTGCACCGCCAGCGGCCACATCGGCTGCAGTTCGCGCGGCGGCCCGGGCAGCACGACGATCGTCGGCTTGCCCGCCACCACCACGCCCGGAGCGGTGCCGACCGGATCGATCACGTCGGCGCCGTCCGGAACCAGCGCCTGCTTGCGGTTCGACGCCTGGATTGCCTCGGCATCGACATTCGGGAAACGCGCCATCAGACGCGCCACGATGTCGGCGATCGTGGCCTCGAGCCGGTTGTCCAACACCAACTTTCGGCCCGCGAACCGGGCCACCGTCTCGACGGTCATGTCGTCGGCAGTGGGGCCCAGGCCGCCGCTGGTGACGATCAGGTCCACGCCCTCGTCGGCCAGGAACCGCAACTGGGCCTCGATGTCGCCCGGCCGGTCGCCGCAGATGGTGATGTGCGCCAACTCGACACCCAGCTCCAGTAGCCGATCGGCGATCCACGGTCCGTTGAGATCCTGCACCCGGCCCGTGAGTACTTCGGTGCCGGTGACCACGATGCCCGCGCGTGCGCTCACGAGCTACGACACTACGGGGCGCCGCGGTCGGGGCTCGCGCGCGAGTGTGGGGTTGGTCGACGCTCGGCGCGGCGAAGCGTGCGGTTGTAATCCACGTTCGCCCGAGAAGGGTGGGTTGCGGCTACTTGTGCGGGACGTCGTTGGTCAGGCCGCCGTCCATGATGTACTCGGCGCCGGTCGAATAGCTGGACTCGTCGCTGGCCAGGAAGACCACGAACGTCGCGACCTCCTCGGGCTGGCCCGGGCGGCCCAGCGGGATCCGCAACATGTTGTCCGGGAAGTGTTTGGTCATCGGGGTGCGGATGAAGCCCGGATGCACCGAGTTCACCCGGATGTTGTGGGCTCCCAGTTCGAGCGCCGCCGACTTGGTCAGCCCGCGCACCGCCCACTTCGAGGCCACATACGGGTGCACCATGACGGCGCCGCGCAGACCCTCGATCGAGGAGATGTTGATGATCGAGCCGCCGCCGGCCGCCTTCATCGCCTCCACCGAGTGCTGCATGCCCAGGAAGGTCCCGGTGAGGTTGACGTCGATGACCTTTTGCCACTTGGCCATGTCGAACTGGCCGATCTGGCCCAGCGCCACCGTGCCCGCGTTGTTGACCAGCACGTTGAGCTTGCCGAACTCGTTGACGGCGGTCGCGACGGCGGCTTCCCACTGGTCGGCCTGCGTGACGTCGAGGTGGACGTAACGGGCGGACTCACCGATCTCGTCGGCCAGCGCCTTGCCCTTCTCGTCGAGGATGTCACCGATCACGACCTTGGCCCCCTCGGCCACCAGCGCCCGGGCGTCGGCGGCGCCCATCCCCTGGGCGCCCCCGCTGATCAGTGCAACCTTGTCGTCCACGCGTCCCATGGGGCGTCAGGCTACCGCACGGGTCCAGTGAACTAGAACCTGTTCCAATTTCGCTGTGCAACACGCATACTGCTCGCCATGGCTATTCGGGTGGCGATCGTCGGGACCGGCAACTGCGGCAGCCTCGCGCTGAAGCAACTCGTCAACGACGCGCGGTTCGACCTGACCGGGGTGTGGGTCTCGTCGGATGCCAAGGTCGGCAAGGACGCCGGCGAGTTGGCCGGCCTGGACGTGGCCACCGGCGTCACCGCGATCAACGACCTCGACGCCATCATCGCCGACAATCCGGACTGTGTCGTGTACTGCGCGATGGGCGACACCCGGCTGCCCGATGCGATGGCCGACGTGCGCAAGATCCTCGCGGCGGGCGTCGACGTCGTCGGATCCGGTCTCGGTGTATTGCAGTATCCGTGGCAGGTGATTCCGGACAAATACATCCAGCGGGTGGAAGACGCTGCGCGAGAGGGCGATTCGACGGTCTTCATGACCGGTGTCGACCCGGGCTTCGTCACCGACCTGCTGCCGTTCGCGTTGGCGGGAACGTGTCAGAGCATCGAGCAGATCCGCACCATGGAGATCGCCGATTACGCGACCTACGACGGCGCGACGGTGATGTTCGACGTCATGGGTTTCGGCAACGAACTCGGCGACCTGCCCATGCTCTACCAGCCGGGCGTGCTGAGCATCGCCTGGGGTACGGCGGTTCGGCAGTTGGCGGCCGGCCTTGGCATCGAGGTCGACGAGATCCGCGACTCCGTCGAACAGGAACCCGCACCCGAGGATTTCGACGTCGCCGTCGGCACCATCAAGAAGGGAACCGTGGCGGCGGTGCGCTTCCAGATCGAAGGCATGGTCGAGGGCAGGCCGGTGATCGTCGTCGAACACGTCACCCGCCTTCGGGAAGACCTGCGACCGGACTGGGCCCAGCCCGCGCAGCCCGGCGGTTCGTACCGCGTCGAGATCGTCGGCGAACCGTCGTACACCATGGACATCTGCCCGACGAGCCGCAACGGCGACCACAACTACGCCGCCATCCTCGCCGCGGCGGGCCGGATCGTGAACGCCATCCCCGACGTCATCGCGGCCCCGCCGGGCATCCGGACCACCCTCGACATGCCGCTCGTCACCGGGAAGGGCGTGTACGCGGCTCAGTAGGCTGGAGCCCGCCATGCATGCGCAGCCCGCAGCACCCGACCCGATCGCCGAGATCGCCGCGAGCCCAGAAGGGCCAGAGGTGGGCGCGTTCTTCGATCTCGACGGCACGCTTGTCGACGGGTTCACCGCCACCGCGCACGCGGCCGACCGCATTCGGCGCAGACAGGCGCGTATCGGCGAAGTGCTCGGCGTCGTCGAAGCGTCGCTGCGATACCGGCTGGGCCGCATGCAGTTCGAGCGGCTTCTGACCCGCGCGGCGGGCTACCTGCGCGGCGAGTCGCTGGCCGAACTCGACGAACTCGGCGAGCGCCTCTTCGTCGAGCGGATCGCTGCGCGGGTGTTCCCTTACATGCACGAGATCGTCCAGGCCCACCAGCAACGCGGTCACACGGTCGTGCTCAGCAGTTCGGCGCTGACCATCCACGCCGAGCCGGTCGCCCGGTTCACCGGAATCGATCACGTACTGTGCAACCATTTCGAGCTCGACGAGGCCGGACTGCTGACCGGCCGGATCGCCAAACCGGTCATCTGGGGACGCAACAAGTCCACAGCGGTGCAGGTCTTCTGTGAGACCAACGGCGTTGCCTTGCAACGCAGTTACTTCTACGCCGATGGCGACGAGGACGCGGCGCTGATGGCCCTGGTCGGCAATCCTCGGCCGGTGAACCCACGCCCCGGCCTCGCCGCGATGGCCGCCCAGAACGGTTGGCCGGTGCTGCGGGTCGAGGGTTCCGGCGACCGCAGGCGGGTCTCGCTTCGAAGGCTGATCGGCTACGACTGATTTGCGTCGAGGCCGAATCGCACGATCGCCCGACGCGCGCCTGTCACGCTGAAACCGTCGAGGGTGCACATGAGCGCCGCCCGCCAGGCCGCCAGCCATACGCGGGCCCCGGGACCGCGCGGGTCGAGGACCTTGCGCACGGCGGCTTCGAGCAGATCGTCCCGTCCGGGCGGCACCGGAGCGCCGACCAGACGAACGCGACCGCTGTCGACGACGTAGTCGAAACCCACGAGCAGAGCCGCCCTCACGGCAACTCCGGGGGGATCCTCGGCCCGAGCGGCTAGCGCCCCTGCGACGCGGTCCAGCGTTCGCCGTTCCACCTCGAGCCGAACGACCTCGTACAGCCCGAGTTTCGTCTGGAAGTGGTGGTAGAGGGTCCCCGTCGTGACATCCGCCGTCTTGCAGAGTGCCACGACATTCACATCCTCGAACGCCTCGGCGCTGAACGCGTCCATGGCCCGCAGGACCAGGCGGCCCTTCGGCGAGCCCTCGGTAGGGATCCACTCCGGCACCCGCCGATCATAATCTATTGTGTGCGTTCCATAATTGGATTACGGTTCTGTCATGAGCACTCTCGCCTTCTTCTACCTGCCCGTTCCGGAACTGGCGCCGGCGCTGTCCTTCTACCGCGACACGCTGGGATGGCCGGAGGGATGGCGCGAAGGCGACCACACCGTGACGCTGAACATGCCCGGCGTCGCCGCCCAGCTGATGATCGACGTCGACCCCGAGCGGGTGGGTCGGCCGGGGCCGATGCTCATGGTCGACGACGCGCGCAGCTGGATCGACGAGCGACGGGGTGACCTGACCGTGTGGCTCGAACCGGTCGAGATCCCCGGCGGTTGGTGGGCGGGCTTCGAGGATCCCCATGGCAACGCTGTCTATGTACTCGACCAGTCCAACGACTGAAGGAAAAGGAAACCCTTGGCCCACAAGTTGAATGACGTCGCCGCGGTCGTCGCTGTCCGCGACTATTCCGTCGGTCGGCGCTGGTACAGCCGTCTGATCGGCAGGGACCCCGACCTCGAACCGGTCGAGAGGGTCGGCGAGTGGCAGGTCACCGCGACCGCGTGGCTGCAGCTCGTCGAGGACCCGGAGTCGGCGGGCCGGTCCGCGGTGCGCTTCGGTGTCGACGACGTAGACGCTCAGATCGCCGCACTGAACGGCGATGGAATCTCGACGGGCGAACCGCTGATCGTCGGCGAGATGGTCAAGATCGTCGACGTCCGCGATCCGGACGGCAACGAGGTGTCGTTCGTGGAGGACCTCACGACGAGCGTCGTCGAATAGCCGTCGTACACCGTACTTGCGCCGACGGCGCCGCCGGGTACTAAACTAGAACACGTTTCAATTTGCGGCGGCACATCAAGGAGCAGGCATGCGCACCCCCATCTGTGACGACCTCGGCATCGAGTATCCGATCTTCGCGTTCACCCACTGCCGCGACGTGGTTGTCGCCGTGAGCAAGGCCGGCGGTTTCGGCGTGCTCGGGGCCGTCGGCTATACCCCGGAGCAACTCGAGATCGAGCTGAAGTGGATCGACGAGAACATCGGTGACCACCCCTACGGCGTCGACATCGTGATCCCCAACAAATACGAGGGCATGGACGCCGCCGACCTGTCGCCCGAGGTGCTCAAGAAGACGCTCAACGACCTGGTGCCGCAGGAGCACATCGACTTCGCCAAGAAGGTCCTCGCCGATCACGGCGTGCCGGTCGAGCACAGCGACGACGACGCGTTGCAGCTGCTCGGCTGGACCGAGGCGACCGCAACCCCGCAGGTCGAGGTCGCATTGCAGCACCCGAAGTGCACGCTGATCGCCAACGCGCTGGGCACTCCTCCTGCCGACATGATCAAGCACATCCACGACGAGGGCCGCAAGGTCGCCGCGCTGTGCGGATCGCCGTCGCAGGCCCGCAAACACGCCGACGCCGGCGTGGACATCATCATCGCCCAGGGCGGCGAGGCCGGCGGCCACTGCGGTGAGGTCGGCTCGATCGTGCTGTGGCCGCAGGTAGTCAAGGAGGTCGCGCCGGTGCCCGTGCTCGCGGCCGGCGGGATCGGCAGCGGCGAGCAGATCGCCGCTGCCCTGGCGCTCGGCGCTCAGGGCGCCTGGACGGGATCGCAGTGGGTCATGGTCGAGGAGTCGGAGAACACCCCGGTGCAGCACGCCGCCTACGTCAAGGCCAGCAGCCGCGACACCGTGCGCAGCCGGTCGTTCACCGGCAAGCCCGCGCGGATGCTGCGCAACGACTGGACCGAGGCGTGGGAAGACCCGAACAACCCCAAACCCCTCGGGATGCCGCTGCAGTACATGGTCTCGGGCATGGCCGTCGCCGCCACCCACAAGTACCCCAACGAGTCCGTCGACGTGGCGTTCAACCCGATCGGTCAGGTCGTCGGCCAGTTCACCAAGGTGGAGAAGACCTCGACGGTGATCGAGCGCTGGGTGCAGGAGTACCTCGAGGCCACCGGACGGCTCGACGCGATCAACGAGGCCGCCTCGGTTTGATTCGCGGCTTGGCCGCGGTGGCCTGATTCGCGGCTTGGCCGCGGTGGCCTGATTCGCGGCTTGGCCGTCGGCGTTTCGCGGGCCGGCGGTCATGGTGGCGTGGTACGCCGTACCCATGAGGCATATCAGGCGGTGGGGCGCGGTCTACATCCTTCTACTGCTGTTCGCCGGGTCCTGGGCCGGTCAGTTCATCACGCAACTGGCCGAGTTCACCAGCACCCAGCAGCAGCACGGGCAGCCCTTCGTGTGGGGCGAGTATCTGCACCAGTTCTTCGCCAGTACTTTCGAGAACTGGCAGAGCGAGTGGCTGCAACTGATCTTCCAGGCCATTCTGCTACTCGGGGCCAAGCACTGGCTGTTCAAGGTCGACGCCGAAGACCTTGAGCGCATCGAGGCCAAGATCGACGACATCAAGGACCGGCTGGGTCTGCCGACTCCCCCGCCCGGCCAAGAATCCTGAACATTTGCGGCAGGTTCGCGGGGGGTTAATGGTGGCTCGCGGTGGTCTACTAGCCTGCGGTCCGCCGATTATGTAAGGTGACATACATAGCCCTTTCGGATGGAGGACCTCGGCGTATGGCTAGTCATCGCGAGCGGATGGTCGCCTCCGCGGCGCTGCTGATCCGGGAACGCGGCGCGCATCCGACGGCGATCGCCGACGTACTCGCACACAGTGGCGCGCCCCGCGGTTCGGCCTATCACTACTTTCCCGGCGGGCGTACTCAATTGCTCTGCGAGGCAGTCGATTTCGCGGGCGCGTACGTCGCATCGCAAATCGAGGAGGCGGCCAGCGGTATCGATGCGCTCGACGCGTTGGTGCTCGGTTTCCGAAAGCAGCTCATCGACAGCGAGTTTCGCGCCGGATGTCCGGTCGTCGCGGTGGCCGTCGAATCCGGCGCCAAGGGTGATCAGCTCGCGCCAGTGGTCGACCGTGCTGCGGCCGCGTTCGCCCGGTGGGGCACGCTGATCACCGACCGGCTGACAGCCGACGGCGCCGACGCGGACCGCGCCGAGGAACTGGCGACGCTGATCTTGACCGCCGTCGAGGGCGCGATCGTGGTCGCCCGTGCCGCCGGCGACGTGAAGCCACTCGACCTCGTGCACCGCCAACTTCGGGCGCTTCTCGAGACCGCGACGGAAAGTGAGGCCAAGCGATGAGCGATGACTGGCACCCCACCGCCTGCATCCTGTGCGAGTGCAACTGCGGCATCGTCGTACAACTCGACGACCGCAAGCTGGCCAAGATCCGCGGCGACAAGGCGCATCCTGCGTCGCAAGGCTATACGTGCAACAAGGCTCTGCGGCTCGATCACTATCAGAACAACCGGGCTCGGCTGACATCTCCGATGCGGCGGAGACCCGACGGGAGCTACGAGGAGATCGACTGGGACACCGCGATCGCCGAGGTGGCCGCGGGCTTCCGGCGCATCGCCGACGCCTACGGGGGCGACAAGATTTTCTACTACGGAGGCGGCGGGCAGGGAAACCACCTCGGCGGCGCCTACAGCGGCGCGTTCCTCAAGGCGCTCGGCTCGCACTACCGGTCAAATGCGCTGGCCCAGGAGAAGACCGGTGAGGCGTGGGTCGACGCGCATCTCTACGGCGGCCATACCCGCGGCGAGTTCGAACACGCCGAGGTTTCGGTGTTCATCGGCAAGAACCCGTGGATGTCACAGAGTTTCCCGCGGGCTCGGACCGTGCTCAACGCGATCGCCAAGGACCCGGGCCGATCGATGATCGTGATCGACCCGGTCGTGACCGACACCGCGAAGATGGCCGACTACCACTTGCGCGCGCGGCCGGGCACCGACGCCTGGGTCCTTGCCGCGTTGGCAGCGGTGCTGGTACAGGAAAACCTCTGCGACGAAGACTTTCTCGCCGAGCACGTGCACGGCGTCCAACCTGTACGCGACGCCCTGATGAAGGTGCCGGTCGGCGCCTACGCGTTGCGATGCGGAGTCGACGAGGAACTCGTCCGCGCCGCCGCGCGGCGTATCGGCACCGCGGGCAGCGTGTCGGTCTTCGAGGATCTCGGTGTCCAACAGGCGCCCAACAGCACGCTGTGCTCCTATCTGAACAAGCTGCTGTGGATCCTCACCGGAAACTTCGCCAAGCGCGGCGGCCAGCACCTGCATTCGTCGTTCGGGCCGCTGTTCCGCCATACGCCCGAGGTGGGCCGGACCCCGGTCACGGGTGCTCCGATCGTGGGCGGCTTGATCCCGAGCAACGTTGTCCCTCAAGAGATTTCCACTGATCATCCGGACCGGTTCCGGGCGATTCTCGTCGAGAGTAGCAATCCTGCGCATTCGCTTGCCGACTCGGCCGCGTGCCGCGAGGCGTTCGCGTCCCTCGAACTGATGGTCGTCATCGACGTGGCGATGACCGAGACGGCGCGACTGGCGCACTACGTGTTGCCGGCCGCGAGCCAGTACGAGAAGTGCGAGTGCACGTTCTTCAATCTCGAGTTCCCGCACAACACCTTTCACCTGCGCCATCCCTTACTGGAACCGCTCGACGGCACGCTGCCCGAACCGGAGATCTGGGCGAGGCTGATGCGCGCGCTGGACTTCGTCGACGACACCGATCTGCAACCGCTGCGGGTGGCGGCGCGCGACGGCCGGCAGGCCTACACGCAGGCATTTCTCCAGGCGGTCGGGACCAGTCCCACGCTGGCGAAGGTGTTGCCGTTCGTGCTGTATGAAACGCTGGGACCGACACTGCCGGAAGGCCTTTCCGGTGCGGCAGCACTGTGGGGGCTGGCGCAGAAGGCTGCGATGAGTTATCCCGACGCAGTGCGGCGGGCCGGCCACGCGGACGGAAATGCATTGTTCGACGCGATCCTCGACAGCCGGTCGGGTGTGACGTTCACCGTCCACGAGTACAGCGATGATTTCGCGTTGATCAGCCACCCGGACCACAAGATCGCGTTACACATGCCCGAGATGCTCGACGAGATCCGGGCGTTGGAGGCCCAGCGCGCACCTCTAGTCACCGCGGAGTTCCCGATCGTGCTGTCGGCGGGCGAACGGCGCGCCTACACCGCCAACGACATCTTCCGCGACCCGACGTGGCGCAAACGCGACCAGGACGGCGCCTTGCGCGTCAGCGTCGAGGACGCCGAAGCGCTCGGCCTCGTCGACGGCGGCAGGGCACGGATCACCACGGCGGCGGGTACCGGTGAGGCGAGCGTCGAGATCAGCGAGGCGATGCTGGCCGGGCATGCGTCGCTGCCCAACGGCTTCGGCCTCGATTTCGTCGACGACGACGGCCGGGCCCACGCCCCGGGCGTGGCGCCGAACTCACTGACGTGCAGCGACTGGCGCGACGCATATGCCGGCACGCCCTGGCACAAACACGTGCCCGCCCGGATCGAGGCCGTCGAACGTGAGCTTCTGCGCGAAGACGTCGAGAAAACTCGCGCATGACTCCGCGCTCGACCGTTCCGGTCGAGACGCCAGCGCGTTACGGCGCGGGTGCAGGTGCCGGCGGCGCGGGTTGAGCCGGTGGCGCGGGTTGAGCCGGTGGCGCGGGCGCAGCGGGTGCGTGCCGCGGCGGCGGCAGCCACGGCAGCGCGGGAGCGGGCGGCGGGGCCACGGGTTCGGCCGGTGAGATCGGCACGTACGGCCCCGGTGCCTCCTCCGGATAGGGCGTGTTCAGGGGGCGTTGCGCGAGCCCCATGATCAACGCTTCCTTGCCGCTGATCTGCTGGTTCTGCACGGCGTGCCACAAGTCCTTGAGATAGTTGACGTTCGGGCGCTCGTTGGGCTTCACGCTGGGGTCCATGGTGGTTCCCGGCGGCGGCGACTGCGGACTCGGGAGATGCGAAACACCTTCGGTGGGCGGGGCCGGCGCCACATCACCGGCGGCCGGGGCCGGAGCGGCGGCCGCCACCACGGGTGCGCCCGCCGCCGGTCGCGGAGGCGGCGGCGCGGGCGCCGCGGGATCAGCAAGGGCCTGCGGCGCGGCGACCAGAGCCGCGGCGATCCCCGCACCCAGTAATGACAGTTTCTTCGGGTCGAGCACGATCCTCACCGGGGCCCCCCTTTCCGGGTTACCGTCCCGCGACGGCACTGGCGCGTCGACGGCGTCACTGTTGCTTCGAAGAGTGTCGCAGAATTGTTACACCAGTGCTCGGTGTGACGAAGCGGTCAATAACCGGACCGTGCGGAACACGTTTCACTTCGCTTTCTGTCGCACTTTCGGTAAACCCGCCTCACCCTTCCCCAACTGTGGTGTAGCAATGCGATAGGGGCACTAGACCACGTCATGTGAGGAAAGCATCGATGCCGACTCCCAACCTTCCGCCCGGATTCGATTTCACCGATCCCGACATCTACGCAGAGCGACTGCCCGTCGATGAGCTCGCCGAGATGCGGAAGGTGGCACCCATCTGGTGGAACGAGCAGACGAAGGGCAACCTGGCCTTCGGTGACACCGGTTTCTGGGTGGTGACCAAGCACAAGGACGTCAAGGAGATCTCGCGGCGCAGCGACGTGTTCTCCAGCAACGCGAAGACTGCGCTACCGAGGTACCGCGACGAGGCGGACCCCGCGTCACTCGAGGCCGGCAAGGTCGTCCTGCTGAACCAGGACGCACCGCACCACACCCATCTGCGCAAGATCATCTCGCGTGCATTCACCCCCAGGGCCATCGAGTCCCTGCGCGAGGAACTGCGCGAGCGCGCGGCCAACATCGCCAAAACTGCAGCCGCCGAGGGTTCCGGCGACTTCGTCGAGCAGGTGTCGGCCGAGTTACCCCTGCAGGCGATCGCCGGGCTGATGGGCGTCCCGCAGGAGGACCGGATGAAGCTGTTCCACTGGTCCAATCAGATGGTCGGCGACCAGGACCCTGAATACAGCAGGAACGACCCGACGGCTGCGTCGGTCGAGTTGATCACCTATGGCATGCAGATGGCCGCGGAGCGGGCCAAGAACCCGGGCGACGATCTGGTGACCAAGCTGGTGCAGGCCGATGTCGAGGGGCACAAGCTCTCCGACGACGAGTTCGGCTTCTTCGTCATCCTGCTGGCGGTGGCGGGCAACGAGACGACCCGCAACTCCATCACCCAGGGCATGATGGCGTTCACCGACTTCCCCGATCAGTGGGAGTTGTTCAAGGAACAACGACCCGCGACGGCCGCCGACGAGATCGTCCGGTGGGCGACCCCGGTCACCTCGTTCCAGCGCACCGCACTCGAGGACACCGAGTTGGGCGGAGTGACGATCAAGCAGGGCCAACGGGTGGTGATGTTCTATCGTTCGGCCAACTTCGACGAAGAGGTGTTCGACGACCCGTACACGTTCGACATCCTGCGAGATCCCAACCCGCACGTGGGTTTCGGCGGTACCGGGGCGCACTACTGCATCGGCGCGAACCTCGCCAGGATGACGATCGATCTGATCTTCAACGCGATCGCCGACGAGATGCCGAATCTGCGACCACTGGCCAAGCCCGAGCGGCTACGGTCGGGCTGGCTCAACGGCATCAAGCACTGGCAGGTCGACTACACCGGAGCGGGTAAGGCGTAGTCAGTAGTCGATGATCGAGCGCCAGTACTCCTCGGGTATCTCGGCGTTCGACCGAAGCACCATCGCCAGGCCGGTCGCCATCGCGATACCCAGCAGCCCCAGCCACAGACCGAAGAAGCCGATGACCGCCCACAGCACGGTGGTCACCGTCGGCCACGGCGACAGCACCGCCAGCACCGGCGCGAAGAAGAAGCCGGCGCCGATGTACCACGCGGACCCGGCGCGGTCGGAGATCAGCACGAAGCGCAGCCACCGCGGAATCGGTGCCGAAGCGGGCTTGACGGTCTCCATGTTTCTCCCTCTGCTCGATGGACACCTCCGACACTGCTCCCCCGAGGTAACCGGCGCAATTACCTGGGACGTAGTGGTCACGCCCGCCGTGCTGGGTGACACTGGCAGCCATGACCGCGGCGCGCGTGCAGACCCAGACGTTCGGTGCCTTGATGAAGGAGTGGCGACGCCGACGCCGGCTCAGCCAACTCGACCTCGCCATCGCCGCTGAGGTGTCGCCCCGGCACGTCAGCTTCATCGAGACGGGACGGTCGGCGCCGAGCCGGGCGATGGTGCTGCGGCTGGCCGACGTCCTCGACGTGCCGCGCCGCGAACAGAACCAGCTACTGCTGGCGGCCGGCCTCGCCCCGGTGTATCCCGAGCGGTCGCTCGACGACCCGGAGATGGCCGCGATTCGCGCGGGGATCGAGCGAGTCCTCGACGCGTACAACCCGTTTCCCTGCGTGGTGGTGGACCGGCGCTGGCGGATCGTGCGGGCGAATTCGGGCGCCGGCGTGCTGCTCGACGGTGTCGCGCCAGACCTGCTCGAAGAGCCCAACGCGATGCGCATCGCTTTGCACCCCGACGGGATGGCACCTCGCATCCGCAACCTCGGCCAGTGGCGGCACCACCTCATCGAGCGGCTGCGCCGCGAGGTTGCCGTCAGCGGGTCGAACGAGCTGACCGCGCTGCTGGGTGAAATTGATTCCTACCCAGGCGATTCCGACGGTTCACTGGACGTCGGCGGCGTCGCGGTACCACTGGAGCTGTACACGCCCGACGGCAGGCTGCTGACGTTCCTGTCCACGGTGACGACCTTCGGCACCGCGCTCGACCTGACCGCCGCCGAGCTATCCATCGAGGCGTTCCTGCCCGCCGACGAGGCGACCGCTGCCGCATTGCGGTGAAACCGGCCGTCGCGCCGGTAGTCCGACCGAACCGCGCATGTGCGGCCGCCGACACCAATAGAGTCTGACGACATGGACAACCGACTCGTCGCGGCGGCCGCCGTCATCCTCGTCGCCGGTGCCGCGGGCTGCTCGACGCCACCCGCCGCGCTCGGCGGAACGACCGCGAAGGTAACCATCAACGGCGAGAGCACCGGCGGCCCCCACGCGGTGAGGTGTACGCAGACCGGATGGATGTGGACCATCGAGACTCCCGACGAAGACAAGGGTTTCACGGCCACCGTCGGCACCGAAGACGTCGTCACCGCCGAATCGGTCACCTTCCAGAACTTCGGTGGCTTCACCGGAAACTTCTGGAAAGGCAACGTCGGCGAGGCCGATGTGAAGGGCAAGGGCGGCACGTTCACGATCACCGGATCGGCGGACGGCTCGTTCACCGACAACCCGAGCAACGCGGTCACCGCCACGTTCCGCATCGAAGCCGACTGCTGAGCGCCCCGTGGTTCATGAGTTCCGCCGTGCGGTCGAAGCGGCCGATCTCGACGCCGTCATGGCCCTGTGCCGCGACGACGTCGTCTTCCACAGCCCCGTGGTCTTCACGCCCTACGAGGGACGGGATGCGCTGCGGCAGATCCTCGCTGCCGTGATGGAGGTCTTCGACGATTTCCGGTATGTGCGCGAGATCGGACCCGCCGACGCCCGCGACCATGCGCTCGTGTTCCGGGCGAAAGTCGGTGACAAGGAGATCGAGGGCTGCGATTTCATCCAACTCGACGAGGACGGCGCCATCAGCGAGCTCACCGTCATGGTGCGTCCGCTGTCCGCGACGCTGACGCTGGCCGAGATGATGAAAGCACGGCTCGCCGCAACCTGACCGCCACTGGTAAGACCACTTGACCTCTGGCCTATTGGGATGGCAGGCTGGCCGCATGGCACTTCAACCGGTGAACCGGCGCTCAGTGCCCGAGGACGTCTTCGAGCAGATCGTCGCCGAGGTGCTCAGCGGCGAGATGCAGCCCGGTGAGTCGCTTCCCAGCGAGCGCAGGCTCGCCGAGGTTCTCGGGGTCTCCCGGCCCGCCGTTCGGGAGGCGCTCAAGCGGCTCACCGCCGCGGGGCTGGTGGAGGTACGCCAGGGCGACGCGACCACGGTGCGCGACTTCCGGCGCCATGCGGGTCTGGACCTGCTGCCGCGCCTGCTCATTCGGGCCGGCGAACTCGACTTGTCCGTCGTGCGCAGCATTCTGGAGACGCGACTGCACAACGGGCCCAAGGTCGCCGAACTGGCCGCCGGGCGGTGCGGTCGCAGCCTGGCCGAGCCACTCAGCCAAGCGTTGGATGCCCTCGAGGCCGAAGACGATCCCGTCGAACGACAACGCCACGCGCTGACGTTCTGGGATCACATCGTCGACGGCGCCGACTCAATCGCCTTCCGGCTCATGTACAACACCCTGCGGGCCACCTACGAGCCGGCGCTGCCCGCACTGGCCACCGTGATGGCTGACGAGGTCGGCAGGCCGCAGGCATACCGGGACTTGGCCGATGCAATCACCGCGGGTGATCCGCCGAGGGCCCGAGCGGCCGCCCACGACCTTCTCGAACCGGCGACGACAGCGCTTCTCGACGCCCTCGACAATCTGGAGGATCAGTGACGACCTCGACCACGGGTAATGCGCGCACGGGCTTCACGCTCATCCATGCACAGCGCGAATTCTGGAAACACCCCTCCCCCTGGATGATCGGGACTACCCTCGTCGCCGCGCTGGTGGCCCGCATCGCCGTCGGTGACTGGCAGGTCACCGACGCCATCGTCCCAGTGGTGATGCTGGCGCTGTTTCCGTTCTTCGAGTGGATCATCCACGTCTGCGTCCTGCATTGGCGGCCGAAGCGGCTGGGGCCGTTGACAATCGACCCGCTGCTGGCCCGCGAGCATCGGGCACACCACAGCCATCCGCGTGACATCCCGCTGATCTTCATCCCGTGGAAGTCGCTGGCCACCTGGGTGTTGCCGGTGACGGTCGCGGTCGGACTGCTGGCGTTCCCCCGGTTGGGTATGGGCCTGACGTACCTGGTGTGCATCGGCACCCTCGGATTGGCCTACGAGTGGACGCATTACCTGATCCACAGCGACTACAAGCCGAAAACCGCTCTCTACCGGGCGGTCTGGCGCAACCATCGGCACCACCACTTCAAGAACGAGCACTACTGGTTCACGGTGACCAGTTCCGGAACCGCTGACCGGGTGCTCGGCACCTACCCCGATCCAGCCGTCGTACAGAATTCACCGACCGCGAAAAACCTGCACGCCGAACATCAGCCGGCGTGACTGCGCCAGCCCCTCAGTACTGGACGATGACCGGGTCGCCGAGGCTCACGGTGTTGAAGTACCAATCGGCGTTGTCCGGGCTGAGGTTGATGCATCCGTGGCTGACGTTTTCGTACCCCTGCGAACCCGTCGACCAGGGCGCGCCGTGCACGTACACTCCGCCCCAGGTGATCCGGACCGCGTCATAGACCGTGAGCTTGTAGCCCTCGGGGTCGTCCAGGGGGATACCGATGGTGCGCGAATCCATGATGACCACACTCTGCTTCTCCAGAACCGTGAATGATCCGGTCGGCGTTGCGAACCCGTACTTGCCCATCGACGCGGGCATCTCGCGCGCCACCTCTCCGTCGATGCTCACGGTGAACGTATGGGCGCCGATGTCGGCGACGCTCACTATCGCGGCACCGGTCTGAAAGCTCGCCTTGGCATTGCCGGCCGACACCGTGATGGTCGAGTGCGCCGGCCAGAATTCTGCCGGATCCCATTGCAGCACATGGTCATTGACCCAGGTGAAGCTTCCGTCAGGCGCTCCTTCGGGCATTGCGGGTGAGGAGATCTCGAGGGTCCGCTCGGCGGCCGCCCGGTCACGGATAGCCCGGTCGAACGTCACCGTCACCGGGTGCGCGACACCCACCGTCTGTCCAGCCGGTTGGATGCTGGCGACGTCGGTCGGTTTCGTGATGCCCGCAGCGCTGGTCGCGGTGGACCCCGCCAAGGTGAGCACCGCGAGGCTCGCCACCGCCAGCGCATTTCGAAGCTTCAGCACACTTCTATCCTAGTTCGTCTCGTGCGGTTACCTCGGCAACCGCAATTGGCGCCCGCGCGCGCATGTCTCAGCGCAGGCGGGCGTCGTCCTCACTGCCCTTATCGAATGTGCTGCTCAGATCGTTTCACCGGACGTCGAGGCGACGGCTGAGGCGAGCCGGGTGACCGCCAGCAACGATCCCGCGGGAGCAAAGGCGCCCGCGCTCCGCACACCGGCCGTCGGTCACGCAGGCGGTGGCAGCGGGGGTGGCGCAGGCGGCGGTGGCGGCGGCAGCACGGGCTGCGGCGGTGGGGGCGGCCGAAGTGGCGAGCAGTGGGCCGGGGGGCGGGCCCGGCGTGGCGCCGGTGGCTGGCGCTGGTTCCTTCTCCTGCTTGTTCTGGGGGGGGGGGGGGGGCCCCCCCCCGCCCCCCCCCCCCCCCCCCGCCCCCCCCCCCCCCCCCCCCCCGCGCCCCCCCCCCC
>NZ_LQIM01000020.1:0-21782 GCF_001499985.1 Mycobacterium sp. IS-1556
GTCGGGCCCCGTCCACAATCTGGACCCCCCCTTTCTGCAGCGATCCCCGCCCCCGCGGAGGAGTTTCGCGGCACTGCGGACTTCCCGGCCACCACCGACGTTCTCGTCCCCTCAGGCGCCAAAGCGCGCGCCCGCGCCAACATCGCCGCCATCGAACTCGTGCACACCCTGCGCGACGCCGGCCGACCGGCGACCCTACCCGAACAGCGCATCCTGGCCGCCTGGTCCGGATGGGGTGCCATCCCACAGATCTTCGACCCCCGCGCCGAGGACTTCACCGCCGAACGAACTCAACTGGCCGCCCTGCTCACCCCCGAGCAGTATCGTCGCGCCCAGGCCTCCATCCTCAACGCCCACTACACCGACCCCGCCGTGGTGGCGGTCGTCTGGGATGCACTAGCTGAGGCGGGTTTCGCCGGCGGACCGGTACTCGAACCAGGCTGCGGCAGCGGCACATTCATCGGTCACGCGCCCGAGGGCGCCACCCTCGTCGGCGTCGAAGCCGACGACATCACCGCCGCCATCGCCGCGCTGCTCTACCCCTCAGCGCAAGTCCGCCACGAGGGATTTGAGACCACCCGCGTTCCCGATGCAAGTTTCACCGCGGCGATCGGCAACGTGCCGTTCGGCCGTTACGCACTGACCGATCCGGTGCACAATCCCCGCCGCCACAGCATCCACAACCACTTCATCATCAAATCCTTGTCCCTGGTGGCCCCCGGCGGCTACGTCGCCGTGCTGACCAGCCGATACACCATGGACTCGGTGAAAACCACTGCACGCCAAGACATTGCCCAGCGCGCCGACCTCATCGGCGCCCTGCGGCTACCGTCGCAGGCATTCAGCCGGGTCGCCGGCACCGAAGTCGTGACCGACCTGCTGATCTTCCGCCGCCGCGAAGAAGGCGCCCACGTCGATCTCAACACCCTGGACTGGATCAACACCGAGGACGCCGACCTCGCCGACCCGCGCACCGGCGACGAGGACCACGTTCCCGTCAACGCCTACTTCCTCAACAACCCGCACCGCGTTCTCGGCACCACCGAGTTGGGCCACGGTCTACACGGATCACCCCAGCTCGCGGTCGCCGGCGCCACCGGAGACCGGCTGGCCGACCAAATCCGTGACCAGCTCCAGCCGATGATGGCCGCCGCGGTGACCCGCGGACTCGGCCTCACCGCCCGCAGCGAGGACCTCTCCGGCGGCATCGCCGAGGACTTCGCGCCCGGGCTGCGCACCCAAGCCAGCCAGGTCGACGATCCGCCGCTGTACACGCTGCGCTACAACGCCGCCACCCGCAGTATCGACTTTTGGGCCGGCCACGGTTGGGAGCCGAACAAGACGCCCAAGACCCTCATCGAGGAAACCAAGGAACTGATCGCGCTGCGCGATGTGGCTACCGCGCTCATCGCCGCCCAACGCGACGGCGAGTCCGAGCACGACCGCGACCAGCTGCGCGCACACCTGAACACCCTCTACGACAACTACGTTCGCAAACGCGGCCCGGTCAACCGCTTCGAGTGGGTGCAGCGCAACGCCACCCAGGCACTGCACGACAAGCGCATCACCAAGCTGGAGCAAACCTGGCGCGAGCAGGAGGGCACCACCGGCCGCCCCTACGACGGACCCGTGCCCGCCGAGCTGGTCGAGCAGTGGGAGACCGAGGCCTGGCAGCCGCCCGAGCCGTTCAAGAAGTTCCGCCACCTCGAAGGCGGCATGCGCTACGACCCGGGCTGGGCGGTCGTGTCCTCGCTGGAGGACTTCGACGAGGAGACCGGAACTGCCACCAAGGCACCGATCTTCACCCGCGACGTACTCATCGCCGACGTCGAGCGCACCACCGCCGACACCCCCGAAGAAGCCCTGGCGATGAGCCTGGATCGGACCCGGCGCGTCGATCTCGCCCTGATCTCTGAGCTGCTCGGCGTCGGAGAAGACGACACCCGCGCCCTGCTCGACGGCCTGGTCTATCCCAGCCTCGACGATCCCGACGAGCTGGTCCCCGCCACCACCGCACTGTCGGGCAACGTGCGCTCCAAGCTCGCCGCCGCGATCGAAGCCGCCGACACCAACCCGGTCTATGCGCCCTACGTCGCGGCGCTGCGCGAGGTGCAGCCCGAGCAACGCGAGGCCGAAGACATCAAGGTACGGCCGGGTGCACCCTGGATCCCGGCCGCCGTCATCGCCGCCTTCGCCGAGAAGACCTTCGGCGTCGAGGGTGTCAGGGCCGAACACATCGGCGGCCGCTGGACGGTCGACGTGGCCGGCTACAAGCGCCACGGCCGCCTCATGACCGACGAATGGGGCCTGCAGAAGCGCAATTTCGACGCGGTGAGCCTGCTCGAAGCGGTCTGCAACTCCAAGGCCGTGGTCATCACCACCGAAGAAGGTGAGGTCGACGCCCAGTCGACTTTCGCCGCACAAGCCAAATGCGCCAAGATCACCGAGGAGTTCACCCGCTGGCTATGGTCGGACGACAAGCGCCGCGAAACCCTAGTCGCCGAGTACAACCGGCGGTTCAACTCCCTGCGCGCCCCGGTCTACGACGGCAGTCACCTGCGGCTGCCGGGACTGTCGGATCACTTCACCCCGCACCCCTACCAGCGCAACGCCGTCGCCCGCATCACCAACGAGCCCTCCACCTTGCTCGACCACGTGGTGGGTGCCGGCAAGACCGGCACCATGCTGATGGCCGCGATGGAGCTGCGCCGCCTCGGTCTGGTCCGCCAGCCCTGGATTGTGGTGCCCAACCACATCATTGAGCAGGTTGGGCGCGAAGCCAAGCAGTGGTACCCGGCTGCCAACGTCCTACTGGGGTCCTCGGCCACCACCGCCGAAGGACGCCGGCGGTTCATCGCCCAAAGCGCGGCCAGCGAGTGGGACATGGTGATTGTGCCGCAATCGGCGTTCACTGCGATCAACGTCTCCAACGACGTGCGCACGGCCTACGCCGAACGCCAGCTCGACGAGCTGCGCGCGCAGCTACAGGACGCCACGGTCGAACGCAGCCAAAAGGCCATCATGCGGGCCATCAAGACCGCCCAAGCGCGGCTGGAGAAGCTGATGGCCGCCGAAACCAAAGACGTAGGACTGCGATTCGAGGAATCGGGTTGTGACTACCTACTGATCGACGAAGCACACATGTACAAGAACAAGCAGCGGGTGTGCAACATCGAGGAACTGTCGTGCGCGACGGCCGCGCAACGGGCCGAAGACCTCAGCCTCAAACTCGACGTGCTGCGCGAGCGCCGCCACGACGAAGCCCGAGCCCGCGGCATTCCCGAGCACGCCGTCGTCGAGCGCGTGGCCACCTTCGCCACCGGCACCCCGATCGCCAACTCGCTCGGCGAGCTGTGGGTGATGCAGACCTACCTGCGCCCGGACCTTCTACAGGCGGCCGGTGTGGCCGATCTCGGGGACTGGGGGGCGGCGTTCACCGCCACCCACACCAGCATCGAAGTCAACGCCACCGGAACCAAACTGCGGCCCGTCACTCGCGTCGCCAAATACACCAACCTGCCCGAGCTCCTGGCGCTGTCGAACGCCTACACCGATGTCGTCACCCGCGACCAGGTGCCCGTGGCACTACCGGAGCTGCGCACCGGCGCGCGCCAGATCGTCAGCCTGCAGCCTGATGTCGAGGTCGTCGACTTCATCGCCGACCTCGGCTGGCGCGCAGACCATCTCGACGCCCGAAAGCCCCAACGCGACAACATCCTCAAAATCAGCAACGACGGCCGCAACGCCTCCCTGGACCCCAGAATGGCCCACCTCGGCGCACCCACACACAGCCGCGCCGCCGAGGTCGCCGAACGCGCCATGGAAGTGCATCGCCGCCTGGCCGATCGGCAGTACCGCGACCGCGACACCGGTGAGCTGCTTCCCGCCCGCGGGCCGCTGCAACTGATGTTCTGCGACCGCGGCACCCCGTCGAAGGACCCACGCCAGTTCACCATCTACCAGGCCATCAAAGACGAGCTTGTCGCTCGAGGAATGCCGCCCGAGGCCGTCCGATTCGTCCACGAAGCACGCAACCCCGCGCAACTGAAAGCTCTGTTCGCGCAATGCAATCGCGGCGAAGTGTCCGTTCTCATCGGCAGTACCGAGAAGATGGGCACCGGCACCAACGTGCAGTCACGTCTGGCCGCTCTGCACCACGTGGACGTCCCGTGGCGGCCGGCCGACCTCGAACAGCGCGAAGGCCGGATCCTGCGCCAAGGCAACCAGAACGACGAGATCGACATCTTCAACTACGTCACCGAATCCAGCTACGACACGGTGATGTGGCAACGGGTCCAGGCCAAAGCGCTGTTCATCGAGCAGATGCGGCGCAACGAAGTCCTGGACTCCGAAATCGAAGACCTCGGTGGGGGAGACATCGGCGCCGCGGCGGCGGAAACCAAGGCCATCGCCACCGGCGATCCCCGCTACCTGCGCCAGGTCGAACTTGACGACACGGTGCGCCGTCTGACCGCCCTAGAGCGCGCCCACCAGCAGTCGGTGCGCAACCGGGACTGGCAGGTGCGCGTCCTCGAACGCGCGATTCCGGCCAAGCAGGCCGAAATCGAGGCGCTCGCACCCGTAGCGCGCGCCGCGCAGGACCGCGGTGATGCACCGCATCGCATCGTCGTCGGGGCAGACGCCTTCACCGATCGGCCCGAGGCCGCGGCCGCCCTCACGCTGGCGTGCCGGCGCGCCTACATGGCCGGCAAGGACCGCGGTGCCTCCCGCTACGAGCCGATCGGTGCCGCCATCAACGGTGTCGAGGTCCTGGGCGCCCGCGACCTCACCCACGACATGCTGCTACTGCGACTAGACGTGCCCTCGCGCACCACCGAGATCGACGGCGCCGAACTGCTGGCCGCCGGATCCGCTCTCGGACTCGATGTGTCCGGGCCCAAGCAGCTCGGGCTGTTGCGCCGCGTCGAAAACCTCTACACCGGACTGCCTGACCACCACGTGCGTCTTCAGCGCGAACAGGACCGCCAGCGCGAAGAACTCGACGACCTGCTTGCCAATCCGCCGGCGCCGTTCGAGCAGCGCAGCGAACTGGAAGCCAAGCAGGCCGAGCTGTCGGCACTCACGCTGGAGCTGCGGATGGCCGCCCAGAGCCCCGAAGCCAAGGCCCGAGCCGAGGCCGCCGCCCAGCGGATGAAGATGCGCGGCCGCGAACCCGGGTGGAGTCTGATGCTCAACCCCACCCCGGCGCTGGTCGAAGAACTCGGCTACCCCAACGCCGACGCTGTACGACGAGCCATCAGGATCCGGGAGCGGATGGCCCTCGAACACCACCAGCGCGATGTCAGCCCTCGTGACCATGACCGTTCGCGTGACGAGGACGGCCCCAGACTAGGCCACTGATCACCCACATGGGCGATATGGGCTATGTGGCGGCGTTGACGGCTACAGGATGCTCGGAGGGATCGCGGGCCCGACATTCGGGCCCGCGGCCGCGCCACCGGGATCGATGGGTTCCAGCCAGCTCTCGTCTGTGCCGTCCCAGTCCCACGGATCAGTCGCCGCGGCGAACTGGTGGCCGACCGTCTGGAAGTTCGACGCGAGCCGCGCCGACATCTCCTGGGCGTTGCTGGCGACCTGTTTGGCCTCTGACGCTTTGCGGTCCAGGAACTCCGCGAGCTGCTCACGGCCGGCTGCGGTTCCCAGGCTCGGCTGCATGGCAGCGATGCCCGAGCGGATCTCTTCCTGGATGCGCCGCAGTTGCGACTTGGACTGCGCATCGGCGGTGTGCGCGTCGGTGATGTTCTGCGCCAGCCCCTGATCGGCCTGATTCAGCGCATCGCGGGTCTTGCGCAGCGCGGCGTCGGTCGCGTCGGCTTCCTCAGCGCCCTTGCCCGACCATCCAGCCGGCAGCACCGACCCCGGGGGATAGGGCCGGTGGTCTGGAACCCACACACCAGATCCTCGTGGCGACTCGGTGTAGTTCGGCCCATCCGGATACGGCGGTGGACCCAGCTCGCCCGGCTCCTTGATGATCACGCCGCCGTCGCCGTGGATGCCGTCCAGCGTCGAGCGCGGCATGCCCGAGGAGGTGTTCATGTCCTGCTCGGGAATGTAGGGCGGATACTGCGGGACCTGAGGCGCGACGCCGTCGGGCCCGGGAATCTGGGGGTAATAGCTCGGCGGCGGGTACGGCGGCAGCGTGGGATCCGGCGTCGGCGTCTCCAGCGGCGGGTTAAACCCGCCCAGACCGCCGATGCCCGTCATCAGGTCATTGACCTGCTGTTGCCAGAAACCCACGCCAACGAAGATAGGCGCATCGCCATGGCCCCGCTACCAGCAGCGGCCACATTGCCGCCAAATCGGCACCATTTGCGTCACAGCAGCGATCAAGTGGCGTCGAGGAGGGCAGCAACCTCGTCATCTCCGCGGCCGCGAAGCACCGCGGCGACGTCTTCTTGCCGACAACCCAAGGCCACCGCGAGCGCCGCGGCGGGTTTTCGCACTGCGTGGCCGAGCAGCTTGTGCAACCGGGTGTTCCCGGTGTGTTCGGGCCCGACGCGGACTACCTCCAATGTGGCGTCGTCGAGCCTGAACACCAGCACCAGCGTGTCAGCGGCGGCTGCCCCGACAGCCACGGCGTGGGCGCGCAGCGAGCCGATGCTGGCACCGGTTGTCGATGCCAGCTTCCACGACAACGTGACCCCCGGGCCGTACGCACTGGTGAATGTTCGCTGCTGGCCCGGCGAGACGCCAACGGCGGCCGCGACCGCCGGGTGAACGGTCTGCCCCGACCCGCGCAGGACCTCAGAGGTGACCAGCCGTGCCACACGAATCTCGTTGGCTCCGTTGCGGAAAACACCGCGGACGGTGTTCAACGGCGGCACCGCCGGCCACCCGTCCGCCTTGGTCCGTCGCCGAGCGACACCGTTGTCCACGACGAACTCCAAAGTGCCCAGATAGGCCCGGATCGACGACTCGGATACATCCGGATACCGCGCGCGAAGCTCGTTGACCACCGCCGTGACGGTGGCCCTGCCGCCGCCGGCGTCGATGCGTTCGCCGATCGCGTGTGCGATGTTGACGTACTCGGTCACGCCCCACTCGCGCAGCCCCCACGTGCTTCGGCTGGTGCGCACGAAACGGTCGTGCTTCGACAGAACCGCTTTCACACGCTCCAAGCTGGTGGCTCCGCAGTCGCCAGTTCCAATGGTCGCAAAGATGGCTTCGGCGGTCGCCGGGGTTCCCAGGACATGAAGCGCCGCCTCGGCCATGTTGGCAGCGGTGTCACCCGACCACCGCACCCACACATCGCCGAAACGGCGCAAATCCACCCGGCTTTCCAGGTAGGTGAGGGCAACCCCGGGCGGCAATCCCAAGCACGTCAGCGCGTGCAGCAGGGTGTCGGAGGTGGGGGCGGCCTGGGCGTTGAACACTGCATCGACCGCGGCGGCCACCCGCGCACGAGATCCGCCCGGCGTCGAGACGTCCTCGAGCCAACCTCCGCGCCGGGCATAGGGGCCGGCGATATGAAGCAGGACCGCGGCGGTCTGGCTGGTGGGGTCGACGCCCAGACGATGCAGGTCGAGGTCGGCGGCTTCCACAGGCAGGTATGGGCCCAAGCGTTGCCGCACCTGGGCGGCGTGCTCGCCAACCTCCTGGTGTGCCGGATCGGAGAGCAGCTCGGCGAACCGCGCCCGCGCCCTGCGCAGGTTGCGCCCCACCGAGACGGCGTGCACACCCAGGCGCTCGGCCACCACATGCCGCGGAATCGGCTCCAGCGCCCACACCTGAGCAGCCAGAATCGTCCGGTCGAAGTCGTCGAGCTGGCTGACCAGGCGGGCCACCGCGGCATCGGCTCCGACCCGGCCGGCGGCGATCGTGTCCCGCCGTACCTGCACGGCTCGCTGCGCGGCCTCGATCAGTGCACGGACCGCCGCCGCACCCAGCTTGGGGCGCAGAAGCAGCGCCTGAGGAGTCTGGTCGGCCACATCGGCCCACCGAGGGAAGTCCTCGGCATAGGCGCCCAGCCGCCGCGGCAATCTGGCGTAGGGAATCGTGAACGAGCTGATGCTGTCGAAGTCCGGGACGAGATCGCGCAGGCGGGTGCTCAGAATCGCCGGGTTGCGCCACCAGTCCGAATCGAGCTTCTCGCCGCCGGCGCCGACGCCCTTAACGATTGCGATGGCCCGCTCGAAGTGGTCAGCATCCACGCCGTTACGTTCTGCGAGGGCCTTGATGTCGCTGTGCTGTCCCGGGTCGGCGAGCGCCATCGCGGCCAGCTCGAATGTGTAGGGCCGGTTTAGGGGCATCGAGACCACCTCTCATTCGTATCGCTGCGTCTGATTCCGTTGTCGTAGAGGGGCTTCGGGCTCACAGTGGGGTTGATTCGGTGTTGCCGTCACAAGGTGGTCCCCACAGCCCACGGCGCGCAGCGCGCGCCTGCGCCTCGGCGGCCGCGATCTCGGGGTGGCGGCTCACCGGCTTGCCCCCATACACGTAGGACCGCGCCATCCCAGCCGCCGCCGCCGCGACGGCGAAGTCACGCCCATCAGCGAGTTCGACGTAGGCAAGAGTGCGGCCGTAGCGGTCGTGAAAGTCCTGCCCGGGATCGCCGACGAGTGCGATCCGTTGGCCGGTCAGGGTGTCCGCCGCGAAGCGCGCTGCCTCGGGGCCCCAACATCCGACCGACCAGCCGGGCTTGTGCACTTCAGGCGAATCGATGCCCAGCAACCGCACGCGAAGGCGCCCGCGGGTGTCATCGCGAACATCAAGAGTGTCTCCGTCCACCGCGCGGAGCACGGTAGCGGTCACCGGAGCCGTCGTTGCGCCGGCCGAAGGGGAAGACGGAGTGCAGGACGTCACGACACCGATCAGCAAGCACGCGAGGCCGACGTGCGTGAGCGTCGACCCAGGCGGTGTCATCAAGCCTTCCCGGGCGCGACGACGGTCATCGCCAAGGCGTTGGCGGCCTCCCTGAGGCGATTGTCGTAAGTAACCAGCGCGGTCAATGGCGCAACGGATGCCGCGGTTTGAGCAGTGGCCAGGTGTATCGCGTCGAGCGAGCGCAGAGCTGGGTTCGGATAGGCCGCCGCGGTGGAGCGTATGACCGGGTCAATTTCGAAGCGGTCCAGCCTGGCAAGCACCGAGGGCACAGCCGGCAGCCCTTCGGGTGCAACCGCCCGGATCGCCCTGGGTAGCTCAACTTCGGTCAAAGCCGAAGTTATCCACCGTATCTCGGTGCGTTCATCGAGCCACTCGTCTAAAGCGTCAGACTCGACTTCGATCCGAATCAGCTTCACCAGAGCCGAGGTTTCCAGGTAGATCACCGATTAATACCGTTCCTCGGAACGTAAACGCTCCAATAGCGTTCCGGCGTCGAGACCATCGCGCATCGGAATCGTGGGCCGAGGTGCGGGGCCATGCACTGTCGCCGGTTGCACCCTCCCAGAGCTGATCAGCGCATCGAGAGGGCCGGCCGAAGCCGGAATTATGCGGGCAATCACCTCACCGCGCTCAGTCAGGGTGATCTCTTCGCCTCGCTTGACGCGGGCCAAGACCTTGGATGTCTCTTGATTGAGCACCCGTATCGACACTTCACTCACACAGGCAATGTACTACAAATACGTTCTACACACCAGCGTAGATCTGCTCACCATTGCAGAAACATGTTTCGAAGGCGGAGATCTCCTCGTCAGAACGTTTCCGCTCAGCCGGTATGCATGCAGACCTTCCAACCGTCCTCGCGTACCAGGTTCAGCTCGATCGTCTTTTGCCCCAGCAGTTCATTGCGCGCGTCCAGCGTTGCAGTGGCGGTGTCACCTGTGACCTGGACACCGGTGACGGTGACGGTGGTCAGTCCCTGGGCGGCGCGGGTTTCCTTCATCGCTTCGATCATCGGTTCGGTGTATTTGTCGCGCCAGGCCGGGCACATGGCCGCGAAGTAGGCGTCCCAGTTCTGGGTGTTGTAGGCGTTTTGGAACGTCAGTACCGTCTCGCGAACCAGATCCTCGTCGGAGACAGGGGTCGGGCTTGCTGTGGCCGACGTTGTGTTCGTCGCAGGCGGTGCCGCGCCTGTTTGTTCTGCCGCCGGCGCCTCACCGCGGGAACATGCGGGCGCAACCGCAACGACAAGGGCGGCGACGACCGCTACTGCCACTGATGGCGCCATTGACAACGAACCTCCTGCATGGGCTGGTCACTCGGGCTGGGTGCGCTTCACTGCTGCCGCGGTACCTTGTCGGCCGTCGCGTTGATGAGCGCGCTGACGTCGGCTGTGCCCGGTGGGCCGCACTGGCGGATGTCGATGAGTACGTTGCCGTGAGTGGCCAACCCGTGCTGACACACAGCGTCGCCGCTGCTCGCCGTCGCCTCCAGGACGAATGCCCCGGCGTTGTTGGTGGGCTGGCCGAACTGCCATGTCTGGGCCGGCTCGCCAGGCGGGGTGATCGTGACCGTTATTCCCGCGCACGACTCCCACTGGCTGCGCTGCAACTGCAGCGAGACGCCCGCGCCGTCCGGGTCCGGATACGCCACGACAGCCTGGATGATGCTGTCTTGCCAGATCTTTCGATACAGCGCCCTCAGCTGCTGAACCACCACGCCGCTGGTGGCGGTCCGGGTGTAGACCTCGCGCTGGGCGGGAGCCCAGGCACCGACGCAATCCGGGTTGTCGATCGTGGCGGCATCATCGAGCAGCTCGGCGCTGTCCTGCTCGAGGACGACCGCGTTCTCACCGGTGTTGTTGGGAATCTCGGTCGCGGTCAACAGGATCGAGCGCAGCGCCGAGGCCGGTACGTCGGTCGCCGGCGGACCCTGCGGCTGTGTCCGCGCCTGACCCGGCGCGGCTGCCGGGTCGGGCCGAGCATCGTCACGCGACCACACCACTGCGGTGACGGTGGCGGCGACCAGTACCATCACCGCGGCCACCGCTCCGCCGACGACGGCCGGCCGCCGTCGGCGCTGGGGTGCTGCGACTGGGACCCCGGACGCCAACGCGGTAGGGCCCTGCGGTGGCGCCATCATCGTGCGTGGCGCGCCGGTCTGCCACCACGGGCCGACCGGTCCGCCGGCGCCCGGGCTCGGATAGGAGCTGACCTCGCGGCTGGGCACCGGGGCGAGCAGCGTCTGGTGGCGCAGCCTCGGGTCGCGCAGCGCAGCGGTTGCCGCGGCGGCCAACTCGCTGGCCGTGCCGAACCGCTGCGCCGGATCCTTGGCCATGGCGATCGCGATGACCCGGTCGAGTTCGGCGGGCAGGCCTGGTACCACATCGGTGACCCGCGGCGGTGGGGTCTGCAGGTGCGCCATCATCGTCGCGGCGGGCCCGTTGGTGCCTGCGTACGGCGTCTTGCCTGTCAGGAGCCGAAACAGCGTGCAGCCCAACGAGTAAATATCGGCGCGTCCGTCAAAGTGCAGTCCTGACAACACTTCTGGTGCGGCATAGGCGATGGTTGCCATGACGGACCCCGTGGCGGTCAGGCCCACGTCGTCAAGGGCGCGCGCGATCCCGAAGTCACCCAACAAAACCCGCTCCTCGGGCCCCGGTGGTCCCGACAGCAGAAAGTTGGCCGGCTTGACGTCACGGTGCACCACATTGTGGGAATGGGCGAAGTCCAGCGCTTTGCCGACCTCCGTGGCGATATGCACGGCGCGTGGGGGACTCATGGTGCCCTCGCGCAGCGCCGCGTCGGCGTCGGTACCGTCGACGAACTGCATGGCGATCCACAGTTGGCCGTCATCGGTCTCCCCGCGGTTGTACACGGACACGATCTGCGGGTGGTCCAGCGACGCCGCCACGTCGGCCTCACGGGTGAACCGTGCCCGAAAATCGGGGTCGCGGGACAGTTCACGCGAGAGCACCTTCAGCGCGTCGTAGCGGGGCAACGTGGGGTGCGCCGCCAAATACACCGAGCCCATTCCGCCCGAGCCGAGTTCGCGCTCGATGCGGTAACCGGCCACCACCGACCCGACCATCAGCATCGCTGGAGCCCCTCACGAGCGGCGCAGTCGAGGCCCGTGGCAGTGACGGTCATGCTCAGCAGTATCACGCACGACCGCAGTCGCCGTCTCGACCCTGCGCCGACGTCAGCAGCCATTACCATCGCATCGAGCGGACGGACGAGGGGATTCTGATGACTCATGGCCAACCCGGCGTCGACGGCGTGGACGACCAGCTCGACAGCACCAAATCCCCGCGACGATCTGCGCACTGGCGAGGTCGGGCGGCGAACGGTCTGACCCTGACTTGTGCCGTCGTCATGTTCACGGCACTCACCGCGTGCGGTACCACCGACACGTCGGGCGAGGCTGCCGACGCCGCATCCACCACGCCCTCGCCCTCGCCAACGACAACGACCGCGCCACCACCACCGGTCGACAACGCTGCGCTACCCGGACTGCTGCCCAGCCTCGACGAGCTCAAGACCATCACGGGCAACCCATCCTTGATCACCGGGCCGGTCTTCAATGCAGTGGAAACACCCAACCCGAACGAGCAGACCTTCGAGCCGGCCGACTGCGTGAGTTCCTTCAACGCCGGCGCCCCGCCGGCCTACCAGAACAGCGGCTATCTCGCCTTTCATGGGGCCAGCCAGGCCCAGTCACCGACCCCGTCGCTGATGCTCGGCGAGGCGGTGGCGACCTTCCACACTGCCGAGGCCGCGCAGAAAGCGCTGGCCGCCTATGTCGAGCAGTGGCAGCGCTGCGCCACCAAACGGTTCACCTGGAACTTCGTTGCCCAAGGCCAGCAGTCGCAGTGGACGCTCGGACAGCCGGTCGACGCCGGCGGCGGGGTGACGTCGCTGCGCAATGTCAACGACAACTCTCCCGTCACGGTCACCCGCGCGATCGCGGCCAAAAACAACGTGCTGGTCGACGTGCAGATCATGGGCAGCGGACTCACCGAACAGAACATCACGATCGCCAACCGAATCCTCGAGCGCATCCCCGGCTGACCATGAACAGCCCGACTGACGACGCCGACCGCAACGATCAGACAGACCAGACCCAGGATTGGCCAGCGGGATCGCGACCCGAACCTGCGGAGACCCGCGATAGGCCAGCCGGACCGCGACCAGAGACCGCCGAGACCCGGGATTGGCCGACCGGGCCGCCACGCCAGCCTGTACGCGACTCTGGCGTCGACCACACCCGCCTCTCTTCGACACTGCCACCTGGCATCTACCAGGACGAAACCGTGGATGCGGCACGCTACTTCCGCGACCAGCAACCGCCGCCGCGGTGGGATCGACATCCTCAACAACCCGACTGGTCGGCTGGCCAGCCACCGTTGGGTGCTGCGCCCAGTGAACCGACGTGGAGTGCGCCGCCACCAGGCCGGCCAGGGTATCCGCCGCCACACCAGCCTTTTTCCCATGATGCCCCGACGTGGACAGCGCCGCCCGGACTCCTCAGTGGCCAGCTGCCAGCACAGCCACCGCCCCGCCGCGGCCGCCTGGCGGCACTGGTGGCCGAACACCGACCCTGGTGGCTGCTCGGCGGCGCCGCGGCGGCGATCGCCGTCGTCGTAGCGGCAACCGTGATAATCGCCGGAAGCGACGATGGCGCGCCAACCGGCGCGACAGCGTCAACCGCCCCGCAGGCGCCGGCATCAGACACCCGAAGTCCCGACGCTCCCGCGCCTGCTGCACCAACCAACCCCGGGTCCCCGCCGCCCGTCATCGTCGACAAGGCGGCTCTGGACGGGCTTCTCCTGCCGGCCGACCGAATCAGCCAGCTCATGAACACCACCGCGATGACCACCGTGCCCATCGCCCACAGGCTGTTGCCGGGCGCCGCGACACCCCCGCACTGCACCGGCACCTGGGGGCCGGCCTACGAGACCACCTACGCCGGCTCGGGTTTCACAGCCGTCGCCGCGCAGGCGGTCTTCCGTGACCCCACGCACAAGGTCGCCCAAGCCGTCGTCGCATTCCCCGACGCCGACGCCGCAAAGACGTTCTACGACAAGCAAATCTCAGACTGGAATGCGTGCAAATCCACTCACGTCCGTTTCGAATACCTAGGAACAAGTACCGAAATTGATGTTGGCGTGCCGGTTGTCACCGGCGACGTCTTAGCACTGCTGGTCGTTCCCACCACCACCGGCATCGCGGGACAACAGTGCGAGCGCGACATGACGGTGCGCGCCAACGTGATCGTCGACGTCCGGGCCTGCTCTCCCACCGTCGGCAGCGCAGGATCGTCGATGGTCCGCGAGATCGGCGACAAAATCACGAAAAAGCCGTAGCGCCCCTCACGGGCGAGCCCGGCCCGAGGGCACAGCTCAACTCGCTGCGAGGCCGGCAGGTCAAACGGCGCTTCACCAGCCACGCCGTCAAACCCCTATGCGGTGTCAGATAAGGCGCGCAATGAGGTGCTCTCACCTGTGCCGCTCGGAGACCTCGCCTGGTCCCCGCCGAAGCCTTCCGGCGAGTCCTGGATGGGCGCTGTCGGTCCCTGGGGTCACAATGGGCCGATGAGTGCTGACGCTGGCGGTCTGTCCATTCGGCAGAGTCCGCGCAAGCGGGCCGCAGATGCGCGAATCGCTGATTTCACACTGCTGGTGCGCGTCCCAGGCCAGCCCGCCGCGGTGAGAGTGTTCGCCGACGACGAAGCCGACGAGGCCGCCGAGTATGCTGCTGAGTCCGGGGGAGTGGTTGTGCCACTACCGCTTTCGCCGCCGACCGGCTATGCACCCAGTCCTGACGGCTCGTTGATCCCAGGCGATTGAGATCGCGCCACCAGCCTGAGCGGCACCACCGGTCAGGTTGAATCGTCGCGAGGTTGCCGGCGACCGCCTTCTGCCGACGAGTGCGGCCGACGCTGCCGCGCGGACCGCCCGCGGCATCGATCCTGTCGACATTGGCCTGCCGGCCCTCACTGACCGTTAGTTCTGGCGGCGGTCGCGCAGGCCTTGCGGGCGGCTCTGATCGCCGCCGCGTCAGGATTACGCCACAGGGTGAGGTTCAGCGGTGGGCGCGCGGCGGCCACCAGGTCTCGCTCCATCTGCTGGGGGTTTTGCACGGGGTGCACGGCGATGTCGAGATGTTCGCGCATCCAGTCGCTGAGCCGTTGTTCGCCGGCGTCGTCGAAGCGGTAAGAGCGGTAGTTGCTGACGCTTGTGCCGGTGGCGCGCGGCTGGGGTCGCAGGGCCAGGTCGTCGAGCAGGAGGGCGCCCAGGGTGCGGCGCAGCGTGGAGAAGCCGCTTTGGCCGGCGCGGAAATGGGTGTCGAACTCGCGCTGGGCCAGGTTTGAAGACAGCCCGATATAGACGATGCCGTCGTCGGCCGAGGCCGCGACGCCCGGCAGTGCAGTGGGATTGCGGAGGAAGAACGCGTAGACGCCCGGTGCTGGCGGGGCGGTGAGGTACGCCAGCTGGCCGCGGGCGGCGCAGAGGGCGGCGAGCACCGTGGCGGCGTCCATAACCCTGGGATTGTGCCAGCGGTCCGGGGTAGTGCTGCGGGTGTTGAGTCGAACCGGGACACTTGATTTTCCTGCTTGGCCCCGGGCCTGGCCGCTAACGTAACCGCCAGCACGTGCCCGGAGGTCGCGGTGGGTCAGACGGGATGTACGGCTAGAGCGTTGTGCAAGCAAGCGAAGGGTGGCTATGCCGAACATCTTCGACAACCTCACGGACGCGACACGCCTGCGTCCTGCGCTGCGTGAGGCGCTCGAGGAGTACGACACGTTCGACGTGGCCACCGGTTATCTGGACCTGCGCGGGTGGTCGAGTCTGGCCGACCTTGTCGACGCCAAGACCGACGGCGACGAGCCGGCAGCGGATCCGGTGGCGCGGGTGCTGGTGGGCATGGTGGCGCCGTCAGATTCCCAGCAGATCCTCAACTCGCTACAACAGGACGTCCAGCCCGCCCCCTACGGTTCAGACATTCACGACGCCGGCAAGGCGCGGGCGCGGCGCGACCAGCTCGTCAAGCACCTGCGCAATCAACTGATGCGGGGGTTGGCTACCGCGCAGGGGCAAGCGACGTTGCAGACGCTCAAGCGGCAGCTCGAGTCGGGCGCGGTGCAGATGAAGGTGTTCACCGAAAAACCCTTGCACGGCAAGGCGTATCTGTTCGCGGCCCCGCACAAGAAGCATCACTCGCGGTGGGCGTTCGTGGGGTCTTCCAATCTCACCAGCGCCGGGTTGACCACCAATCTCGAACTCAACATCGATGTGCAGGACTCTGATGCCAGCGACAAGATCGCAGAGTGGTTTCAGGCTCGCTGGGATGATCGTTACTCGTTGACGATCAGCGCCGAAATCATCGACTTGATCACCGAATCGTGGGCATCGCAGATCCAGCCGACACCGTTCGAGGTGTATCTGAAGGTGTGCCACGCGATGTCGCAGGACGCGCGTGATGGTCTTGGGTATGTGCTGCCCGAGTCGATGCGCACCCTGCTGCTGGACTACCAGGAAAGTGCGGTGCGGACGCTGGCGCGGCGCATCGTTCGTCGCGGCGGCACCATGCTCGGAGACGTTGTCGGCCTTGGTAAGACTTTGACGGCGATCGCGACGGCGTTGATGTTGCAGGCCGCCGAGGACTACTCGACGTTGGTGCTGTGCCCCAAGAACCTCGAGCAGATGTGGACGCGCCATATCGACGAATACGACCTCAACGGCCGCGTGGTGCCGTACTCGATGGTCGACCGGGTGTTGCCCGAGCTCAAGCGTTTCAACTTGGTCATCTGCGATGAGTCGCACAACCTGCGCAACAGTGGGACGATCGCCTATCAGGCGATCCGCGACTACATTCGGCGCAACGCCTCAAAAGTGTTGCTGCTGACTGCGACTCCCTACAATCTGGCATTCCTCGACGTGGCCAGCCAGATCGGCCTTTACATCGAAGATGACGAGGACCTCGGCATTGTGCCCAGCGCGGCGCTGGCCGCCGATCCGGGCCTTCGTGATCGAGTGGACGGGAAGATCACCACACTGGCCGCGTTCCGGCGCTCCGAGCACGCCGAGGACTGGCGTCGACTGATGAGCGATCATCTGGTCCGGCGCACCCGTAGTTTCGTCAAGCGCACCGCGGCCACCGAGACCATCACCGACCCGGACGGCACGGTGATTGAGCGGCAATTCTTGCGGTTCGCCAACGGTGAGAAGTTCTTCTTTCCCAACCGCATCGCGCGGCCGGTGAGCCATGACTTCGCCGATGACGACCCCGCCGCGCTGATGGAAGACGACATCACGCTGGATGCCGTTGGGGCGTTAACGCTGCCGCGCTACCGGCTGGCCGACTATGACAACCCCCGCTCGGAGCACACCGAAGCCGACACCGCCGCGCTGGACGATATCCGTTCTGGCCGTGGCAATGTCAGCGGTTTCGTACGGACCGGGCTGTTCAAACGGCTGTCGTCGTCGGGGCATGCGTTCATCCTGTCGCTGCAGCGCCAGCGCGCCCGCAACGAACTGTTCCTCTACGCGATCGAGGAGGGGCTGTCCATTCCGGTCGGCAGTTTCACCGACAAGCAGATCAACGTCACCGACGAGGACCTCGAAGACGGGGCCGGCACGCACGGCTCGTTGGCTAGTCGCTATGACGAGCTGCGCAGCAGCGCGCCGGCCAAGACCAAGTGGATAAATACCGCGGTGTTCACCAAGGCGTTGCGGCGCGATTTGGAGGCCGACAACTCGCGAATCACTATGCTGCTGGACCGGTTCGGCAGCTGGGATCCCTCCCGCGACTCCAAACTCAACGCGCTGGTCGACCTGTTGCGCAACGACCACCCCGGCGAAAAGGTGCTGATCTTCACCGAATACGTCGACACCGCCGACTACATTGCGCAGTCGCTGATCGACGCCGGCATCGACAATGTCGGCCTGGTGTCGGGCAACACCGACAACCCCGCCGAGCTGGCTCGCCGGTTCTCGCCGTTGTCGAACACGGTGCCCGGCCATGCCCCGCCGCAGGACATCGGCAGCGCCGATCCGATCGATGTTCTCGTGGCGACCGATGTGCTCTCGGAAGGCCAGAATCTGCAGGACGCCCATATCGTCGTCAATTACGACCTGCCGTGGGCCATCATACGGATCATTCAGCGCGCTGGCCGCGTCGATCGGGTCGGGCAGAAGTCCGACGTCGTCTACGTGTATTTGATCAGCCACGAAAAGATCGAGCAGCAGATCAACCTGCGCCAGCGCATCGCTACGCGGCTCGGCGCCTCGGCCGAGGCGTTCGGATCCGATGAGCAGTTCTTCGGCGGCGACGCCGAAGTCCGGATCCTCGACGACTTCTACAAGGGCAAAGTGACCGATGACGCCGAGGACATCGACGGCGAAGCAGACGCGGTGAGCGAGGCCTGGTTGGCGTGGTCCAACGCGCAGACCAAGCACCCGCAGATCACTCACAAAGTGCTCGCGATGCAAGATCTGGTGCACAGCACCCGCGACCAATACCTCACCGAAACCCGCGGCGGCGTCACCTGTTTCGTCGTCACCGACTCCGGGGTGGAGGCCTTCGCTACCTCCACGACCACCGCCGGCGGTCAGCTCGTCGAGCAGCTGCTGACCCCGCTGGAGGCGATGCGGATCTTCGCGGCCGAACTCGACACCCCCACCGCTGAGCTGCGCACCGATCACTTCGACAAGGAGCGTTCCCTGATCCAGGGGCCGCTATCGGTGGAGGTGTTGGCCGCCGGCAACCTCAAAGGGATCCGCAAGTGGGCGTGGGAGCGGTTGGGCGGCAACACGTTGTTCGCCGAACAGGCCTCAGCGGCGCTCAATGCGCTGCAGGAGCGGCCCCTTACCGAGTACGCCACCACCCGGTTAAGCCAGGCCCGCCGTAATCGCTACAGCCTCGACGATCTGGCCGACCTGCTCACCCAACTGCACGAGGAGGATCGGCTGGTTATCAGGTCCTCCGACACCGACAACATCAAACTTGTCTGCTCGATCGGAGTGCGCGACGCATGACCGACACGCCGCTGGCAATGGCCGAACAGCGCCGCTACCAAGACCTCTTCCTGCACGAGCTGAATTGGAACGCCCCCGACCACGCGGCCATCACTCACACCGACGACACCGGCAATGCCTACACCGCCACGAACATCTCCACCTACCGTGGGCTGCGGGTGTGGGTGTGCCCGCACAAACCGGGATCACGCACGGAAGCCGACCTCGACCGGCTCATCGCCAAGACGACCACCGACCGGCTCGTCATCTTCTACGACGACACAGAACAGGTGTGGCGCTGGCCGGCGCGGCGAAGCACCGGAAACTCCACCTCCACCCGGCTGACTCGGCACCGCCACCGAAACGGCGCCCCTGACGCGGCATTTGAGGGCCGCCTCAACGCGATCCGGCTGCCCGTCGACGTCGACCTCGACGCCAACACCGTGCTAGCCCGGGTGCGGGTGGCGTTCGACGTTGAAGCACAAAACGAGTCCAAACGGGCGTCGCGGTTGATGGCCCGGATGTATTCGGCGATGGAACGTGCCTACCCCGAGGGCACCGATCCCAAGACCCGCGATCACGAGATCTCGGTGACCCTGGCCCGGATCCTGTTCCTGATGTTCGGCGACGACACCGAGATGTGGGAGCCCGACGCCGGGCCTGACACGTTTCGCGACTTCATCCACCTCGACACCGCACCGGACGGGTCCACCCTCGCGGATCAGCTCAACGAGCTGTTCCTGCAGCAGGGCAGCGAGACCGGTGGGCGGGGTCCGGCCAAGCTGCCCTACATCAACGGTGGTCTGTTCCGGGAGAAGATCACGATTCCGGTGGTGGACAAGGAATTCCGCGACGCCGTGCTCGACGCATGCGCGGTGGACTGGTCGACCATCAGTCCGGCGATCTTCGGGTCGATGTTCCAGTCGGTGCGTGACGCCCAGACCCGCCGCGAGCTCGGCGAACACTACACGTCGGAGGAGAACATCCTCAAGACGCTCAACCCGCTGTTCCTCGACGAGCTGCGCGCCGAATTCGACCGCGCCCGCTCCCGCAAGGACGAGAAGCGGCTGCTGCAAAAGCTGTGGGACAAGCTCGGTGACATCCGGTACATGGATCCGGCTTGTGGCTGCGGCAATTTCATCATTGTGGCCTATCGCGAACTTCGCGACCTCGAGTTGCGGATCATGGAGCGGCTGCAGGAGATCAGCGGCGACGGCCAACTGGCGTTCGACCCCACCCTGTCGCTCAAAGTGAGTCTCGATCACTTCCACGGCGTCGAAATCGACGAGTGGCCGGCCCGTATCGCCGAGACCGCGATGTTCCTGGTGAACCGCCAGTGCGACCTGAAACTCAAGCAGCGCTTCGGGGAGGCGCCGCGGCGGCTGCCCATCCAGACCCAAGCCCACATCGTCGTGCACAGCGCCCTGACACTGGACTGGGCTGATGTGATGCCCAAGACCGGCACGTCGGTGATCGCGGGAAACCCGCCGTTCCTTGGGATCTCGCTACGCTCAGCCGAGCAGACCGCCGAACTCGAACGGGTTTGGGGCGCGCGCTACCACGGCACGCTGGACTACGTCACCGGCTGGTACGCCAAAGCGATGGACTACTTCGCCGACCACGACGGCGTGTGGGCGTTCGTGTCCACCAACTCCATTACCCAGGGCGAAGTTGTCGCCCCGCTGTTCGGTGCGATCCTCGACCAGGGGTGGCGAATCAAGTTCGCGCACCGAACCTTTCGATGGACCTCGGAAGCTGTCGGCGGAGCGGTCGTGCACTGCGTCATCGTCGGATTCGGCAAGAAGGTCGACTCACCGCGGCTGTTCGACTACCCCACCAACGACTCGGCGCCGGTCGAACGCGAAGGGGTCTCCAACATCACCCCGTACCTCACTGCCGGCCCGACGGTCATCGTGCTGCCGAGCACCAGGCCGTTGAACCCACAGCTGGGAGAGGTGGCCTACGGCAACAAGCCCACCGACGGCGGGCACCTGATCATCGAGCCGCAAGACTACGACCAGGTGATGGCCGACCCGATCGCCGCCAAGTACGTACGCCGCTTCGTGGGCGCCCGTGAACTTTTGCACAACACCCAGAGGCACTGCCTCTGGCTGCAGCACGCCACCCCCAGCGACCTCAAGAACAGCCCTGTCCTGCGAGAGCGGGTGGCCGCCGCGCGGAAGTTCCGCGCCGAGTCACGAGCCGAGTCGACCCGAGCGGCCGCCGACACCGCGCACACTTTCCGCCAGATCGCCCAACCCGACACCGCCTACCTGTGCATCCCGCGCCACGTCAGCGAAACGCGGCCCTACTTCCTGGCGCAGCGTTTCGGCGCTGAGGTCATCTGCGGCGATGCGAACTTCCTGTCCCCCGACCCGGACGGATTCATCTTCGCCGCTATCTCCTCGACTATGTTTCTGGTGTGGCAGCGCACCATCGGCGGGCGCATCAAGTCCGATCTGCGATTCAACAAACTGCTGGCCTGGAACACCTTTCCGCTGCCCCGCATCGACAAACAGCGACGCGCCGCCATCATCGCAGCCGGCCAAGAAGTCCTCGACGCTAGAAGCCAGCAGGGCGATGCATCGCTGGCCCAGATGTACAGCCCCCTATCGCTGACCGATGAATTGCAGACCGCACACGACCATCTCGATGGGATCTTCGACGACCTTTTCGGGCTACCCGGGCCCGGCGCAACCGAACTCGAACGCCAAGACGTGCTCTTCGCCCACTATCAGGCCATTGTGAAACGCTGATTCCCCGCGCGGTCGTGAAACCACCTGCGCCAGAGACGATTACAGTTGCCCGTCAGATCCGGGATTACCCTCGTCCATCGAGGAACTCATCTAGTGTCCTGAGTCATTAATTCTGGTGCAGTAGTTGCCGATGCTGGTGAGGATTTGATCGGCGGTTTTGGTCCAGA
>NZ_LQIM01000021.1:0-15886 GCF_001499985.1 Mycobacterium sp. IS-1556
TTTCATCGTCCCTTCTGGCCCGACATCGGGCCACAGGACTCTAAAACTGGTTGGACTCATTCACTGGGAACACGCCACTACGCCTGCGCGACCAGCCGGAACTGAGTCCACAGAACATAGCGAACAACCCGGAGGCTGCGTAGGCGTCCGTCGCCGTCGGTCAAGGAGAATTTCCGCGGCCTACTGGTCGAACGTTCGATGTGCTATCGTAGCCCGACGCGGATCCTCGTTCAGCAATCGTTGGTCGGGATGGCCTGCGGTTTCGTGTGCATCGGCCGCTACGGGAGGTATGGGTGTCTGAGGTATCTACTCGAGTCAGTGGCCATTGCTTGCAGCAAGCGTTGACCCCGTCCTGGCTGGATCACCGGAGACCTATCACGCGCCAGACCTCAGGTTGGGGGGCCGCCACCGAAAATCTCGTCGAAAATTGGCGACACCTTCCCAGTCGTTTGGTTAACTGCACCGTGTTGCCTGCCAGACGCAGCGAATGCATTCCGCCGCTTTGGTGCCTGACGCGTGGGTTCCTGCGCACAGGCCGCAACACAAGGTAGTGGGGGTATCATGTGACTACGCGAGTCGGTGGCAATGCCTTGCGGCAAGCCTTGACTCCTTCCTTGAGCACAGCAGGTCGGACGGCTTCGAGGGTTAGCGGGATTCCGGTTCGCGCCGCTGGAACCACCGGTCGCGGCACACGCCTCTTCGTTGAAGTCGTGCGCTACGCGGTGACCGACACCATTTCGTTGCGGCTGCCTGTGACCGAGTTCCTCTGGCAAGCATGGACACTACTCAAAGTAACCGCGACACCCGCGTTGCTGATGGCCATCCCGTTCGGTGCGATGGTCACCGTCGTGACGTCAGGATTGGTCGCTCAAGTGGGGGCAACCGCGCTGCTGGGTGCGGCCAGTGGGGTTGGTGTAGTTCGCCAGGGCGCGCCGATCACCGCCGGTCTATTGATGGGTGGAGCGGCAGCTTCAGCCATCGCTTCCGATTTCGGGGCACGACAAATGCGCGAGGAACTCGACGCAATGCGGGTAATGGGCATCGACCCGGTCCGCCGACTGGTGGTGCCGCGGTTCTTGGCCCTGCTTGCGATTTCCCCGCTCTTGTGCATCCTAATCATCGCATCGGGCACCGGCGCCGCATTCATCCTCTCAGTGGCGGTCAGTGACCTTGCACCAGGAAGTTTCTGGATGTCATTTGGGACATTCGCGAACCTGACCGATGTATGGTTCGCCATGGCCAAGACCGCCGTCTTTGCCACGATAGTGGCGATCATTTCAGCGCTGCGGGGAATGGAGGCCAAGGGTGGGCCGCGCGGTGTCGCCGATGCGGTAAATGCGGCCGTAGTCGTCAATGTCGTGTGCATCGTTTTCGCAAATCTTGCGATAACGCAGTTGCAGACGATGTTCTTTCCGATGGCGGTTGGGTAATGGCTCATTCCGTACCATTGCCCGCTCTGATTGCAAAGACATCGGCGCGAACAATCCGCAGGCCGCTACATGAACTCGGTCAGTGGGCATTGTTCATCGTACAGACATTCTGGTACCTGCCACTGACGGTCCGGCGATACACTCGCCAAACATTGGCCGCGACGATCAATCTGGCCTGGGGCAGGGGCTCGATCATCGTGGACGGCGGCACGATCAGCGTGTTGCTTGTTCTCGGTATCGCCGTCGGCGCTTCGATAGCCATCGAGGCGCTCGCGGTGATGGACATCATCGGATTTGGGGCGCTATCGGGGCTCATCGGCGGTGTGGGCGCCGTTCGTGTGATCGGGCCGCTCGTCGCCGGCATCGCGTTCACTGCACAGGCGGGCACCAGAATGACTGCGGAAATCGGTGCCATGCGCATCTCCGATGAGATCGATGCTGTCGACGCAATGGGACTCCGGCCCATACCATTTGTGGTCGGTACTCGGCTGATCGGCGGAATGTTGTGCGTGATACCGGGATACCTGCTGACGCTGGTCACCACTTTCTACGTAATGGATACTGTGATCACGGTATTCCACAACGAGTCTGGCGGTACTTATGACCACTACTTCGTTCAGTTTCTGACACCAACGGATCTTTTCTACTCCCTGATCAAGGCGGTTACCTACTGCACAGCGGCAACGCTGATCCATTGCTATTACGGTTATTTCGCCTCGGGGGGACCCGTGGGTGTTGGGCAAGCATCAGGCCGCGCGGTGCGCGCCAGTCTGGTCACGATCATGATCCTGGATTTCACGACGACCGTGGCACTCTGGGGACTTCGACCCGAATTCGTTTTCACGGGGTAGGGCGGCCATGTTGATACGAGGATCGGAGCAATATCAGGAACGGGTTCTGGCGATCGTCGGTACCGTGGTGGCGCTGTTCGCCGCAGTTGCTGTGCTCATTATCGTGACGAATCCGTTTGGCGGTCGACCACCTGACTGGATTTCCGTAACGATCGATACCCCATATGTCGGCCAGGGCATCGGGGCGGGGACCGCGGTGGTAATGCACGGGAAAGAGATAGGAAACGTCACGACCGTCGCCAGTTTGCCCGGCGGTGGTGTTCGACTCTTGACCGACCTGCAGAACCGTCCGGGGGCGGGTCTCACGGACGCGATGAACATCGATTTCCGCCCAATCAACTACTTCGGCGTCCCTGGTGTCAACGTCATCCCGAGTCCTGGTGGCCATCCCCTACGTGACGGGGCCCAGATCAGTTTGGTACCGAAAGGAAACTCGACCCTTTCGGAGCTGCTGTCTCAACTTGGCAGTGTTTCCGCCAGCACACTTACTCCACAGCTGATCAGGGTCTTCGATTGGGCTACCCGATACACCGACGGATTGAACCCACTACTCGAGACCATATTGATTGTGACGAAAGCAGTCGCAGACGTGCAAACGGTACCGACCGCGCAACTCTTGGCCAATACCGCAGCCGCGAGTACGGCAATTCCTTCATTTGCCGACGCGGTGATTGACACCGGTCAACGTTTCATTTCTCTCAATATCCCGCAGCTCCCGCCGGGCACGGCGCTCCCGCCAGGCGAACCACCATTCCTGGAGAACGTGAGAGTGCCGGACCTCTCCGACGAGACTGAGGAATATTATCAGACCGTATACCATCAATTCATCGACACGGCGCAAGTGGGTCTTTTTGCCGCTATTGGCAAGCTGGAGTACAGCCATGTCAGGAACCTGTTGCCCATGATTGAAGGGGTCAAAGCGATTTCGGATGTGGTACCCCCTTTGCTCAGGCCCGAAAAATTCGCTGAGACGATGATGGAACTGCGTACGCGGTTTGAAAAAATGTATGCGGGAAACTCCGAACAGCGCGCACTTCAGGTGCGAATCGTTCTGGACAGCCTTCCCGGTGTGGCGGCGCCACTTGGAATCATGGGGGGCCCGGGATGAAGCCTATTGCTGCATTGTGGCGCCTGGGGTTGGCCGTCGGTGTGACCGTCGTGCTGTTCATCCTGCTCGCAAACGTTATTACCAACCCCGTGGAGACGGATACGCGCATGTACACCGCGGAGTTTACTGACGCGTCCGGACTGCATATGGATGCCGATGTACGCGTCCGTGGAGTCCGTGTCGGAAAGGTTGAGGCTGTCAACCTCTCGCAGCACGACGGGAAAAACGTTGCCGCGGTTCGATTTACCCTGGACAAGCGATACGGTGTCGTGCACCGCACGAGGCTGGCCATCAAGTTCCAAGCCCTCACGGGTTTGCGGTATATCGATGTAGTAGATCCAGCCGAGGGCTATTCGACGGCCAATCTCGTGACAGAGGTGTCCACTGCGATGACGCAGCCGTCATTTGACATCACCGCGCTATTCAACGGGTTGCAACCGGTTCTCGCCACGTTAGATCCCCAAGAAATCAACACTTTCACCGCGAACGTAGCAGCTTTCTTGTCAGGTGACGGCAGCGGTCTGGCACCGTTGCTGGACAGCCTCCGTAGCCTCACCGAGCTGGTATCGGACCGCCAGCAGGTCGTGGCGATCTTGATGCGCAATCTTGCTGAACTAGCTGACGCCATCGGGGGTCAATCAAAAACTTTCATCCACATATTGAACTTGGTGAATGAGCCGGTCGATAATGCTCTCAAAGTGCTCGACCAGTTTCGACGATCTCAGCTTTATGGACCTGCTTTCACCGAGCCGGCGATACGATTGTTCCATAATGCCGGTTTCAAGCCCGGGGTTAATGTTGATGAGGCGCTGGACCGCGCATTCAGCAACCTCGACAACTTTTTTGATGCATTCAAGCTAGTGCCGGTTATGTGGGAGAATATCCCACCCCCGGGTGAAGAAGTGGGAACACCCCAGCCGTGCTCTCGGGGCCGAATACAGCTGCCAGAGACCATGGATGTACTGTTGAACGGTAGCCGGGTGATTCTATGCAATCGCTGAAATCGCTGCTGCGAAACCCGATTACATGGGGTGCTGGGGCGCTGGTGTTCGTGGCCGTGGTGTCGCTGGTGCTGGCTGCGGTATATGTCAACCCGCCGGGGCAGAAAATCGTGACCTTTTACACCGATGATGCGGCGTCGATACGCCCGGGAGACGATGTGCGAATAGCCGGTATCACGGTGGGATCGGTCAAAGATCTTTCATTAGAGTCAAATCTGGTGCGCGTACGGGCGCGCGTCGATAATAGCGCATTTGTCGGTGACCAGTCGCAAATCGACGTTCGCATGCTGACCGTGGTTGGCGGCTACTACGTGAACCTCGTACCTATTGGTGACGCACCCTTGGGCGAAACGCCTATTCCCCGGGAACGGGTGACCATGCCTTACAACCTAATGCGTACCCTGACCGATACGACAAAGATCACTCAGAATGTCAACCCACAGCCGGTCAACGAGTCACTCGATCGAATACGAGAAGGACTCACCGGTACAAATGTGGAGGCGCTGTCCGCGATAATGGAGGCCGGAAACTCTGTGGTGGCGACAATCGAGCGACAGCGCGGACAGATCACCGCCATACTCGAAATGTCAGATGAGTACATCCTCGCGCTAACCAATTACCGCGAGCAGATTGTCCAGTTGGTCCGGAAATTGTCAATCGTGATACAGACACTCGAGCTCTACGGCAAGAATTTCGGCGCCAGCCTCGACGGCGTTGGCGACGTCATGATGGCGCTCAAGGCGATTCCGGATTTCTATGAAAACCATCGCGCGGAATTTGTCGAGAAAGTCCGACAGTATCAGCACAAGGGGCGATTGTTCGTCGAACGTAATGGCGTCACTATCCGTATCCTGAAGCGGCTGCAGAACTTGTTCAACCGAGTCTTGGATGCCGAGAATGCGGCGCCAGAGTTGTTGGCCACCGACCTGTGTATTCCGATTCCGGGGAGCCCATGCTGATGGTCATGCCACCTTCACGCGCGGTCCGCCCAACAGCCCCAGTAGCACTAGTCGCTGCGGCGCTCGTTGCCGTGTGTGGCTCATGCGCGCCAAGCAGCCAAGAATCGCACGCCGCCTATTGCGCGATCATGCCCGACACCGTGGGCCTGTATGTCGACAACCCGGTCACCCAGATGGGTTACCAGATCGGCAAGGTCACCGCCGTCACTCCCGAGATGCTCCACGTCCGGGTGGATTTCACGGTGAACGAGCACCGTCTGCTTCCCGATGACGTCAAGGCAGTCATCAGGTCGACTTCGATCCTCGCCGACCGGTCCCTGGAGCTAGTCGGGAACTATGAAGCGGGTCCACAGCTGCCCGCCGGTACGTGCATTCCGCTGGACAAGTCATTCACCCCGAAAAGCTTGTCCGAAATAATCGGATCGGCGACCGAATTCATCAATTCGATCAACCCCGACGGGTCGTCGAATATGGGTGATGTCGTGCGTGGGATAGATGAGGCGCTGCATAACCAGGGAGCCGACATCAATAGACTGGTGACCACAGCCTCGGCGCTACTTGATTCCCCCGACCAGGCGATCGGCGACATCGGCTCCATCGTCGTCAACCTTGCTCAGTTGACGTCAACGCTTGCCGACATCGAGCCAATGGTGAAGGAAGTGCTGTCCGGCGCGGTAATAGCGCTGCCAGGGACTGCGCAGGCAGTGTGGGGTGGCGACAAGATATTCGAGGGGCTGATCCCGCTCCTCACCATGGTTTCGGATCTGGAAAAGGAACTCGGTGCCGAATCGCAGCAAACGCTCGACGCGGTCGCCACTGTCCTTAGGAAGCTGACCCCACGAGCGCCGTTTTACGCTTCCATTCTCAATCCGGTGCCTCGGTTCATCAACACGACGATCAACATCGTCAATAACCACCAATTCGGCACCCTTCGATACCGTCCTCCCCTGTACCGCGTCCGCACCCCCGATGGGGTTTTGACATGCAACATCATGAACGCGTCGATGCCCGGCAGCTGCGCGAACGTCCAGGGCACGCCGTACGCGGTCGATGTGGCGCTGCTGCAGTACGTTCTGACGGAGGCGAGCCGGTGACGCGCGGGTTCGGGCGGCTGACGGTCGTGGCCAGCGTTGTCGCGGTTTCGTCGTGTGCGTCGCTCAACGTCAACGCGCTGCCGCAGCCGGGCAATTCGTATCGCGGCGGATACGACATCGTCATGGAATTCGACAACGTGCTCAACTTGCCAGACCGGGCAAAAGTGGTGCTTGACGGCGTGACCGTCGGAGTCGTCGCCGACGTAAAACTCGCGACCGATCAGGTCGACGTCACCTCGCGGATCGACCCCGAGGTCGTGGTGCCGTCGAACATCCACGCGGCGTTGCAACAAGCAACGGTACTCGGCGACATCTACGTCGCCCTTGAGCGCCCGCCGACCAGCGGTTCACCACCGCCCCCTTTGGCCCAGGGCGGGCGGATACCGCTAACGCAAACGACGTCCCCGCCACAGCTGGAAGACACCATCGCCAGCCTCGCGAACTTTGTGTCCAGCGGATCCATTCAGCGCATACAGAACACAATCATCCGCATCAATCGGCTGACACCGCCGAACGATGAGGTGCGTAGGCTGACTGGTCGGGTTGTCGCCGATCTCTCGGACCTGTCGGCGAATATCGATCAAGTTGACCAATTGCTGGACGGCGTGTCGCGAACAGGTCAAGTCTTGAACGACCGTATCCCGAATTTCCAGGACTGGGTTACACCGAAAGGCGTCCGGGGCTTTGAGCGCGGGATCTGGGTAGCTAACCAAGTATCTAAGCTGCTTCCAGGAGTCGGCAGCATCTACGAGGGTGGGTTCTGGCTGGTTCCTTTACTGAATTCGCTGGCCGAATCCGTCGGAGCGTTTCAGCGTTCGAAATGGGCGTTTGAAGAAGAAATTCCGAAGTGGCGGCGGTTGTTCACGGATTTCTTCCTTCCGCAAGACAAGTATCCGGCCATCAACATCACCTCAATAGTTGGTCCTGATGGGCGCGAACTATCGGGCAACGTGCAAGACGTGCTACGGATCCTAGGGGCAGTGCCATGAGGATACGTGATGTCATATCGTTTGCGGTATTCGGCGCAATAATAGTTCTCGTACTTGGCTACTTTGCCACCCTCGGAATCCGGGTTAAACCACCTCCTGATCGCATCAATCTGTCCATGGAGGCAGCCGATCTCAATGGTCTGGTTGTCGGCTCGAATGTGCTACTGCGAGGGGTGCCAGTCGGCAAGGTCACCGCTACCGGCGCGACTGTCCAGGCCGCCACCGTCGAATTCTACGTGCAGGACCGCTACCGAATTCCGGTCGGCAGCGAGGTGCGGCTCGAAAATCTATCCGCGCTCGGTGAATCCTATATTTCCCTGCTCCCTCACAGCGAAGAGGGGCCGATACTGCAAGACGGGCAGAGCATCGCCACGGAACAAGTCACACAGCCCGCGTCGATATCAGAGTTGGCGAATAGCGTCGTGCGAGTTCTCAACCAGCTAAACCCCGAAGAATTGGAACGCATCCTCGGCGAGCTTGATGCCGCACTGCCAGATCCAGCCGTCACCTTACCCAACATATCGCGCGCCAGCATCCTGTTGAGAAACACCGCTGCGGACATGCGCGGCCGCGGCCGTGTGTTGCTCGAGAACTTCCAGTCACTGCTACGCAACGCCGAATGGGTGGGTCCTGTGCTTTTTGAACTTGACCCCATAATCCGGGACCTCGGCCTATCCATCCAAGACCTCTACAGACATATACCGGGGATGATGCACCGCGGTGAGCCGGAAAATGTCATGAACTTCTATCATTTCCTGCAACGGGTTCAGAAGTTTCTGGACGACCGGGGCCCAGACCTCAAAGTGTTCGGCGATGCGCTTCAGCCGAAATTGAATTTAATCGCCGGGGCGCTGATGAATTTGGACACCGGCCAACTATTGGACAATATGTTGGCCACCGTGCCACCCGACGGAACAATCACGCTGCGCGTCATCCCCTAACGGCCCATCCGAGGAAGGCACGACCATGACGGATAGTAAAACCGACACCCAAGAACCGACTGCGGCCGGAACAGATCCCGCCGGACCGCCAACGGAGGAGCCGGCCGAGGTGCCGAGCGAAGATTCGGCCGCGCCCCCGACCGCGGATCCGGCCGACGTACCGGACGAACAAGCATCTACCGGCGCAAAGGCGCCCGGCCGACGTCGGTCGATCTCCTTAAGCGTTCGTAGCGTGACGATCGGTGTGGTGATAGCCGTACTGGTTGGCTTGGCGGGCACGACGACTTGGTTATACCTCGGAGCGCAGCACAAGCTGGACACGCAGGCTAGCGAATCGGCTAACAATGCACGTGCCGAGAAGATTGCCCTCGATTATGCAGTCAACGCGGCAACGATGGATTTCAAAGACCTCCAGGCCTGGAAAGTTAAACTCGTAGCGGGAACCAGCCCGGAGCTTAACGACGAGTTGACAAAAGCGGCCGTGTCCATGGAACAGATCCTTGTTCCACTGGAATGGACTTCGACCGCGCAACCGCTGGTAGCCAAAGTCCGCTCGAATAGCGGGGGCGTTTTCGTGGTTGATTGTTTTGTCAGCGTTCAAACCAAGACTGTGCAAGCGCCCGAGGCGCTCCAGTCGACGGCGACATACAGCGTCACGGTTGACAGCAATAAAGACTGGCAGATCACAGATGTGGGCGGCATCGGCTCAGTGATAGGGCCGAAGTGAGTAAGGCGTCGGTGGTGATTACGACGCTCGTCGCCGATCGGCCGTCGGGATTCGATCGGCAGGACTCAAAGTCATTGCGAAGAAGGCGAATGCAACTCGCTCGCCGCGGCGGGGCCGTGCTGGCTGGCATCGTGATTGTTTTGTCGGCGTTGGCCATCCTGACTGGGGCAACGTCGAGGGCCCATCCACCCGATCCGCCCTCGCCACCCGATCCTCCCCCCGATAGTGCCCTGATCCGGCCTCTCGCCCCGATCACGCCCACCCCCTCAAACTGGGCGCCCAAATTTCCTTTCCCGTACGACCAAACCCGCGGCAACATCACCGATGCGGACATCAGCGCACAACGCGAATTGTGCCAGTGGTACAACGCTCAATATGTGACGCTGCGGGACCAGATCGACCGGCTTCAATTCAACCGGATAGCCCCGAACGGTACTGACTACGACTACAGCCTCTACGGCCTGCAGGAACAGGTTGATATCGTCACCGGAAATATCGATCAGTCCCTGGCCTTCATGGAACCGCGCGTTCGCGCGTTCACCCAAAGTCGGAACCATTTCGGCGATGTCTACTTTCCTCTCTATGAGGCTGAGGCTTTCTACAAGCTATGGGAGCAGCTATCGAACGTGACTGACGGCATCAAGGCCCATCAGCCGAACTGGTTCACCGGACCGTCGGTCCAGAAAGCGAAACGTTGGGGCAGCGACATCCACCGTTCGCACGTCTGCGACGGCGCGTAGAACGGAAGCAACTATGCATAATGACACCCCGATGCTCGGAATGATCACCCGTTCCCTGCCATATTGCCGCGTACAGCGAATAGCATCGGCAGTGATGGGCATGTCGATTCTTGCTGGGAGCATTGCGGTGGCTCCGTCGGCGATCGCGGATTCGGCAGATGCGCTTAGGAGCGCGGTGAATTCAATGCGCAGCGGTACCTGTGGACCGTTGCGGCCTGACCCGGCACTCGAGGAGGCCGCCGCTGACATCAATCGATCGGCTGATGCCTGGATCGATCACACCGCACGCGCCGCCCCGTTTGAGCTGCGGAGCCCGGTGGACGAGCCGGCTGATCCACTACCACTGCTGAAGGATCTTGGCTATGGCGGCACTAGGGCCAGGATGCTCCAAGGCGCACACCTCACTGAATTTCAGTCGATAAAGGCCCTGTTGTTGCAAGGCTATGACGCCATCCCCGATTGCTCCTACACAGATTATGGGGCGAATGTTCTGCAGAATCAAAACACCGGGAGCATTCTTACCACAGTCGTGTTAGCCGGAGCCTAGATGCGTTCGATGAGACAGGTCGATAGCGTCGTCGCTTAGATATTCAGTTGCTGCCAGCCGGGAGGCCCGAATGAATCGAATACCATCATGACGGTTCCGATGATTGTCGCGACGACGATTGCTGGCGTTGCCTGCGTCGTGTCGTCGCCGACCGCCCGGGCTGATGATAGCGTGACTTACGAGGTCTTTTCTGATGACATACCGTCGGCATTCATCGAGTACCGCGACGGCTCAGGAAAGAAGTATTTGGACGATGTACCGCTGCCCTGGCGAACAACCGTTACCGTGGTCGACCCATTCAGTCCGACAGCAGACGGCTCCGAACTGAGCGCCGACTGGCGCGCCCTAGCCCGATTCACCTCAGCGCTAGATTGGCCTAAGAAATGGGTGACGGTGCGCATCTCTTATCACGGGGACGTCATCTGCGAAAGCACACTCAATGTTGGGAATGCGACGTGCTACGGCAGCGCGCCGCACAGATCGGAGAGCAAATCGTCACCGGGGAACTTGCCATAGATCGCCGAACCCCATAAATGCCGCGCTCGCAATCTGGAGAACGAGAATGTATAAGCACAAGGGAGTCTGCCGCTGGTTGGCGACGACCGTGTTTGCGATCGGGTTGGCGCTCGTCACGGCTCCCACGGGACACCCAGAGCCACCTGCACCTCCGACCGATCCGTACCCGGACGGCGACCTCATTGTGAGATCTTATGACAGTCTCGAGCCTGACGAATTCTTTGCTGCCGGCGCTGCTCCCGGCGTATGGTTTCTGACGCCCTCAGGACTGAATTGCGGCATCTGGGATAGGGGAGGCTTTGGCTGCGCCGGTGATATTCCCGGTGCACCCGGGGGGGCACGCCATATCGGTTGGTTCAACGGCAACATCGTGGTTCGTTACGATCCGGTCGTCCCTATCCAGTGGCCGCCGGGACAAGCGCAGCGAACGCTGCCGCCGCGCAGCTACGTATCCTGGAACGGGACGATGTGTGTAACGATGGCCGATAGCAGCACCTACTGCGAGCGTGGTCCCTTCCGGTTTTTCATTACGCAGACCCACACCTGGCTTAGTCCCCCGGAAAATCTGTAGTCGCCGGGAATCCGCTTGATGTCTTGGTTGGTGAGGCGATTTGCTAGGAGGTTGAATTGACCACATTCAAGATGGTGATCGCAGGACTATTGTTAGCCGGGCTACCAGGAGTAGGAGGCCTGGCGGGCGTTTCCGCTGCGCATGCCAAACCGCTGTCCCCCGGCGAAATTCAGTTCCTGGAGGAACTCCATCGCGCGTTCTCAGGCAGTGGGGATCCCAGCGCATTCCACAGTGACGGCCAACTGCTGGCTCAGGGTTGGTATGCCTGCCACCAGCTTCGCGTCGGACTTGTCGGCCGTGGCGCCACATACGTACCCGATATCGTGACACGATTGGCGTTTACACATCTGTGCCCGAACGGCGCGGAGTCAACGGCGTAGACCTTATGCGGCGTGCCTGCACAGTCGTCGCATTCTTGCCGCCGCGATATCAAGCAGAGCCCGGCTTTGGCGCCGCAGACTTCACCACTTTTCGAGAGGGCTTCCGCAGGTGGCCACTTGCTAAAGGTCACCGGACAGCCGAGCGACCTCGGGTTGATTCACGTCGTCATCGTCGGCGGCTCCGGACTTCATAGCGCTGGCCCAGCCGTAAGCGCTACACGCGGCTGTGCTACGGATTGGTGACACGAATAGGGGTCAAGGGCTCGGCATCTCGTTGACCGTCTGGGCCTCCGGATGCAACACCGGAACCGAACCGACCACATACACGCGACCGCTCAGATCGACGGGCAAAACGGCCTCCAGATTGTCTCATTCAATAAGTCATTGAATCATCTCCTGAAGCATTACCACATCCGCCGTGGTAGGAACGTCAGCGTGAGACGACTTGACTCGGCGTGTCGGCCCCATCCCGCAGATGGGCACTCCGCCACCCACCGCCGCTGGGCCCAAATCCACAGACCAACAAGGGCTTTGGCCGCCACACCATAGCGGCGCCAATCGACGCCGTCCCGGCGCCCGTGATTCATCTGATGAAAACGGCGGACTTTTTCGTGGATAACATTCGTTATCCATCAAATGTGCGATTATTGCTTCATGACACCGGTGCCGGGCCGCCTTGATGATGATGAATCGCCCTACCCCGGGTGGTTTCTGGCGTTTCTGGCGGATCGAGCCATCCGCAAGCCCTCACCGCATACCACCAAGGCGTACCGACAGGATTTCGTTGCAATCGCTACCCTGCTAGCCGGTGATCCCGGGATTGTCAGGCACTTGCCGCCGGCCGCTATCACGAAGGATGCGATGCGGGCGGCTTTCGCGGAATATGCCGACACCCATGAGGCGGCATCTATCCGGCGCTGCTGGTCAAATTGGAACACGTTGTGCGACTTCCTCTATACCGGCGAGCTCATCACGGGCAATCCGATGCCGCTGATTGGCCGACCCAAAGTGGCGAAGACACTCCCGAAAGGGCTAGGAACTGAAACGATTTCCGAACTGCTGAATGTGATCGACCGAGACCACGGTTCCGCGCGTCACTCCGACTGGGCTGAACGCGACCGGATGATCGTGCTGACGGCGGTGCTCGCCGGATTGCGCGCAGACGAGCTTGTGCGCGCCAACATCGGCGACGTCCGACTGACAGACGATGGCGGTGTCCTTCATGTGCGGGGCAAAGGAAACAAGGACCGCCGAATACCGGTGGAATTCGCACTGATTCACGAACTCGAGGGCTACCTAAAATCTAGGGCGGTCCGCTTTCCAGCCAGCGTCAAACGCCGGCGGCTCACTGACGACGGACTGGCCGCCTGGCCCGCCATGGCCCCACTATTCGTCGGCAGTGACGGTCTACGCATCACCCGGGGCACCCTGCAGTACCGAGTGCTGCGCGCCTTCAAGAAGGCAGGGCTGAACAGCCAACGCGCGACGGGGGTTCTGGTGCACGGCTTCCGGCACACGTTCGCCACCGAACTCGCGAACGGCAACGTCAGCGTCTACGCGCTGATGAAGCTTCTCGGACACGAGTCGATGGTGACGTCGCAGCGCTACGTCGATGGCGCGGGAACGCAGAACCGCGCAGCAGCCGCTAAGAACCCGCTGTACGGCCTGATCGACAAGCAGCGGGAACAGTAGCTCCTGCGGTTTCTGGGCAGTCTGTCCGACCGAGGCTCGGCTCCGGAATGCAAGCCGAGACCCTGTCACCGATCCGGCGTCGCGAGAATCTTGAAGAGCATGTTATTGATGTCGGTGAGGGCTTGGACATCAATCCGGCGGCGGCGTGCGTTTAGTCTGGTCTTGCGCATGCTAGTGACCAGTCCTGGTGCAGCCCAGTCACTCTCGCCTAGATCCACGCCAAATCCGGTGTCGGGTTCGGTGGCGAATACCGGCACGACGATGACTGTCGGCTCACTTGGAATCTCGTTGTACACGGTGGAGGAGATGACAAGCACGCTGACACCGGCGTCGGTTGACCAGATGTCGCCCCGCCGCGGGGAGTGGCTCAACGCTCCGCTAACTCATCGAGATTGCGGTCTGCCCACGCCTCGCTGAACGCCGTTGCATCGGGGTGTGCTCGCATCCACTCGTCGTGTGCCGCACACCGACGCCGCATATCCTCAATATCGAGGAGGCTCTCGATCCAGGAGTTCATCGACAGCTGATCTTCGTCGGCATATCGTTTGACGGACTCGTACGCCGTATCGGACAAACGCAACGTGATCGTTCTTGCCACTGCATAATGCTAGCACTGGACGCTAGCGATGCGAGACAGGACATGTTGCAGTGAGCCCCAGAAATCCACCTAGGGACTTTTTGGATAGTCGGTAAGGGACGAACCTGCTTTTGTCACGTGACACATCTCGTCAGAGCGGCGGCATGCTGTCATTTGCTCCAAGTGGCGAGATCTCTAAGCCGCCGCTTTTTGGTAGTCGCTCGGATTGGCATGCCATGTAACATCCGTTATGTCAACTGATAGTTGGCATATGCGCGTACTGAGAGTTGACTTTCGCGAAGTGTCGCAGAATACTTGGCGGTGTGGCAGCCTCTCGCCTCGTCGAGCTCATCGACCGCTATCGCAACGCCCACGGGACCAGCGAGTCCGAGGTCGCGCGGCGGATCGGGTTCAGTCGCGAGGCCCTGCGTAAGTGGCGCATCCACGGTGTGAGCCGGTTGCCTGACCGCACGAATCTTGCTGCGGTCGCTCGCGTTATAGGTCGCCCATACCGCGAGGTCCTGTCGGCGGCCCTGTTCGACACCGGGTATCTCACCGACGACCAGGCTGCCCTTCCGCGGCCTTATGGCGAGGTCCTCGCCGACGCTATCGCCGTCCTGACCGAAGCAACGCGACTGACCAACCAGCTCTCCCGGCGCAACGCCTCGGGACAGTGGGAACCAGATCCCGATCCACGCGCCGCGGTGCCCATCGACTGGGCCGAGTTCGTGACGCTGGCACTGGCTGGCGCTGCCGCCAACGTCGGCAGCATCGAGGAAGCCCTTGCCGGCCGGCCGGGCTCGTGGGAAGCCGAAAGAGTCCGCCAGACACTGCAATCCACCGTATTCGACGATAAAGACCTGATGCGGCATCGGACCGAACCCGTCGTCGTCGACCTGTGGGTGGAAAGCATTCTCAGCCATATCGGCGATCCCAGCGACGACGAATACAACGACGCGCATCTCGAATTGGACGACCGCGCCCAGGCCATCCCGCAGCCCACCGACCTCCCCCCAGGCCCCTTCTCCCCCGACGATCCCCGCATCGCAGCTGTCGACTGGGTGTCAGTGGACGAGAACGGATATCTACTGATCACCTACACCAACTGGCCGCAGGACCCGGCCGACGACCATGCCGACACCGCTCTGCTGCGCGAATTGTCAGAAGAGGCCAAGAACTACCGCGACCCCACTCCGGGCGAGATCGCATATGAGCAAGCGATGGATGCTATCTCGGCACTGGAAACTGCCCTCGACGAACAATGGAGGCGCGAATACGACGACTACGCAGCCACACTCGCCCAGGCCATCGCGCAGCGGCTGGCGGCCCTGGAGATGAGCGTGCCCGTCACCGTGAACATCACACGGGCACCCGAAGGGTACGACGTCGGCGCATACGAGCACCACGCGCCGCCCTCCGAGTCGCGGACCGCCATCGACTGGGCCGTCGAAGACGCAATCATGAACACACCGACTCCCGCGGCCCTGCCCGGCACTCCCCTGCAGCGTCTGGAACGCACGCTCTCAGTAGATGAGGCCTGAGTGGCCACCATCTGCTGGCGCTGGCGCCGGTTACCAGTGAGCCGGTAAGTCCGGCTACCTAGCGAGCCGGTGGCACAAGGCCCGACGCATCGCACGCGACTGTGCAGGAGTACTTCGACGACGTCTACGAGCTGGAGCGACTAGACTAGTGTCCTGAGTCATTAATTCCGGTCGAGTTGTTAGACTGGGTTATGCCGACTCCCCATGCCGCCGAGATCGTGT